>JBKPLL010000037.1:0-27747 GCA_046731605.1 Actinomycetota bacterium | reverse complement strand
GCCAGAGCGCCCGCGACGAACTCCTCGATCGCGGCCGTGAACGCGCGGCGGCTCTCCTCCCACGCGTAGAACATGTGCCCGCCCTCGAAGTGCCGCACCGTCAGGCGGCCCGTCGTGTCCGGGTCGAGGCGCATGAGGTTGCGCAGCCGGTCGCTCGCGTAGTACGGCGTCGCCATGTCGTACCGCCCGTGCGTGAGGAAGGCGCGCAGGTGCGGGTTGAGCGCCATCCCGTAGCGGAACGAGTCGGTCGCGCCCTCGGGCGGAGCGAAGAAGTGCCGCTGCGTGTCCTCCTTCCACGCCTGGTTGACCTCGAGGCTGAGCAGGCGGTATTCGCGATCGGTGCGGACGCCGATCTCGGAGCGGAGCTGGCGGTTGACCGCCGCGGTGTAGGCGGGCCCGATGCCGGCGAGGGTCGGATCCGGCGCCTCGTGCTCCGCCCGGTCGGGGAACGGGTCGACCGACGTGATCGAGACGTCGTAGAAGCCGACCACCTTCTGCTCGTCGCGGAGCAGCTCGCGGGCGAACACGATCGGCGAGATCCGGCCTTCAGCGCGCGTCACGAGCTCGAGCGGAAGGCCGACGAGGTCCGCAAGCCTTCCGAGCGTGCGCTCCCGCTCGGGCGCGCCGAGGGAGGCGCCGCGAATCAGGAAGGTCGCGTAGTCGCCGCTGGCGAACTCCTCCGCGCCGGCGAACACGTCGGCAAGCGGCGTTCCCGCGGCGAACGCCCGCGACCGGCCGTGGAAGGAGGCGCCGGCGGCCATCGTCGGCAGCAGATCGACCCACTGCACGACGCCGTAGTCGTCCCCCGCGAGCCCGGTCAGCTCGAGCGCGGGCGAGATCAGGATCGCACCGTTGAGGCCGATGCCGGTCTCCTCCTGCAGCATGCGCACGAGCCGGCCGACGCGGTAGCCGCCGTAGCTCTCGCCTGCGATGAAGATCGGCGACCCCCAGCGATCGTGCTCGGAGAGCCAGCGCGCCATGAACTCGCAGAGGGACTCGAGGTCGCGCTTCTGGCCGAAGTACTCGTTCGGGTCCGGCTTCTCGCCCTCGGCCGGCTTCTCGTCCTTCTTCTCTCCGTCCTTCTCGATGATGCGGCTGAAGCCGGTGCCGACCGGGTCGACGAACACAAGGTCGGCCCACGACAGCCAGGAGGACTCGTTCTGGACGAGTCGCGGCGGCAGCGTCGGAAGCGTGCCGTTGGCGGGGAACGCCACCCTCTGCGGGCCGACGGCACCCATGTGCAGATACGCCGACGACGCGCCCGGCCCGCCGTTGAAGACGAACGCGACCGGCCGATTGCCGTCGCCCCCCTCGGCGACGTACGAGACCGAGAAGATCTCGGCGGAGGGCTTCTCCTTCTTGCGCAGGACGAGCCACTTTGCCGTCGCGGCGTAATCGAGCGGCTTCGCGCCGCCGGTCCAGCGCGCTGAGGCCTCCGCTCCGGCCGGTGGTTCGTGATCCGGCTTGGCCGCCTTGGTCTGCTCCTCCTCCGCCATCAGACCTTGGCCTCTTCGCGCTCGCGCTTGGTCTGCTCGATGATCTTCTGCGCGACGTGCGCCGGGACTTCCTCGTAGCGGAGGAAGTGCATCGAGTAGTCGCCGCGGCCACCCGTCATGGAGGTCAGCGCCTGCGAGTACGTGAGGATCTCGGCCATCGGCACCTCGGCCTTGATCGTCGTCATGCCGCCCGCCGGCTCCATCCCTTGCAGCCGCCCGCGCCGCGAGTTGAGGTCGCCGTTCACGGCGCCGACGTTGTCGTCGGGCACCGTCACCTCGAGCTCCATGATCGGCTCGAGCAGCACGGGATCCGCCTGCTGGTACGCCTCCTTGAACGCCATCGATCCCGCGATCTTGAAGGCCATCTCCGAGGAGTCGACGTTGTGCTCCATCCCGTCGACGAGCAGCACGCGGACACCCTGCACGGGCGCGCCGGCGAGTTCGCCGTGCTCCATCGCCTCCCGGATGCCCTTGTCCACGGCGGGCCGGTACCCCTGGGAGATGACGCCGCCGACGATCTTGTCGACGAACTCGTAGCCCAGCTCGCCGTCCTCCGCCGGCAGCGGCTCGAGCACGATCGCGCAGTCGCCGAACTGGCCGCGGCCGCCCGTCTGCTTCTTGTAGCGGTGCCGCGCCCGCGCCTCTTTGCGGATCGTCTCCTTGTACGGCACGCGTGGCGGGTGGAGCTCGACCTCGACGTGAAAGCGCGTGTTGAGCCGGTCGACCGCGACCTCCACCTGCATCTGCGACAGGCCGGAGAGGAGCTGCTCGCCGGTCTGGGGGTCGCGCCGCAGCAGCAGGGTCGGATCCTCCTCGTGGAGGCGGCGGAGGCCGGTCGCCATCTTCTCCTCGTCGCCCTTCGCCTTCGGCGTGACGGCGAAGCTCATCACCGGCTCGGGGAAGTCGATGTGCGGCGGCTCGACCGCGACCTCGTGGTCGACGAGCACGTCGCCGGTGACGACATCCTTGAGCTTTGCCACCGCGCCGAGATCCCCGATGCCGAGCGCCTCGACCTGCTCGGAGTCCTTGCCCTGCATCAGGAGCACCTGGCCGAGCCGCTCCTTCGCGTGCGTGCGCGGGTCCACGAGCGTCGTGTCGCCCGAGACCGGCCCGGCGAGGACGCGGAAGCAGCTGATGCGGCCGGTGAACGGGTCGGCGATCGTCTTGAAGACGAAGACGGCCTGCTTCGCGTCGCCGAACTCGATCGTCGTCCCTTTCTTGGCGGGCGACGGAACGCCCTCGACGAGCAGGTCGAGGAGCGCCGTCGTGCCGAGGTTCTTCGAGGCCACCCCGCACGCGACCGGGTAGAGCTCGTCGCGCGTCACCGCCTGCTTGAGCGCGTCCGCCACGGCCTCTGCCTCGAGCTCCTCGCCCTCGAGGTAGCGGCCCATGAGCTCCTCGTCGGTCTCGACCACGGCGTCGAGGAGCTTCTCGCGATGCTCCTGCACGAGGTCGGTCATCGAGTCGGGGATCGGCTGCGGCCCGCCTTCGCGCCCGCCGGACGGATCCATGTACGCGCACATGTGAAGGAGGTCGACGATTCCCGTCAGCTCGTGCTCGCTGCCGATCGGGAGCTGGATCGCGACGCAGCGGTCGGACAGCTGCTGCCGGGCAGCCTCGAGCACGCGGAAGAAGTCGGCGCGCTCGCGGTCGAGCATGTTGACGAAGAGGACGCGCGAGAGCTCGAGATCCTCGGCGCGCTTCCACACGCGCGAAGTGTTGACCTCGACCCCCATCACGCCGCTGAGGACGACGACGACTCCCTCGACGACCCGCAATGCTGCGTAGGTGTCCGCCTGGAACCCCGCGTCGCCGGGCGTGTCGACGAGGTTGATCTTGCGGTCCTTCCACTCGAGGTGGCAGAGCGAGCCGGAGAGGGACATCCCCCGCTTCTGCTCGTGCTCGTCCCAGTCCGAGACCGTCGACCCCTGGTCGATGCTGCCGAGCCGGTTGATCTTGCCGGACTCGTACAACAGCGCCTCGACGAGGGACGTCTTCCCGACGCCGCGGTGGCCGGCGACGGCGATGTTCCGGATCTTCGTGGGCTCGGTGGCAGGCATGGCGGGACGTGTCCTCCTCGGTCGCTTCGAGCCGCATCGTATCCCTGCCGGGGAGGCGGATCGCCGCTACAGAGCGGCCGGAGCGCCGGCCGAGGCAATGTGCGCCTTGAGCCGGAGGATCGCCTTCGTGTGCAGCTGCGAGACGCGCGACTCGGTGACGCCGAGCACCTCGCCGATCTCGCGCAGGGTCAGCTCCTCGTAGTAGTAGAGGGTGACCACGAGCTTCTCGCGCTCGGGCAGTCGCGCGATCGCGTCGGCGAGCGCCTCCTTCTGCTCGGTCACCGAGAGCGTGCCCTGCGGGTCGGGAGCGCTCTCGTCCTCGATCGTGTCGATGAGGGCCACCTGGTCGCCGCCCGAGCCCGAGACGGTCCAGAGCTCGTCGAGCGCCGCGATCGAGGAGCGGGCGATCTCGCCGAGGCTCTCCTCGAGCTCTTCCTCGGTGATGCCGAGCTTCTTCGAGATCTCCTCGTCGGTCGGCGCGCGGCCAAGACGCGCCTCGAGTTCGCCGATCGCCCGCTCGATGTGGCGTGCGCGGGCCCGCACGGACCGCGGCACCCAGTCCATCGAGCGGAGCTCGTCGATGATCTGGCCCTTGATCCGGGCCATCGCGTACGTCTCGAACTTCACGTCGCGTGCCGGGTCGTAGCGCTCGATCGCGCCGATCAGGCCGAGGAGGCCGTACGAGACGAGATCGCCCTCGTCCACGTGCGCGGGCAGCCCCGAGCCGAGCCGGCCGGCGACGTACTTCACGAGCGGCGCGTACGTGAGGATCAGGCGGTCGCGGATCTTCTGATCGCCCGTCCGCCGGTAGTCGAGCCAGAGCTGCTGGGTCTCGTCGGCCCGCGTCGTCACGTCCGAGAGAATACGGCGTTTCCCGGCGGACTCCTCAGTAGCTCACCGCCCGCGACGGCGGAAGGCGCTCGCCGAGAGCGTGGCGAGCCAGGCGGCGACTGCAGCGGCGGCCAGCCCGATCACGAGTCGCCCGGTGTCGTCCGCGCCTGCGAGGGCGTACGCGGCAACGGCCGCCAGGGCGGTCGCGAGTACGGCGAACAGCAATCCGAGCGCGTGCCGCTGCACGCGTCGAGCTTATTCGGGCGGGAGCGACTCCTCCCGCTCGCCCTCGTCCTCGCCGTAGCCCTTCTCCGCCTGCGCGTCGGTCAGCTCGTTCTCCCCGGGATCGTCCCCGAGGCCCTCCGGCTCGTCCACGAGTTCGCTCATGGACGTGGGTCTGCCCGCCGGGTTCGGGCGGAAACTCCCTCGGTACACTGGCCTACCGCACAGGGGCGTAGCTCAGTTGGTAGAGCGGCGGTCTCCAAAACCGTAGGTCGGGGGTTCGAGTCCCTCCGCCCCTGCTGCTCCCCTGCTCAGGCCGGAACGTCGGGGCGGTCGAGCCAGGACTCGACCTCGTCCAACGTCATGTCACTTCGATCCTCGACGGGCTCGCGCGCGGAGTTGATCAGGGCGTAGCCGTACTCGGAGTGGCGAAGCTGGAGACCCTGCGCGCCGGCACGGCGCTGCAGGCTCCGGCCGCGCAGCTTCTCCGCCTTGGCGTCGTTGGCCCCGGGCCAGCGCTCCTCGCGGGCGGTGGCCCCGGGCGGGGGCGTCACCTCGCGCCGGACGCGCGGGATGCCTCCTTCGTCGCGCCGTTCGGGCCTCACCGGATCCACTCGGCCGCTGCCGGCGTGGACTGTTCTTCGGCTTCGGCTCCCCCGCTCTGGGCAGCTGCTTCCCTGCCTGCCGCGCGCTCGTCGGCGGTCTGTTCCTTCTTTGCCCGCTTGCGCTCCCGCCGCTCCTTGAGCGCGAGCTCGCGTGCGCGCTTCGCATGGGTTTGCTGCTTCGCCGCCATTCGCCCCCTCCTTTCTCTCGGTCGCGCTCGATGCCTGGGCCGACGCGGGAACGATCTGCGTCCCTACGCCCCTTCTGACCCTGCTCGGGCTCGTACGCGTTCTCGGGGAGGCGCCCAGCGCGCACTCCGGAACTCGCTCAGATCGTCCACCGACCCTAGCAGCAACCCGCCGGAAACAGTTCTTTCCCGTGGCCGGCAGCGCCCGCAGCTCAAACCGCGTCGAGCGCGAGCTGGCGGAAATCGGCGAGGCCGGAGACCCCGACGCCGACGAGTCGCAGCGCCCCCGGCCGATCGCGCAGGCCGCGATCGAGGAGGCGGCAGGCGAGCTCGGCGATCGTGTCGGGCTCGTCGATCCCGCTCGCCAGCGAGCTCGAGCGGCTGCGGACGGAGAAGTCCGCGTAGCGGAGCTTCGTCGTCACCGTGCGCGCCACCTGGCCACTGCGTTGCAGCGCGGCAGCGACCTCGGCCGCCATCCCGCGCAGCTCGTCGTGGAGTCGCTCGCGGTCGGAGATGTCGCGCTCGAAGGTGTTCTCCACGCTGATCGAGACCCGCTCGGTGTCGAGCTCGAGCTCGCGCGGGTCGATGCCGCGCGCACGGTCGCGCAGCATCTTCCCGACGCTGCCGGGCAGGAGGCGGCGCAGCTCGTCGTCGGGGAGTGCCGCGAGGTCGCCGATCGTCTCGACGGCGGCCGCCCGCAGCCGTTCCTCCGCCTTCGGCCCCACGCCCGGCAGCCGGCGCACGGCGAGCGGCGCGAGGAACGCCGCCTCCCGCCCCGCCGGCACGACGACGAGCCCGCCCGGCTTTCGCGCGTCGCTCGCCACCTTGGCGGCGACCTTGCAGGGCGCTACACCGAGCGAGCAGGTCAGGCTCGTCGCGGCCCGCACAGCTGTCTGCACCGCCTCGGCGACCACTCGGGCGGCGAGGAAGTCGCGAGCCACCTCTCCGACGTCGAGGTAGCCCTCGTCCACCCCGGTCTGCTCGACCGTGGGGACGACGCCGCGCACCGTCTGCCAGACGTTGCGCGAGTACTCGCGGTACAGCGCGTGTCGCGGCCGGACGAAGACGGCCTCCGGGCAGCGGCGGAGCGCCTCGGCGCAGCTCATCGCGGAGTGGATGCCGAACCGGCGCGCGACGTAGTTCGCCGTGGCGACGACGCCTCGTCCCCGCGGATCGCCGCCGACGACGAGCGGCTGCGTCCGGAGCTCCGGATTCTCGAGCTGCTCGACGGCGGCGTAGAACGCGTCCAGATCGAGGTGCGCGACGATCACGCGAACAAGCGTACGGGGCGCCGCCGACGACGCCGACGCCCCGTACGGCTCAGGTCACGGAGTGGTCACCGGCGGCGCCTCGGGCGGCGCGCCGCCCCCCTCGAGGTGCCGCTGCACGTTGCGATCCGGCCGGCCGATGAAGAGGTACAGCGCGCCGGCGACGGCGATGATCGCGATCACGAACAGTGTGATCCAGTCGATGTTGAAGAACGCCCTCGCGCTCGTGAGGCCCGAGGGATAGACGACGTTCAGGAACATGGCGGCGAGGTAGCCGCCCGCGATGATCAGGACCGGCCACGCCCACTTCCCGAGCCGGAACGCCCCCTCGGGCTGCCAGCCGCGCGCCCGCGCGATGATCGCGCCGATCACGGTCAGCAGGAACGACAGGTAGATCCCGCTGACGCCGAACGAGACGAGGGCGACGAGGGCATTGACGTGCGCCGGATACGTGACGAACCCGATGTGGTAGTTGCTGCCCGGGTTGATGTAGACCAGCAGGCAGAAGAGCACGGTGATCACCGCGCCCATCAGCAGCGCGTTGACCGGTGTCTTGAACCGCTGGTTGACCCGTGAGATCCACCCGGATCCGGGGAGCGCGCCGTCGCGAGCGTAGGAGAAGGCGAGCCTGCTCCCCGCTCCCTGGATGGACGACCCGCAGGAGAAGAAGGCGAAGATGATCAGGAGGAGCAGGCAGTCCTGCAGCCAGCTCGGCAGCTGGGCGAGGATCCCCGGAACACCGCCGGCGACGGTGGTGCCGACCGGGTCGTGCTTGCTCGTCGCGAGCAACAGGGCACCGGTGAGGATGAGCGACCCGACCCCGCCCCAGATCAGCGCGTGGCGCATCGCCTTCGGGATCTGCCGGCCCGCGTCCTTCGTCTCCTCCGCGATGTCCCCGCACGATTCGAAGCCGTAGAAGATGTAGACCGGTGCGAGCACGGCGACGAGCGCGGCCGCGAGCCAGCTCCCGTGGAAGTCGAAGGCAAAGGCGTTGGTCGCGTGGTGCTGGGCGCCCTCCGTCGAGAAGAGGAAGCCGAGGCTGTGGTGGAACCCATGGATCGCGAGGATGAGCGCGATCCCGAGCGTGCCGAGGACCTCGACGTAGACGCCGAACTTCGCGACGTCCGCCATGATCCGGGCGCCGGTGATGTTCACCGTCGTCTGGACGGCGAGCAGGATCAGCGTGATGAGGAGGATCGTCCCGTGGCCGGCCGGATTCAGGTTCCAGCCGAACCAGTTGTGGGTCAAGGCGCAGACGTAGCCGACGACGCCCGTGTCGACCGCTGCGACCGTGATGAGCAGAGCGAAGCCGTAGAACCAGCCGACGAACCAGCCGAAGCGAGGCCCGACCGAGAACTTGCTGTACTGGAAAAGCGCCCCCGCCACGGGATAGTGGCTCGCAAGCTCGCCGAAGACCAGGGCGACGAAGAGCATCCCGATGAGGGGGATGAAAGTGAGCCAGATGTACGCCGGCCCGGCAATGCCGAGGCCGAACACGAAGAGCGAGTAGATGCCGACCATCGGCGACAGGTACGTGAACCCGACCGCGAAGTTCGAGAAAACGCCGAGCACGCGGTTGAGCTGAGGCTTGTAACCGAGACTCTCGAGCCGGGCATCCTCGCCCGCGCCGCCGGGGGCCGCCGTCGTCAATTCGCCATCCATCGATCCCTCCTGATCGGGGTTGACCCCATCCGGGCGAATCTACGGTTCGTGACGAAGTTGTCAATGCCTGCCTGCCCTCCGTTTAGGCTCCGCACATGGCCGTCCTGACCTCGCAGCTCGACCGCGAAGCCGAGGAGTTCGCGCGGCGCCGCGGGCGAATGGAGGAGCTCGTCGCCGAGCTGCGCGAGCGGTCGGCCCAGGTCGCGCGCGGCGGCGGCGAGAAGGCAACGGAGCGGCACCGCTCGCGCGGCAAGCTGCCCGCGCGGGAGCGCGTCGACCTGCTCGTCGACCCCGGCACCGCCTTCCTCGAGCTGAATGCGCTCGCCGCCTGGGAGATGTACGACGGCGGAGCGCCGAGCGCGGGGATCGTGACCGGCATCGGCGTGGTCGAGGGCCGCGAGTGCGTGATCGTTGCGAACGACGCGACGGTCAAGGGCGGCTCGTACTTCCCGCTCACGGTGAAGAAGCACCTGCGCGCGCAGGAGGTTGCCGAGCAGAACCGGCTCCCGTGCATCTACCTCGTTGACTCCGGCGGCGCGTTCCTCCCGCTCCAGGCGGAGGTCTTCCCCGACCGCGAGCACTTCGGGCGGATCTTCTACAACCAGGCGCAGATGTCCGCGCAGGGCATCCCGCAGATCGCGGTCGTGATGGGCTCGTGCACTGCGGGCGGTGCCTACGTGCCGGCGATGTCCGACGAGACGGTGATCGTGCGCGGCACCGGCACGATCTTCATCGGCGGACCACCGCTCGTGAAGGCCGCGACGGGTCAGGACGTGACGGCGGAGGAGCTCGGCGGCGCCGACGTCCACACGCGCCGCTCGGGCGTCGCCGACCACTACGCGATCTCCGACGAGCACGCGCTCGCGATCGCGCGGGGCATCGTCCGGCATCTCGAGGGACGCAGCCCTGACCCGACCTGGGACGTCGCGGCGCCGGAGCCGCCGGCGCTCGACCCGTCCGATCTCTACGGGCTCATTCCCGAGGACTTTCGCCACCAGGTCGACCCGCGCGAACTGATCGCGCGCATCGTCGACGGCTCACGCTTCCAGGAGTTCAAGCAGGTCTACGGCGAGACGCTCGTGACCGGCTTCGCACGGATCGAGGGCTTCCACGTCGGGATCCTCGCGAACAACGGCGTGCTGTTCGCCGAGTCGGCGCAGAAGGGCGCTCACTTCATCGAGCTCTGCTGCAAGCGGCGGATCCCGCTCGTCTTCCTGCAGAACATCACCGGCTTCATGGTCGGTACCGAGTACGAGGCCGGCGGGATCGCGCGCGACGGCGCGAAGCTGGTCATGGCCGTGGCGAATGCGCAGGTGCCGAAGTTCACGGTCGTGACGGGCGGCTCGTTCGGCGCCGGCAACTACGCGATGTGCGGCCGCGCGTACGAGCCGCGGCAGCTGTGGATGTGGCCGAACGCGCGCATCTCGGTCATGGGCGGAGAGCAGGCGGCGACCGTCCTCTCGATGGTCGGTGACGTCGATCAGGACGAGATCCGGGCGAAGTACGAGGAGGAGGGAAATCCCTACTACTCGACGGCGCGGCTCTGGGACGACGGGATCATCGACCCGCTGGACACCCGGCGGGTGCTCGCACTCGGGCTCGCAGCGGCACGTAACGCGCCCATCCCGGAGACGACCTTCGGCGTCTTCCGCATGTAGTGATGATCGCGCGGATCATGATCTGGAACCTGTTCGACTCGAAGACGACGCTCGAGGAGCTGCGCGAGCATCTGCCCACGCTGCCGGACGGCGACGTGTGGGTCGCGAACCAGGCGCAGGACCGGTTCGGGCTCATCTCGTTCGGCGACCGGCTCCCCGATCTCGGTCCGATCCCGGAGCTGATCGGGGACGAGCCGGTCGTCGCCGAAGAGTTCGACGTCGTGTGACCCGCGCTCGGGGGACGTGGATTGCCGCGGCCGCGGCCGCGGCCGCGGTCGTGCTCGGGCTCTCGTTCTACGCGCTCATCGCCTGGCTCGAGCACGGCCAGCTCTCGGACGTCGGCGGCTACCAGGAGCATGCAGCGGCGATCCGCGCCGGGCAGATGCCGTACCGCGACTTCGCGTTCGAGTACCCGCCGGCGGCCCTGCTGCCGATGCTCCTGCCCGCGTACATGAGCTGGAGCTACGCCACGTCGTTCGCAGTGCTGATGGGCGTCTGCGGCGCCGCGTGCATCGGCGCCGCGGGGTGGGCGCTGCGGACGGTCGAGGCCGGCCCGGAACGCACGTGGGCGGTGCTGCTCGCGATCGGCGTCTCGCCGCTCGTCCTCGGCTCCCTCTTCGACACGCGGTTCGATCTGTGGCCGACGCTGCTCGCGGTGGCCGCTCTGGCCGCGATCGTCAGTGAGCGCCCCGTCCTCAGCGGCGTGCTCCTCGGTCTCGGCTTCGCCGCGAAGCTCTGGCCCGCAGTGCTCCTGCCGATCGCCGTCGCTCATCTCTGGCGGCGACGGGGACAGGCCGGCGCAGTCGCCGTCGTTGCCGGGTTTCTCGCGACCGCAGTCGCGTGCTTCCTGCCGTTCGCGATCCTCGCGCCCGAGGGCCTCCGCGCGATGTTCTCCGACCAGCTCGGCCGGCCGCTGCAGGTCGAGAGCCTCGGCGCCGCGGTGCTGATGGCGGCGGAACACCTCGGCATGCGTCCGCTCGCCACCATCGACGCGCACGGCGCGCAGGCGCTGAGCGGGCGCGGCGCCGGTCTCGCCGCCGATCTCGCGACCGTGCTGGAGATCGCGGCGGTCGTGGCGGTCTGGATCGTGTTCGCGAGGCGGCGCAACGCAGGCGGCGAGACGGTGCTCCTCGCAGCCGGAGCCGCCGTCGCGGCGCTCATCGCGTTCGACAAGGTGCTCTCGCCGCAGTACCTGATCTGGCTCGTCCCGTTCGTCTTCCTCGTGCGCGGCGCGAGAGGAGTGCTCGCGGGCGGGTTCCTCTTCCTCGCCCTCGGCCTCACGCAGACGTGGTTCCCCGTGCACTACTGGTCGCTCGCGCTCGATCACGCCTCGCCCTGGTCGTGGTACCTCCTCGTCCGTGACCTCGCGCTCGTCGCCATCGCGGCGCTGTTCTTCCTGGAGCTCAGCCTCGAACGAGATTCCGCAGCAGGAAGAGAACGTTGGCCGGCCGCTCGGCGAGCCGGCGCATGAGATAGCGGTACCACTCCGGCCCGTACGGCGTGGCGACGAGGACGTCGTAGCCGCGCCGCACCAGGTCGAGCTGCAGGCGCGAGCGCACGCCGTACAGCATCTGGAACTGGAAGCGCTCTCGCGGGATCCGGTGCTCGGCGGCGAACGAGATCGCGTGCTCGATCAGCGTCTCGTCGTGCGTCGCGGCCGCGGTGAAGCCGTCGCCGCCGAGCGACGCCTCGAGCAGCCGGACGTACGCGGCGTCGGCGTCGCTCTTGCGCGGGTAGGCGAGCTCCGGCGGCTCGAGATACGCGCCCTTGACGAGGCGGAGGTTCGGCGCGAGCGGGAGCAGCTCGGCGAGGTCCTGCTCGCTGCGGAACAGATAGGACTGCAGGACCGTGCCCACGTTCTCGTGGCCGCTCTCGCGCAGGGCGCGGTAGATGCGGAGCGTGGCGTCGACGTGACGCGACTCCTCCATGTCGATCCGGACGAAGTTGCCGACGCTCGCCGCGTACCCGACGAGCTCGGCGACGTTGCGCCGCGCGAGCTCTTCGTCGATCGAGAGGCCGAGGTGCGTGAGCTTGAGCGCGACGTTCGTGCGCAGGCCCTCCGCCCGAATGCGGTCGAGCAGCCCGCGGTAGGCGCCGACGACCTCGCGCGTCTCCGCCTCGTCGCGCACGCCCTCGCCGAGCAGCGTCGTGTTCGTGAGGAGCCCCTGCTCGTTCAGCCGCCGCAGGACCGGGACGGCGGCGTCGAGGCTCTCGCCGGCCACGAAGCGCGCCGCGCCGAGCTTGAAGCCGTAGCGCTGCACGAAGCGCTGCAGCCGCGGACTGTCCGCGGCCGCGAGGATCAGGCTGCGCAGCGCGCTCACGCGTGCCGGCCGCGCACGATCCGCTCGACCTCGGTCCGCTCGGCCTCGGTCAGGCCGCGCAGCGGCGGACAGACCTCGGCGGTGACCGGCACGCCGCGTAGCCCGAGCGCGGTCTTGGACGCGGCGTGGAAGGGGAGCCGGCTGAGCGAGGCTCGTAGCGCGCGCGCTTTCTCGCCCAGCTCCGGCACCGGATCGCGCACGAGCGGCACGACCGCGTCGGGGAAGCTCGCAGCGAGTCCCGAGACCGACCCGGCCGCGCCGGCTGCCAGGCCCTCGACCAGTAGCCCCTCCGCGCCGACGAACACGTCCAGCCCTTCGAGCAGATACGGAGAGACCTTGTCCCACGGCGAGTCCGAGACCTTCAGGCCCGCGAGGTTCGGAGCCCGCTCGCGCAGCCGCTCGACGACGGCGACGGGGATCGCGTAGCCGCTGCGCGCCTCGAACTCGTAGAGGTAGAAGGGCACCGCGGCGCAGGCCGCCGCGGCTGAGACGAAATGCGCGAGGAGCTCGTCCTCGTCGAGTGCGAAATAGGGCGGCGCGATCACGGCGACCGCGTCGGCTCCGGCGCCGGCCGCGTGCTCGGCCAGCGCGACCGTGTCGCGCGTCGTCTGGGCACCGACGTGAACGGCGACCTGGATCCGACCGGCCGCCGCAGCGAGGAATGCCTCGGCGATCTCGCGCCGTTGCTCCGGCGAGAACATCACTCCTTCGCCGGTCGTCCCGAGCGTGAGCACGCCGTCCACCCCGTGCCCGGCGAGGAAGTCGAGGTACGGAGGGACGGCCGCCGCGTCGAGCCGCTCGTCGCGAAGCGGCGTCAGGGCCGCGGCGATAGCTCCGCGCAGCATGAGCAGGACTCTAAGCTCTCGCCTCGTGCCCTCGAACCTCCGCACCGAGCGCGACGGCGACGTCCTCCGCATCACGATGGCGCGTCCCGACCGCCGGAACGCGTTCGACGCCCCACTCATCGCCGAGCTCGCGGAGGCGTTCGTCGCGGTCGGCCGCGCCCGCGCCGTGGTGCTCGAAGGCGATGGGCCGAGCTTCTCCGCAGGCGCCGACGTCGACTGGATGCGCTCGTCGGTCGATCTCTCGTACGAGGAGAACATCGCCGACGCGAACGCGCTGCGCGCGATGCTCGAGGCGATCGACGGCTGCCCGGCTCCCGTGGTCGCACGCGTGCAAGGTCATGCCCTCGGTGGAGGAGCCGGGCTCGTGGCGGCGGCCGACATTGCGATCGCCGCGCCCGATGCCGTCTTCGCCTTCTCGGAGGTGAAGCTCGGGATCATTCCGGCCGTGATCTCGCCGTTCGCGCTCGCGCGGATCGGCGCCGCCGCCGCGCGCCGCTACTTCGTGACCGGCGAGCGCTTCGACGCCGAGACAGCACTCAGGATCGGCCTCGTGCACGAGGTCGCAGAAGATCTCGACGGCGCAGTTGGCCGCGTCGTCGGCGAGCTCCTCTCCGCTGGCCCGCAGGCGGCGCGCTGGGCGAAGCGCCTCGTCCGCGAGCGGCCGGACGGCCCGGAGACCGCCCGCTGGATCGCCGAGCGGCGAACGAGCGACGAGGGCCAGGAGGGTTTGCGGGCTTTCCTCGAGAAGCGCCTGCCGACCTGGCGCAGCGAGGAATAGGCTCCGACCGCGCGGTGCGTATTACTGGGGCGCGCGCATTCGCTACGTGCGGGCGACCTAGCCGGAGCGGCAGTCGGCGCAGAGGCCGACGATCTCGACGCGATGGTCGGTCGCGACGAAGCCGTGGCGCTTTGCGGCGGCGGCGACCCAGTCGTCGAGCCCGCACTCCTGCACCTCGACCACGCGGTGACAGCGCTCGCAGAGCAGATGATGGTGATGCGCGTCTCCGCAGAGCCGGTAGCACTGCTCGCCGCCGTGATGTGAGAGGACGTCGACGACGCCGTTCTCGCTCAGGAGCGCCAGGGTCCGGTAGACGGTGGCGAGGCCGGTGCGGGATTCGCGTTCCCGGAGCCGGCCCCAGAGCTGCTGCGCCGTCACGTCGTCGCGCTCGCGCGCGAGCTCCTCCAGCACTTCGAGGCGGCGCGGCGTGGCCCGCACGCCGTTTTGCTCGAGCAGGTCCGAGAGGCCTTGCCGGCTCACGTTCCCTATTCTAATGCGCGTGCGAATGAGAACCGTTATCGTTCTCGACCGGCAGCCTTCGCTGTGAGCGTGCCCTGGTTGGCCCTGCTCCTGGCCCTCGCCACCGCCATCTCGACCACGTTGGGCGGGCTGGCCGCGGTAAGGCTGGCCGGCCGGCTGGGTGACCTCATCGCCCTCTCAGGCGGCGTGGTGGTGGCCATCGCGCTCCTGGAGGTCCTGCCCGAGGCCGAGCGCGAACTGGGGCAGCCGGGCCGCACGTCGCTGCTCGTGGCCCTCGGCTTCGTCCTCTTCTTCCTCGCCAACCGCCTCCTGGTGCTCCATCACCGCGACGACTCCGACCAGGCCCGTGCCCATCGTCGAGTCGGGGCCTTCGGCGCGTTGGCCCTTTCGGCCCACTCGTTCCTGGACGGGCTGGGCATCGGCCTGGCCCTGCACGTCTCCCTGGGCACGGGGATTCTGGTCTTTGTCGCCGTGGCCAGTCACGACTTCGCCGACGGACTGAATACGGTGTCCTTCATCCTCCGGCAGGGCGGGGGCCGGCGACGGGCTCTGCGTTGGCTGGCGGTGGACGCGACCGCCCCGATTGCCGGCGCCGCGGTCGGGGCCTCGCTCGCGATCTCGGCCCAGGGGCTCGGAGCCCTCCTGGCCCTCTACGCCGGCATGTTCCTCTTTCTCGGGGCCTCCGACCTCCTACCCGAGGCGCACGAGCACCCCTCACGGCTGCGGGTGGCGCTGACGGTCTCCGGCTTCGGCTTCGTCGCCCTGGTGGTCTGGCTGGCCGGGCTGGGCGGCCTGTGATCCCGACGCAGCCTCAGAGTCGCTTCAGCTCGAGCCCGCCGCGCCGGACGTGAGCCGTGAGGTAACGGGCTCCGTCGCGGCCGGCCACGAGCGCGCGGCGGGATCCCTTCTCCACGATCGCCGCCTCCCCCGTACCGAGTTCGCGCGCGTCGCCGTCCACCGACAGCGTGACCGAGCCGGCCAGGACGACGTAGAGGACGTCGCGCTCCTCGTTCACGTGCTCGGCCGGGCCTCGTCCGGCCGGCCACTCGAGCAAGGTCGCGTTGAGGTCGGCGCTCGCGGCGCCCCAGACCGGGCCGCCCGAACCGGCGGTCACTAGCGCAGGCTCTGGAGCATCCGCCGCGTCAGATGGAGCGACGCCTGCGTGGCCGCCAGCCGGCCGGCCGCGACCGTGATCCGGTAGTCGACCGGGCGGAGGGTCAGCGGCGTCCTGAAGCTGCCGGCGGAGTCGAGGATCGGATGCGCGACGATGCGCCACCGGCCGCGCACCAGGCGCCAGACCGCGACGGAGGCATCCGGGCGCGGCGAGATGTCACCAACGAGCATGCGCGGGCTCTGCGCGTGGACCTGCACGCGCGGGGCCACCGCCACGGGCACCGAGGGTCCGTTCGTTCCCGGCGCGACGATGCGGTAGGCGGTGCTCGCTCGCGGCTGGAACGTGAGTCGCGTCGCGCGCCCGACGCTGCGGAGGGCGCGCCAGGCCCCGTTGGCGGTGCGTGCCTGCAGCACCGCCCCTTGGACGTTCGCGGCGCGAGCGGTGACCGCCACCCGGCCGCCGTAGAGCAGGTGGCTGCTGCTCGTCGAGACCTGCAGCTGCCCGATGGAGAACCACGACGACAAGAGGTGCAGCGCCTTCGCGACCTGTGTCCCGCTGCGGCGGACGACGGCGCCCGACGCGAGATGGAAGACGACGGCCCTGGCCCGGAAGCTGCTGTCCCGGACCGTCCCCACCGACTCGACGGCGCTCCCGAGCCCGAGCGCCGCGGCCAGCCGCGACGACGAGAAGTTGTACGGGCCCCAGTTGTGGTGCGGCGAGTAGGTGTCGTAGGGATCCGGTACCGAGCGCAGGTACGGGGTCGGCGTCGCACCGGGCCAGGCGTCCTGTACGGCCTCGGTGCGACCGCCCGAGCTGGAGGAGTAGTACGTGCGCGCGACCTGCCCGTTCCAGGTCAGCACCTGACCGCGGGTGGCGTACACGGCGCGATCCGTGCTCGGCCGCTCGGCCCTCACGCCCCCGTAGACCTGGTCGGCGGTGGTCGGCACCAGGTCGTACCACGAGCTCGGCCGCAGCTCCGCGACGGCGTACGAGCGGGCGGCGACCGCCTGCGCCTCCAGGGCGGCGAGCGGCCAGTGCGACGGCGACTCCGAGGGAACGACGCCGCGCAGATAGGTGTCGAGCGGGAGCCCGTTGATCACCGAGACTCCTCCACCCTGGCTTCGGAGGACGAGCGTCCCGTGGTACTCGCGGCCGTCGAACATCAGCGGCGCCCGCGGGCACTCGAAGACGGCGAGGTGCCCGAACGAGAGTCCCCCTCCGTGACGCCGCACCGGGAGCACGAGCCTCGGGCCCACGCCGTAGGTCCCGGCCCGCAGCTTCCGGGTCAGTCGCCTGCCGTCCGTGACCACCATCGGCGTGGCACAGCCGACCGTGACGGAAGCCTGGCCCTGCGCGAGCAGGACGCGGACGCGCAGGTCGCCGACCTGGCTCATCTTCGTGCCCGGGTAGTAGTGCGCCAGAATCCGGCGGTACTTCCAGCCGTGCCGCGCGTAGCCGTACGCGCCCCACTGGCTCAGGCCGACGCCGTGGCCCCAGCCGTGGCCGGTGACGATGAGCGCCGTCGAGGCGTGCGCAGTTCCCGCCGTCGTACAGGCGACCGCTGCCGCCACCAGGGCAACCCCCAACCTGAGCCGCACGGCGATTGTCCTTTCACCTCCCGGGTCGCTCAAACGAGGAAGAGTAGAGCCGACCGCGCGGAATCGCCCGGTTCTTTCGGCGAGGGCGTCCCTAGACTCCTGCGGATGCGCCGTCTGCTCGTCGCGAACCGAGGGGAGATCGCCTTGCGCATCTTCCGCGCCTGTCGTGCCGAGGGGATCGAGACGGTCGCCGTGGCCGCTCCCGACGACCGTGGCTCGCTGCATGCGGAGTCGGCAGACGCGCTCCTCGAGATCTCGTCGTACCTCGACCCGGCCGAGCACGTACGGGCCGCCCGCGAGTCCGGGGCCCACGCCGTGCATCCCGGGTACGGCTTCCTCTCCGAGAGCGCCGAGCTCGCCGAGGCGGTTCTCGAGACGGGGCTGACCTGGGTCGGGCCGCCGCCGTTGGCGCTGCGGGCCGGTGGCGACAAGCTCGCGGCCAAGGAGACGGCGCGCGCGGCCGGCGTTCCGGTGCTGCCGAGCGGGGCGCCGGAGGAGATCGGCTTCCCGCTCCTCGTCAAGGCGGCCGCGGGTGGCGGTGGGCGGGGTATGCGCGTGGTGCGTGCCGAGGACGACCTGGACGAGGCGCTCGCGGCCGCGCGGCGCGAGGCGGCTGCCGCGTTCGGCGACGACTCGGTCTTCTGCGAGCGCTACCTCGAGCGCCCGCGCCATGTCGAGATCCAGCTCCTTGCGGACCGATACGGCAACGTCGCGGCGCTCGGCGAGCGCGACTGCTCGATCCAGCGCCGCCACCAGAAGGTGCTCGAGGAGGCGCCGTCCCCCGCGCTCGACCCCGAGCTGCGGGCGCGGATGAGCGACGCGGCGGTCGCCTTTGCGCGGGCGATCGGCTACGAGAGCGCAGGCACTGCGGAGTTCGTCCTCGACGGGCGCGACTTCTGGTTCCTCGAGCTGAACGCGCGGATCCAGGTCGAGCATCCCGTGACCGAACTCGTGACGGGGATCGACATCGTGCGGGAGCAGCTCCGGATCGCGTCCGGCGAGGCCCTGTCCAACCTAGTAACAGACTGTTACTTGCGAGGTCACGCGGTGGAGGTTCGGCTGTACGCCGAGGATCCGCGCTCGTTCCTGCCCCAGGCCGGCCGCCTCGAGCGGCTGCGGCTGCCGGAGGGGATCCGCGTCGACTCGGGCGTGCGCGAGGGCGACGAGATCGGCACCGCCTACGACCCGCTGATCGCGAAGCTCATCGCCGAGGGTGACACGCGCGAGGAGGCGTTCGACCGCCTCGCCCGCGCCCTGCGGGAGACGGAGATCGGCGGCGTCACGACGAACCTCCCGCTTCTGCGCTGGCTCGTCGGGCATCCGCTGGTCCGCGCGGGCCGTGTCACGACCGCGTTCCTGGCCGAGAACCCTCCGCTGTCGGAGCCGCCGGCTGCCGCTCCGGCAGAGGTCTGGAGCGAGCCGTGGCGGCTGAACCTTCCTCGGCCGCCGACGCGGCCCGCGCCCGACGTCGACGCGGCCGCAGGCGGCCACGGCTCCGGCGGGCAGGAGCAGGCGGAAGTCGTAGCACCGATGCCGGGCACAGTGATCCGCGTCCTGGTCGAGCCCGGGGCGAAGGTTGCGGCGCGCCAGCCGCTCGTCGTGCTCGAGGCGATGAAGATGGAGACGCCGCTCGTGTCGCCGTACGAGGCAACCGTCCGCGCAGTCAACGTGAGCGAGGGCGACCGTGTAGCCGGCGGAGCGGTGCTCGTCGAGCTGGACGAGTAGCCCTAGCTCGGGAACAGCTTCTGCAGCTTCATCGCGGCGCCCATGTCGCCCTTGAGCTTGAGCTTGCCCGTCATGTAGGCACTCGTCGGGTTCTGCTCGCCCGCGACGATCTTCTCGAAGATCTCCTGCGACGCGCTGATCGTGCAGTCCGCGCCGTCCTCGAGGCCGTCGTGCACGCTGACGCTGCCGTCCGTCACCTTGACGGTCCACCGGCCGGCCCCTTCGATGTCGAAGCCGTACGAGTTGTTCATGCCCGCCGTCTTCGATGTGTCGGCGCGGGAGGGAAGCGTCTCGAAGAACTCCTGCACGGTGCCTGGCATCTACCGCTCCTTCTCGGGGTCGAGCGCGAGTCTATGCCTCGCCGCGTGCGCCGCAGCGATACCATCGCGCCCCGTGACGAAGGTCGAGATCGCGCTTCCGGGACAGGCGGACGCGGACGCAGTCGCTCTTCCGGTGGCGCAGCCGCTCGGCGGTGACGGTGCCAAGATCGTCGAGGAGAAGCTCGGCGGCCGCCTCGCGAAGCTCCTGGAGAGCGGGGAGCTGCGCGGTGAGCGTGGCGACACGGTTCTGCTGCACCTGAACGGCGAGCTCGAGGCGCCACGCCTCGTCGCGGCGGGAGTCGGCAAGCGCGACGAGGTGGACGCCGACGCGCTGCGCACCGCGGGTGCGGCGACCGCCCAGGCTCTCGCTCGCGTGGGCGGCACCCTCGTCTGGCTGCTCGACGAGTCGCTGCCGGTGCCGCTGCCCGCGCAGGCCGCAGCACTCGTCGAGGGAACGATCCTGGGCGCCTACTCGCCCGGCCACTGGAAGTCGAACGACGAGGCGCGCGCGCCGGAGCGGATCGTCGTCGGCCACGGCGGCGATCCGGAGATCCAGGCCGCCGTCGAGCGCGCCGCGATCGTCGCCGAGCGGGCGAACCGCGCGCGCGACCTCTCGAACATGCCGCCGAACGAGCTCACGCCGCACACGCTCGGCGAGAGGGCGCAGGAGCTCGCGCGCGAGCACGAGCACCTGACCTGCGAGGTCCTCGCCACCAAGGAGCTCGACGAGCTCGGGATGGGCGCGTTGACCGCCGTCGGGCGCGGGAGCCGCAACGAGCCCCGCCTGATCGTGCTCCGCTACGACCCGCCCGGCGCCCGGGACGACATCCGGCTCGGACTGGTCGGCAAGTCGATCACTTTCGACGCGGGCGGCATCTCGATCAAGCCGTCCGGGGGCATGCAGGACATGAAGGGCGACATGTCCGGCGGAGCCGGGACGCTGCACGGGATCGGCGCGCTCGCCGCGCTCGGTGCACCGGTGCGGGCGATCGCCGCCCTCGCCGCCGCCGAGAACCTGCCCGGTGGGGACGCGTTCCGGCCCGGCGACATCCTCCGCGCCGCCAACGGCAAGACGATCGAGGTAATCAACACCGACGCCGAGGGACGGCTCGTGCTCGCCGATGCCCTCTGGTACGTCCGTCGCGAGGGTGCGACCCACGTGCTCGACCTCGCCACGCTGACGGGTGCGATGGAGCTCGCGCTCGGCGACCTCTACGCCGGCGCGTTCGCAAACGACGAGCAGTGGCGCGACCTCATCGTCGAGGCGGGCCGCCGCAGCGGCGACCTCGTCTGGCCGCTGCCGCTGCATCCCCGCTACCGGCGCTACATCGACTCGGCGTTCGCGGACATGAAGAACGGCTCGACGCTGCGCCAGGGCTCCCCCGCTCTCGCCGCCGAGTTCCTGCACGAGTTCGCCGGCGACGGCCCGTGGTGCCACGTGGACATGGCCGGGCCGGCCTTCCTCGAGCGCAGCCGCGGCGACTACCTGCGGGTCCCCGGTGGCACCGGCTACGGCGTCCGGCTGATCGCCGAGCTCGGCAGGCTCGTCGCTTGAACTTCGAGCTCTCCGACGAACAGGAGCTGATCCGGCGCACCGTCCGCGAGTTCGCGGAGACGAAGGTCGCTCCGGTCGCCGAAGAGCTCGACCGCGAGTCGCGCTTCCCGTACGACCTCGTGCGCGAGCTCGGCGAGCTGGGCCTGATGGGCCTGCCCATCCCCGAGGAGTACGGCGGCGCCGGCGGCGACACCGTCTCGTACGCAATTGCGATCGAGGAGCTGACGCGCATCGACTCCTCCGTGGCGATCACCGTCGCTGCGCATACCTCGCTCGGGACGATGCCGATCCTCCTCTTCGGGAACGAGGAGCAGAAGCAGGAGTGGCTGCCCCGGCTCGCCGCGGGGCAGGGTCTCGCCGCGTTCGGGCTCACCGAGCCGAACGCCGGATCCGACGCCGGCGCGACTCGGACAAAGGCCGAGCTGCGCGACGGCGAATGGGTGATCGACGGCTCGAAGATCTTCATCACGAACGCCGGCACCGACATCAGCGCCTGCGTCACGATCACCGCGCGCACCGGCGACGACGAGATCTCGAACCTGATCGTCCCGAACGGGACCGACGGCTACGAGATCTCCGGGCCGATGCACAAGCTCGGCTGGCATGCGTCCGACACGCGCGAGCTCTCCTTTCGGTCGTGCGCCGTCCCCGAGGGGAACCTGCTCGGCCCGCGCGGGCTCGGCTTCCGGCAGTTCATGGAAATCCTCGACGGCGGCCGCATCTCGGTCGCCTCGATGGGCGTCGGCCTCGCGCAGGGGGCGTACGACCTCGCCGCCGCCTACGCGAAGGAGCGGCAGCAGTTCGGACGGCCGATCGCGAGCTTCCAGGCGATCCAGTTCCAGCTCGCCGACATGGCGACGGAGATCGAGGCCGGGCGGCAGCTCGTCTACCGCGCGGCGTGGCTCAAGGACGCGGGCAAGCCGTTCGCGCTGGCGGCCGCGCAGGCGAAGCTCTACACCGGGCTCCTCTCGAACCGTGTCGTGAACACCGCGCTCCAGATCCACGGCGGCTACGGCTTCATGGAGGAGTTCGCGATCGCGCGGCTCTACCGCGACCAGAAGATCCTCGAGATCGGCGAGGGCACGAATGAGGTGCAGCGCATGGTGATCGCGAAGCACCTCGGCTTCTAGATCGTCTCAGGCGAAGTCGGGCTCCAGTTGCCGGCGCAGCCACTCGCTCGCGGAGCGCGGCTCGATTCCGCGTTCCCTGAGTGGAGCGTCGGTCGCCGTACCCTCGTGGAGGTCCATGAGGAGGCCGAGTCCGAAGACCGCCGCAAGCGCCGGCCGGGGACGGGAGAGCAGGTGCATCCCGAGGCGGACGAGCGGTCGCGGCAGACGCTGCCGCTTCAGCTGCAGGCCACCCGTCTGCTCGACGAACTCGATGGCGTCGTTCTTGCTCAGCGCCTCCGGGCCACCGACCTCGATCAGCTCCGGCGGCTCGGCTTCGAGGGCAAGCTCGCCCAGCAGCGTGGCGATGTCGTCGGTCGCCACGAACCGGCGGCGAGTGTCGCCTCGGCCGAGCACGCCCACCTTTCCCCCTGCGATGTCGAACTGGGCCGTCGCGCCCAGATGGAGTTCCTGGAAGGCGTCCGGACGCACGACGACGCGGCGCATGCCCGCGGACTCGAGCCGCTGCTCGTTTGCGAGCTTCGCCCGCTCCAGAGGGAAACCGAGCCCTGCCTCGACTCCCGCATAGGAGACGTAGACGAAGCGCTCGACCCCAGCGCGTTCGGCCGCCTGGATCAGGTTTCCGACGCCCGTACGGTCGACCTCATCGATACCGCCTCCCCCGGTTCCTGCGAGCTCCCGCGCGATGGCGGTTGCCGTGCATACGACCGTCCCGACGCCGTCGCAAGCAGCGGCGAGGCTCTCGGGCTCGCCGAGCGTTCCACGCACGACCTCGGCGCCGACCGACTCCACACCGCTTGCGTCGCTTGACGGCCGCACCAGCCCGCGCACCCGCTCACCTCGGTCTCGGAGCAGCCGGAGCGCTCGTCCTCCGAGCTCACCGGTCGCACCCACTACGAGAATCAACGCGCCTCCCGCTCGACGCGCGGGACTCTAACCCTCCTGCGGACCGAGGGAACCGGCGTGCGCGGTACCAGGCACAATCGACGGCGTGGTACCGGTCATTGCCGCGGCGCTCGCAGCGCTGCTCTTTCTCCAGGCGGTCGTCCGGCTCCGTCGGCGTGGGCGCGCCGATCGTGCCGGATGGGATCGCGTCGCGCTGTTCGCCGCGGGGCTCGGCGTGACGGTCTTCGCCCTCGTCGGGCCGCTCGACGAGGTCGCTGACGAGAAGCTGCTCACCGCGCACATGGCCCAGCACGTCCTGATCGGCGACCTCGGCCCGGCGCTCATGATCACCGCGCTGCGAGGACCGCTGCTCGTCTTCTTCCTCCCCGCTCCGATCCTCTCCCCGCTCGCCCGCAGTCCGCGCGTCCGCAGCGTCCTCGGGACACTGCTGCGACCGCGCGTCGCGTTCGGCCTCTGGGTCGCGAACCTCGCGATCTGGCACATCCCCTACCTCTACGACCTCGCCGTTGAGCACGAATGGCTGCACGACTTCGAGCACGTCTGCTGGATGTTCGTCGGGATCCTCGTGTGGACGCTCCTCGTCGATCCGGGGTCGCACCGCCGGCTCAGCGTCGGCGGCCGGGTCGCGCTCGCGGCGGCCATGTTCGCCGCCGGCCAGATCCTCACCGACGTGCTCGTCTTCTCCTTCACGCCGCTCTACCCGGCCTACCACGGCGCCTACGGCATCTCGGCGGTCACCGACCAGCAGCTGGCCGGCATCGTGATGATGGTCGAGCAGCTCCTCACACTCGGGATTTGCGTCGCGCTCCTCTTGCGCCCGCGCTGGAGCCGCTCGCGCAGGGCTCGTCTCGCGGCCCCACCCGTCGCCGAAGGCGACGGGGAACTCCGGCCGGGCAACGGCGGCTTGGCCGCCGTCGCTTCCAGCCGACAGCCGTGAGTGCGACCGCGTTCAGCCTCGAGCCGATCTTCCTCGCGCTCGCTGCGGCCGCCGGGGTGCTCTACTGGCACGAGACGCGCAGGGAGCGGCCGCCGGCATGGCGGATCGCCTGCTTCGCCTCCGGGCTCTTCCTGATCGCGGCCTCGCTCAACTCGCCGCTCGAGACGATTGCGGCGCGCTACCTCCTGCTGATCCACCTGCTTCAGAACGGGCTGATCGCGGACCTCGCGCCGCTCCTCGTCCTGCTCGGCCTCACGTCGCGGATGCGCGAAGGGATCGGCCGGCGGGGGCTGGACCGTCTCCGAACGCGGTGGATCCTCCCGATCTGGCTCGGCGCCTGGTACCTGACCCACATCGCGCCGTTCTACAACTGGGCGCTCCGCACCGGCTGGGGACTGAACATCGAGCACGGGATCCTGATCGCGGCCGGGCTTCTCTTCTGGTGGCCGATCGTGAGCGGCCGCCTTTCGCCTCCGGCCGGTCTCGCCTATCTCGTCATCGCCTTCATCGGCTCGTCGTTCCTCGGCCTCGCGTACATCTTCTCCAGCTCGCCGTTCTACGAGTTCTACGAGCAGGCGCCGCGGCTCTGGGGGCTGTCGCCCATCCGCGACCAGAACCTCGGCGGGATCCTGATGAACGGCGAGCAGACGCTCGTCTTCCTGGTCGCGATCGGCTGGTTCGTCCTGCGACTGCTGGACGAAGAGCATGCGCGCGAACCGCTTTCGGATACATAGCGGAGGCCGGTGGTAGCGTCGCGGCCGTGCTCTTCCGCCAGTTCCTGAACGACGACCTGGGCTGTGCCTCGTACCTCGTGGGCGACGAGCAGGCCGGCGCGGCGGTCGTCGTCGACCCGCCCTATTACATCGAGCCGGTGCTGGAGGAGGCCGAGCGCCAGGGCGTCCGACTCGCCGCAGTCCTCGAGACGCACACGCACGCGGATCACGTCTCCGGGCACGGACGGCTCGCACTCGAGCACGGTGTGCCGATTCGCGTCCACGGGGACGCCGGGACGGCCTTCCCGCACGAGCGACTCGAGGACGGAACCGAGGTCGAGGTGGGTGACGTCGTCCTGCGCACGATCCACACGCCGGGCCATCGTCCCGAGCACTGCTGCTTCGCGGTAATCGATCGCTCGCGCGGCGACGAGCCGTGGCTCGTCCTCACCGGTGACTCGCTGTTCGTCGGCGACGCGGGCCGTCCCGACCTCGCAGTCGAAGCGCGAGAGGGAGCCGAGGGCCTCTTCCACAGCTTGCGGCGGCTGGTGGAGCTCGGCGACGGCGTCGAGGTCTTCCCCGGCCACGTCGCCGGCTCGCTGTGCGGCGCGGCCATGAGCTCGAAGCCGTCGACGACGATCGGCTTCGAACGCCGTTTCAACCCGGCGCTCCAGGGCGAGCTCGCCGACTTCCTCGACGCGCGACTCGGGCCGCAGCCGCCGCGGCCGCCGAACATGGAGCGCATCGTCGAGCTCAATCGCGGCGAGCTGCTCGGCGGACAGCCGCCGCTCGAGCGCCTCGACTCCGTGCCGGAGGAGGTGATCGTGCTCGACGTGCGGCCGACGGAGACGTTCGCGGCCGGACATCAGCGGGGCGCCCTCGGCATCCCGGTCGCCGGCTCCGGCTTCGCGACGAAGGCAGCGTTCGTCCTGCCCGAGCGTCCTCTCGTCCTCCATGCGGCGGACGAGCAAGAAGCCGTTCGGGCCTCGCGGTCGCTGCACGCGGTCGGCCTGTTGGAGATCGCGGGCTGGCAGGAAGGCGGCGGGACCGAGAAGCTCGAGCCCGTCTCGCTGGAGGAGCTCGAGAGCCTGCTCGCCGCAGATGCCGTCGACCTGCTCGACGTGCGCGAGGCGGACGAGCGGGACGAGAGCCACATCCCCGGCTCGCAGCATCTCCCCTACCGCACGGCGCGCGCGGCCGCGGATGCGGGACTGCTCAATGGTCGTCCCGTCGTGACGATCTGCGAATCGGGTCCGCGTGCGGCGGTCGCCGCGAGCGTGCTCCAGGCGGCCGGCGTGAACGCGCGACCGGTCCTCGACGGCGGCGTCGCGACCTGGCGCGGCGAGACCTGCTCCTTCCGCCGCTGCGGCAGCTGAGCGTTACGCCAGCAGTCGCGCGATCGCGGTCACGGCAGCGGCGCCGAGCACCACGACGATCATCGGCGCCCGTCTCCAGGCCGCGAGCATGGCGAACGCCGCTCCGAGCACACGCGCGTCGAGCACGAGCTCGCGTCCCTTGCCGAAGGTCTCGACGATGACGAGCGCGGCGAGCAGCGCCGACGCGAGGAGCTCGACGACGCTCATCATCCCCGGCCGCAGCGGGCGGCCCCCAAGCGCCAGCGGCCCGGCCAGCTTAAGCGCAGCCGTTGCCAGAGCGAGCACGGCTATCGCCACCCAGATGGCGGTCACGAGCGGAGCCTCGAAGCCGCGACCGCCGCCGCAGACGCGGCCAGGATCGGCAGGCCCGCGGGCAGGATCGGCGTCAGGACGAGAGCGACTCCGGCTCCACCTGCAGCCGCGATGATTCGCCGCCGCCCACGCGCCTCTTCGAACAGCAGCACGATGAAGAAGGCGGGAAAGAGCGCGTCGAGGCCGAGCGCTCTCGGGTCGCCGAGGTGCGACCCGATCAGGACGCCGACCATGGTGCCGAGCACCCAGCCGACGTATTGCGGGATGCTGACGCCGACCATGTACCAAGGGTCGAACGTGCCGTCTCCCCTGCTCGCCGCCGCCCAGGACGCGTCGACCAGCGGCAGCGCGAACGCTGCTCGCGAGACCGGCCGGCCACGCAGCGACGGCGCGAGGGCGATCCCCATGGCGAGGTAGCGGGCGTTGAGCAGCACACCTGCCGCGATCGCCGCGCCGGCACTACCTCCCGCAAGGAGAACCGCCAGCGCACCGAACTGGGCGGCTCCCGAGAACACCACGATCGACATCACGATCGGCGCGACCGCGCCCATCAGCGGGTGCGCGAGGACCCCGAACGAGACCGAGATCGCGAAGACGGCGATCCCGAAGGGCAGACCGCGCCTTATCCCGGCTCGCCGCCGCTTCCCTGCGCCCTCCACGAGGCCAACGTTATGGAGGAGCTCTCAGGCTACGACGAGGACGCTGCGGAGAGCAGGCCTTCCGCGTCGCGCACGATCTTCGTCGCTCCGACGGCGCGGAAGAACGCGAGGCCGCGGTCGAGCTGCACGTCGGCCTCGCGCAGGCTGCCGGCTGCCGCGAGCTGCCGCGCTGCTTCGAGCCTGGCGACGGCCTCGTCGTGCGGCGACACGAGCGCCCACGCGTCGGCCGCCTCGACGACGCGCCCCTCAAGTAGCAGGAGGGCGGCGCGAACACGACGCGTGTCGGCATGGCGTTCGTGCAGCGCGTGCCACTCCTGCGCGCGCCCGGCTCGGATGACCAGGACGGTGTTCTTCGCGTCGACACCGGGAACCCGATGCCGGATTGCCGCCGCCACCGGATAGACCTGGGCGACGAGCCGACGTGCGAGCTCCTCCTCTCCGATGACGAACGACGCCCACGCCGCATCGAAGAGCCCCGGGATCGCCGACTGCGGGTCGGGGATCTTCTCCGTCAAAGCCAGTGCCTCATCCCGACAAGCGCGGGCAACGGCCAGCTGGTCCCGCGCCGCCAGCACGTACGCCTTGAAGTAGAGGATCCCGTCGAGCATGTAGTGCGGCCCGAGCGCGATCTGCTCCTCCGCCCGGCGCAGCACCTCGTCCCAGCGCCCGAAGGTCAAGGCGGTGGAGGTCGTAAACCATTCGAGCCAGCGGAGGTTCGGTCGGGAGCCCGCCCGCTCCGCCTCTTCCACCGCCGCAGCCTGCACTAGCTCCCACGCCTCCATGTCGCCCTCCGCCCATTCGAATGTTCCGCGATTGGAGAGCGCACGGAAACGCGCAAACGAGGCGATCGGCGCGATCTCGATCGCAGCTTCGGTCAGACGCCGCGCTTCGTCGAGATCGCCGTCGGACATCGCGACCACGCCCTGGAGCGTGAGCAGCGAGGCACGCAACTCGTTCGAGCCATGGCCGGGCGCCAGCTCTGATGCCGAGGCAA
>JBKPLL010000036.1:0-15006 GCA_046731605.1 Actinomycetota bacterium | reverse complement strand
AGATGTGTATAAGAGACAGGTCGAGCACCGTGTCGCCGCGCACTTCGCCGTGATCCTGAAAGGCCTGGATCGTCTCCTCCGGCATCGTGTTCACCGTGTGCGGGCCGATCAGCTCCTCGACGTAGAGCACGTCGCGGTACTCGGGGTTCTTCGTCGAGGTCGAAGCCCACAGACAGCGCTGCGGCAGCGCGTCCTTGGCCTCGAGCGCCTCCCAGCGGGGGCCGGAGAACGCCTCGAGGTAGTTCTGGTACGCGATCTTCGCGTTCGCGATTGCGAGCTTGCCGCGGAGCGCGAGTGCCTCCTCGGAGCCGATCGCCTCCAGCCGCTTGTCGGTCTCGGTGTCGACGCGCGAGACGAAGAAGCTCGCAACGGAACGCACCTTCGCCGGGTCACCGCCGTCCTCGACGAACCGCTCGAGCCCGCGGAGGTACGCCTCCATCGACGCTCTGTGCATCTCCAGCGAGAAAAGGAGCGTCACGTTGATGCTGCGCCCGACGGCGATGCAGTCCTCGATCGCCTGGAGTCCCGGCTTCGTGCCCGGGATCTTCACGTAGAGGTTCGGCCGGTCGATCCACTCGTGCAGCCGGATCGCCTGCTCGTACGTCGCCTTCGTGTCGTAGGCGAGGGTCGGGTCGACCTCGATCGAGACGTAGCCGTCCTCCGCGTTGTCCTCGTGCACGGGCGCGAGCAGGTCGAGCGCGTTCTCGACGTCGCGGGCGGCGAGGTGGAGGAAGATCTCCCTCGCGTCGCCCTCGTGCTCGAGCTCTTTCAGCTGCTCGTCGTAGGCGTTGCCCTGCGAGAGCGCCTTCTGGAAGATGGTCGGGTTCGAAGTCACGCCGACCACGGCGTCCTCTTTCATCATCCGCTTCAGCTCGCCGGTCTCGAGCAGGTCGCGCGACAGGTAGTCGATCCAGACCGACTGCCCGCGCGCGCTCAGCTGGTGGAGTCTCGATTCAGCCATTCCGCATCCCTTCTTCCATCCGTTGGATCTTCTCCAGTCTGGCGACGTAACGCTCTCCTCCGTCGAACCGTGCCGCGAGAAACGTGCCCACGAGGTCTGCGGCGAGGCTCGGGCCCACGACCTCCGAGCCGAGGCAGAGGACGTTCATGTCGTCGTGCTCGACTCCCTGGTGCGCGGAGTAGGCGTCGTGACAGATTGCTGCCCGGATCCCGGCGATCTTGCACGCGGCGACCGAGGCGCCCACGCCCGAGCCGCAGACGAGGACGCCCCGCTCCGCCTCGCCGTCCTTGATCGCGGCGCCGATCTCGGCGGCCTTGTCCGGGTAGTCGATCCTCACCGCATCGGTGTCCGTCCCGAGATCGACGGCCTCGTGCCCCGTCTGGCGCAGAGCCTCGAGGATCGACTCGCGCAGACGCACGCCCCGATGGTCGAAAGCCACTGCGACTTTCACGCGACGGACCGTACATAGAATCGCTCTGAGGTTTTCCGGTACCCGGGGAAGGGAGAGGTCGTAGCCATGAACGACGTCGAGCTCTGGCGCGAGCTGGGACAGCAGCTCCGGGTCGACGGGATCCGCCCGGCGGCGAAGGCGGGCTCCGGCCATCCCACGTCGGCGATGTCGGCGGCCGACCTCATGGCCGTGCTGATGGCGAAGTACCTGCGCTACGACTTCGACAATCCGCATGACCCCCACAACGACCGGCTCGTCTTCTCGAAGGGCCATGCGTCGACGCTGCTGTACGCGATGTTCCGCGCCGCAGGCGCGATCTCCGTGGAGAAGCTCCTCACGTACCGGCAGTTCGACTCGATCTTCGAGGGCCATCCGACGCCGCGGATCCCCTGGGTCGACGTCGCGACCGGCTCGCTCGGGCAGGGCTTGCCCTATGCCGTGGGGATGGCACTCGCGGGCAAGCGGCTCGACCGGCTGCCGTTCCGCGTCTGGACGCTCTGCGGCGACAGCGAGATCGCCGAGGGCTCGCAGTGGGAGGCGCTCGAGCACGCGGCGTTCTACGAGCTCGACAACCTCGTCGCGATCATCGACGTGAACCGGCTCGGGCAGCGCGGCGAGACGATGCACGGCTGGGATCTCGACTCCTACGCCAACCGCGCGAAGGCCTTCGGCTGCCACACGATCGAGATCGACGGTCACGACGTCGAGGCGATCGACCGCGCGTACGCCGAGGCGATCGACACCGCCGGCCGGCCCGTCGTGATCGTCGCGAAGACGATCAAGGGCAAGGGCGACCCGGACGTCGAGGACAAGAACGGCTTCCACGGCAAGGCGCTCGACCACTCAGACGAGGTGATCGCCACGCTCGGCGGGGTCCGCAACCTGAAGATCGAGGTGGCCAAGCCGGAGACCGGCGCCGCGAAGCACGAGTTCCCGGGCGGGACGCTCGAGCTGCCGCGCTACGAGCTCGGTGACGAGGTCGCGACGCGCAAGGCGTACGGCGACGCGCTCGCGGCGCTCGGCAAGGCGCGCGGTGACGTCGTCGCGCTCGACGGCGAGGTCTCGAACTCGACGTTTGCAGAGGAGTTCCGCGATGCGATCCCCGAGCGCTACTTCGAGATGTACATCGCCGAGCAGCAGATGGTCGCGACCGCGGTCGGGATGCAGGTCCTCGGCTGGCGCCCGTTCGCCTCGACCTTCGCGGCGTTCCTGTCGCGCGCCTACGACTTCATCCGCATGTCGGCGATCAGCCGCGCGAGCTATTGCCTCTGCGGCTCGCACGCAGGGGTCTCGATCGGCGAGGACGGACCGTCGCAGATGGCGCTCGAGGACATTGCCTCGCTACGCGCCGTCCACGGTTCGACCGTCCTGCACCCGTGCGACGCGAACCAGACGGCCAAGCTCGTCGTCGCGATGGCCGATCTCGACGGGATCTCCTACCTGCGCACGCTGCGCCCCAACACGCCTGTCGTCTACGGGCCGGACGAGGAGTTCGAGATCGGCGGCTCGCGAACGATCCGACAGGGCGACGACGTTGCGATCGTCGGGGCGGGGATCACCGTCCACGAGGCGCTCAAGGCCGCGGAGACGCTGGCGCAGGACGGGATCGAGGCGCGCGTGATCGACCTCTACTCGATCAAGCCGCTCGACGCCGAGACCTTGCGCTCGCTCTCGTGCCCAATCGTCACGGTCGAGGATCACTGGGTGGAAGGCGGGCTCGGCGAGGCTGTGCTGTCGGCGCTGGGCGACTCGGACGAGCGCCCGCCGGTCGTCCGCCTCGCGGTCCACGAGATGCCGCACTCCGGCAAGCCCGCGGAGCTGCTCGCGGAGGCGGGAATCGACGCCGACGGGATCGCGGCTGCCGCGCGCAGCCTCGTGCGCGATCAGGTCAGCGCGTCGTAGAGCTTCTGCTGCTCGTCGCGGGCTGCCCGGTACGCGTCGGCGCGGTCGGCACGCGGCTCGACGACGCCTTCGATCGGCGCCTTCGCGACCTCGTGCCCCTCGCGCTCGAGTGCGAGAACGGCCGCTCCGCGTAAGGACGCCTCCGGCACGCCCGAGACGTGGATCGGCCGCGCGAGCGCGTCGGCCATGATCTGGATCCAGTCCCGGCTGTGCAGCAGCCCGCCGCCGGTCGCGACGACCTCGCTCACGCCGGACAGCAGGTCGGCGACGGCTGCGAAGCGGAACGCGACTCCTTCGTAGGCGGCCTGGCGCAGGTCGAGCGGCGTTGTCTCGAAGGTGAGCCCGTGGACAGAGCCGCGCGCGCTCGGGTTCCAGCCGGTCGAGCGCTCTCCGCCGAGGAAGGGCAGAAACGTCAGTCCGTGATCGCTCGGATCGCGCTCGGCGAGCGACCCGGACGCGTCGGCGAGCGTGTGCTCGAGCCACTCGTAGAGGTTGCCGCCGTCCGAGAGCGCACCCCCCTCGACCACCCGGCGGTCGTCCGCGAGGTAGAGGAAGAGGCCGGGCTTCGGCTGCGGACGCTCGCTCTCGTAGAGCACACGCAGGGCGCCCGAGGTGCCGACCATGAGCGCGGCGCGGTCCCGTGTGGTGCAGCCGGCGCCGGCATTCGAGCAGGCTGCATCGCTCCAGACCGGCTGATCCACCATCCGTGGGAGCCGATCGCGGTCGATCCGGAGCGTCGCGAGGATTTCGGCGTCCCAGTCGAGCGCTGTGAGATCCAGCAGCCCGCTCGTCGACGCCATCGCAAGGCTCGTCTCGGCTTCGCCGCGGAGATAGTCCGCGAAGGAGACGAACCGGGCAGCGCGACGGAAGGTCTCGGGCTCGGTCTCGGCGAGCCACGCGAGCTTCGCCGGCCAGAAGGACGGGTGGAGGAAGGCGCCGGTGCGCGCGTGAATCGCCCCGGCGTCGAGCCTGCGCGCTAGCCACTCGGCGGCAGGGGCGCTGCGAGCGTCACGCCAGCCGAGGATCGGCGTGAGCGGCTTCCAGTCCTCGTCGACGGCGAGGAGGCTGTGAGCAAAGCACGAGGTCGCGTCTGGCTCCCGGCCCGCGAGCACCTCGCGGACAGCCGCCGCGACCTCAGCCGGATCGTCGGCCTCGTACTCTTCCTGCCGCAGCTCGCCCGCCGGCTCTGCGCGCTGGTCGAACTCCTGGGCCCGCACCGAGGAGGTGCCGACGTCGAGCGCGAGCACGCTCATTCCCGCAACAGGGCCAGCCCCTCGGCGAGCCATTCCCGCGCGCGGTCGACGTTGGGGCCGCTCGGCGCGAGCCGGACCGTGTCGAGCTGGAGCTCCGTGATGATCGCCAGCGCGCGGCGGGGGTCGGGCTCGATCAGGGCTTCGGTGATCCGCTCCGCGAGCTGCCGGGGCTTGACGGCAAGCGGGTCGACGCGCATGGCGAGGCGTTTGGTCGTCGGCTCCCAGACGCGGTTGATCGCATAGACGATTCGCAGGACGCGCAGAGCACCGTCGAACATCCACTCGAGGAGCGAAAGGCGCTCGCCGGGCCGGACGACCGTGAGCAGGCCGGCCGGCGTGAAGCCGCCCCAGGGAAGCGCTGCTTCCTCGATTCGTGTCGCTGCGAGCTCCTCCGGATAGTCGCGCAGCCGCGCCTGCCACTCCGCCAGCAGTCCCGAGGTACGCAGTGAGACGCCGTGCGCGAGCGCGTCGCCCGACGAGGAGAGCTTGCCGCCGAGCAGCGCGTCGAGCTCTGCTTCCGCGAAGTCGCGGGGCCAGAAGATGAGCTCGAACGGCTCGCCCTCGGCGTAGCCCGAGACGCGCTTGGACGGCAGACCCTGAGTTCCCCAGGTGTCGAGGCGCTCGAGGCCCGCCCCGCGCGCGAGGTCGTATGCCTCCTCGAGCGCGAGGGGCTCGGCGGTGACGAGGAGCATCTCGACGTCGGAGACCTCGTCGGCCACCCCGCGGGACACGCTCCCCGTCAGCACCGCCTCGATCACCTCGGGCGGAAGCCCGTCGACGACGCGCTGTGCGACGGCCCGAAGCTCGTCGGAGCGCGCGGTGGTCATCAGCCGGAATAAGCGAAGGTCGCGGCGTAACCGCAGGTGCCGGTGTAGTCGAAAGCGAGCGGGCCGTCGTCCACCCGCAGCTCCTCGGCAATCAGCTCCTCGCCGTCCCGGTCGTGCCCGGAGACGACGCACGTCACGGCCTCTTGGCCGGAATGACGCTCGCGGATCCGGACGGTGACATGGTCGCGGATGCGGAGCAACTGCCGCCGGCGCGTGTGGTCGAGCTCGATCCCGACTCGGCGCACGCCGACAAGCTCGCTCGCCTTCCACGCCCACGGGAAGTGCTCGAGGGCGTCGCCGCCGAGCCGGCCGGTGAAGATCGCCTCGAGCGCCGCCTGCTGCTCCTCGCTCGCGCGCTCGTCGAGATAGAGGACCCACGTCCAGGGTGAGCCCGGCTCGTCGTCGTCGAAGCGGATGGCCATCGCGACGGGCAGCCCGGCCAGGTCTATCCCGCCGGCCTGCCCCTCCTCGATCAGCCAGGTGAGGACGCCGAGGCAGATGCCGTGGGTCGAGCGGCCGCCGGTCACACCGTCGATACGGCGGCACGGGCAGATCGCGTCGCAGTTGCACGACTCGAAGTAGCTGCCCCGGATAGCCCACGACGTAGCCACAGCCATGCGCCGAATCTACAGTGGCTTCGCCATGGCAGTCGTCATCGCCTCCAACCTCCGCAAGGAGCTCGCAGGCACCGTGCTCTTCGACGGCGTCTCGTTCTCGGTCGAGCGGAAGGACCGCGTCGCGCTCTCCGGGCCGAACGGCGCCGGAAAGACGACGCTGCTCCGGATCCTCGCGGGCGAGACCGAGAAGCACGGCGGCGAGCTCGCGTTCGCGAAGGGGACTCGGGTGGCGCTGCACGACCAGCGGCCGCCGCTCGAGCAGGAGCTCACGCTGCGCGACTACGTGCTCGCGGGCGCGCGCGATCTCGTCGCCCTGGAGGAGGAGCTGCGGCGCCTCGAGCAGGCGATGGCCGGGGGCGACCATGCGCAGGCGACGCTGAATCGCTACGCCGAGGCGCAGGCGCGGCTCGAGCACGCCGGCGGCTACGCGTGGCGCGACCGCGCGGCCTCGGTGGTGCGCGGGCTCGGCTTCGCGGAGGAGGATCTCGACCGTGCGCTGCGCACGTTTTCCGGCGGCGAGCTGACGCGCGCCTCCCTGGCCCGCGCGCTCGGCGGCGACCCGGACCTGCTCCTCCTCGACGAGCCCACCAACCATCTCGACGTTGCGAACCTCGAATGGCTCGAGCGCGAGCTCTCTTCCCTCGACGCCGCGGTGATCCTCGTCGCCCACGACCGCTGGTTCCTCGAGGCGGTGACGACGGCGACGCTCGAGCTCGAGGCCGGGCGCGGGACGTTCTTCCCCGGCCCGTGGCACGCCTGGCGGCGCGAGAAGGCTGCGCGGATGCTGCACGCGCAGAAGGAGGTCGCGCGCGTCCAGGCCGACATCGCGCGGCTCGAGCGCTTCGTGGAGCGGTTCCGCTACAAGAGGAGCAAGGCGAAGCAGGCGCAGGCGAAGCTCACCCACATCGACCGGCTTCAGCAGGAGAAGGCGGTTCAGAGGGACCAGATCGCCCTTCTCTCGCGCACCACGCGCGGCCTCGGCTTCGAGTTTCTCAAGCCTGCGCGCAGCGGCCGCACCGTGGTCGAGGCCGAGGCGCTCGACGTCACGATCCCAAGTGACACAGTGTTACTACGTCAGATCTCGTTCGCGATCGAGCGTGGCGAGCACGTCGCGCTCGTGGGGCCGAACGGCTCCGGCAAGACGACGCTGCTCGAGAAGCTCGTGCGCGGGGATGGCGTTCGCATCGGGCACGGCGTTCAGGTCGGCTACTTCTCCCAGCAGGAGATGGAGCTCGACGCGCGGGGCTCGGTCCTCCAGTGCGTCCAGTCGATGACGGGGCTGTCTCGGCCCGATGCTCAGAACCTGCTCGGGCGCTTCCTCTTCTCGGGCTGGGACGCGCACGAAAAGCCGGTCTCCGTGCTCTCGGGCGGCGAGCGCCGGCGGCTTGCGCTGGCCGTCACCGTCGCCTCCGGCGCGAACTTCCTCGTGCTCGACGAGCCCACGAACCATCTCGACCTGGAGAGTCGCGAGGCGCTCGAGGCCGCGCTCGACGCGTTCCCGGGGACATTGCTGCTCGTCTCCCACGACCGGGCGCTGCTCGACGCGATCGCCGAGCGCACGCTCGCGATCGAGGACGGCGAGCTACGCGCCTACGACGGCGGCTGGGCGGAGTTGCTGCGCGTGCGTGAGGAGCGGGAGGCCCGCGCGAAGCCCGAGCCGCAGGTCGAGCGAGCGAAGCCCGCTCGAAAGCCGCAGGCTCCGAGGCCGAAGAAGCGGCGGTCGTCGGCGCTCGAGCTGATCGAAGCCGAGATCGCCGTGCGCGAGGCCGAGGTGGCGGAGCTCGAGAAGAAGCTCGCGGAGGATTGGACCGACGTCGACGTGCTGGCCGAGCACAAGCGCAGCCGCGACGCGCTCGCGGCGCTCCTGAAGCGCTGGGAGCAGCTGTTCGATCAGGCGCAGGCGTAGTAGATACTTCTCGCTTCGAAACCCGAGCGAGGAGGGACGACGTGGTGGCTACGACCGAGGAATCACGGGCGGAGCGGCCGGCGATGGGTTGGTTGCAGGGCTTCAAGAACTTCCTGATGCAGGGCGACATCGTGATCGTCGCCGTCGGGCTGGTGATCGCGCTCGCATTCAGCACCCTGATCGCGGCGTTCACCGACAACATCATCACGCCGCTCGTGAACGCCATCGGCGGCGGGTCGACCGGGCTCGGCTTTCACGTGAACGGCCAGCTCGTGAACATCGGGGCGTTCATCGCGGCTCTCATCTACTTCGTGATCTTCATGGTGGTCATCTACTACTTGATCGTCGTGCCCTACCGCGTGATGCAGAAGCGGCGCGGCGTCACGGTCTTCGGCGAGCCGCCGCCGGCGCAGACCTGTCCCGCGTGCCTCTCGGAGGGGCTGCCGGTCGCGGCCACGAAGTGCCGCTATTGCGGTACGCAGCTCGGAGGCGGCGCGGGCTAGCCCCAGAACCGCTCGAACACGGAATCGAGCGGGACGGCGGTCACGTCCTGCCAGAGGCCGCCGGCGATTCGGATCACGAGCGCCTGGTCGACGTCGAGGGCGATCCCGTTGCGGCTGCCGGTGGCGCGGTAGATCGCGACGGCCCAGTCGTCGTCGGCGAAGACGGTGTGGAGCCGGCTGCGGTAGCTGCCGCCGGTTTCGAGCCCGGTGCGCCGCAGGAAGTCGACGACGTCGCGGCGACCGCGGTACTCGCCGCTCATCACCGTGTGGCCGGGCACCCGCCAGACGATGTCGCGCGCGAACGCGGCGGAGACGGCCATCGCGTCGTTGCCGAATGCGGCGAAGACGCGCCGTACGAGAGCAGCATTCGGGTGCTCCTCGCTCACTCGTCCGCGGCGAGGGTTGCGACGACTGCCTCGGCGATCACCCTCAGTGGGCGCCCCGAGGCTTGGCTCGCTTTGCGCAGCCGCGCGAACGCGTCCCGCTCGCTCAGCCGTTCCTTCTCCATCAGCAGACCCTTCGCCCGCTCGATCACCTTCCGCGCGGCCAGCGCGTCGGAGAGGGACTCCGCTTCGGCCCGGACTTCCTGCAGCTCGTCGTGCCTGGCGCGCGCGGCGGCGATCGCCGGCAGCAGATCCTGCTCGCGGAACGGCTTCACGAGGTAGCCGAAGACGCCGGCCTCCACCGCGCGTGAGACGAGTTCGTCCTGGCCGTACGCGGTCAGCATCACGATCGGGATCGGCCGTTCGTCGAGAATTCGTCGCGCCGCCTCGATCCCGTCGACCTTCGGCATCTTCACGTCGAGCACGGCGAGATCCGGTTGCTCGGAACGCGCCAGGTCGATCGCCTCCTCGCCGTCCTTCGCCTCGGCGCACACCTCGAAGCCGGCGTGCTCGAGCAGCGCGCGCAGGTCGAGCCGGATGATCGTCTCGTCCTCGGCAATCAGGATCTTCACGGCCGCACCGCGTTCCGCAGCCGAACTCCGCTGAAGTCGAGCGTCGACTCGATCACCTTGTCCCAGAGGGGATGGAGGGTCGGAGCGATCCGCAGCTCGTTGCCCGCTTCCGCATGCTTGGCGGGCAGGTCACCGAGCTCGACGACCTCGAGCGGGAGGACGGTCTCGCGCGAGACGAAGAACTTGTCCCAGGGCTCGAAGCTCTCGGGCGGAAGGCGGTACGCGTAGACGTGAGCGGAGCGGAACCGCTCCAACCAGCGGCTTTCGATCACCGCTACGCGTCGCACCCGGTCGCCGTCGAGCCAGCGCTCGACGTCCTCGTCCGTCGTGTCCTCCTTCGCGTTGAAGCAGGCGCGCGGGCAGTCCCGCGGGAACCAGTAGAGCCACCAGTACGCCGAGTCGACGGCCCAGACGAGCGGCTCGTCGAGCGCGTGCAGGTCGTTCTGGCGCGGATGGAAGACGTCGATCGCCGGGTTTTCGCTCACGTGCCAGAGCTCGCTCACGGCAGGCTCCGCAACAGGGCCGCGGGTTCGGGCCAGAAGAGGAGCTCGGCGGCTTCCTCCCGCTTCAGCCACCGGTACTCCACGTGCTCCTCGTTCAGCCTCGGCTCCCAGTCGGGCTCGACCTCGACGAGGTACGCCTCGACATGCACGCGCAAGCCGGGCTCGTCCTCCCACGACTCCCGCACGTACGCGAACTCGCCGAGCGGCTGAAGCTCGGCCGCCGTGAGCCCCGTTTCCTCGTGCAGCTCCCGGAGCGCGGCGACGTGGAACGCTTCGCCAGACTCGACGGTGCCCGCGATCGTATGCCAGTACCCGCCGCTCTCGGGCGAGCGGTGCGCGACGAGGAACTCGTCGCCGCGGCGCACGTGGATCAGCACCTCCGACCACTCGCTCACGCCGGAAACACCACCTCGGCGCGCGCGCCGGAGAAGGCGAAGCTGCCCTGCAGCTCGTCGGCGACCAGCGCTCGCACGATCGACAGGCCCGTGCCGTTCGGCGTGCCGTCGGCACCGGCTCCTTCGTCGGCGATCGCGAGCACGACGTCGCCGTCGCGCCGCCCGAGCTCGATCCGCACCGTTCCTGCTCCGTGCTCGAGCGCGTTCTGAAGCAGCTCCGAGAACACGAGCGCGAGTGCCGTCGCGCGGCTGCCGGCAAGGGATACAGGCTCGAGTTGCGCCTGCACGTCGCGCCCGCCGCCGAGCCCCTGCACGAGCATCGCGCGCAGCCGGTCGATCAGCTCCGCGAGCTCGACGTCCTCCTCGCGCTGCTCGGTGAGCGACTCGTGAACGGCGGCGATCGCGAGGATCCGGTTGACGGAGTGCTCGAGCGCCTCGCGCGGGTCGACGGCCTCGGCGCGCGCCTGCAGACGCAGGAGCGAGGCGACGGTCTGGAGGTTGTTCTTGACGCGGTGGTGGATCTCCTGGGCGAGGACTCCGCGCATCACCGCGCGCCCGTGCTCGAGCGCGACGGCGGCATGGTGGGCGATCGCCTCGAGCAGCGCGCGCTCCTCGTCGGTGAACGGCGTGTCGCGGTCCGCCACGAGCTGGCCGATCTCCCGCCGCTTCCAGCGCAGCGGCGTGCGTACCGCGTAGGCGCCGGCGCGGCCCTCCGGCCACGCGATCCGGCCGTCCTCGAGCACGAGTGCCGCCCCGGTCGCGCCCACCGCGTCCATCGTCGTCCTGACGATCGCTTCGAGTGACTCCTCGAGGTAGAGGGACTCGGAGACGGCTTCGGAGATGCGGGCGAGCGCCTCGAGCTCGGCGACCCGCCGCTGAGCCTCGGCGTAGAGCTGGGCGTGGACGATCGACTGTGCGACCTGGCCCGCGATCGCCTCCAGGAGCCCGATCTCGTCGGGGCGGAACTCCCGCGGCTCACGGGTGCGCACATTGAGGGCGCCCGCAAGCTGCTCGCGCGCCAGGATCGGGACGGCGAGGATCGACTCGTACTCAGACTCCGGCAGGTTGGGGAACTCCTTCCAGCGCGGGTCGAGGTCGGCGTTCGCGGCGATTGCCACGGGCCGGCGCTCGGCGGCCGCCGTACCGGTGATCCCCTCCCCGGGACGCAGTCGCGGGCGCCGTGTCATCTCGTCGAGCGGCGTGCCGTGAGTGGCGCGGAGGACGAGCTCGCCCACGGCGTCGTCGTAGAGGTACACGAAGCAGGCGTCGGCCTCGAGCGCCGCGGCGACCTCGTTGGCGACGAGGTGCAGCACCTCCTCGAGGTCGAGCGTGGAGTTGACCGCGGCGATCGTCTCGGTCAGCAGCCGCAGGTGCCGGTCGGTCGTCTCCACGCGCCTATCGTAGGAGTGTCGTGGCGCTGACCCACGTCCTGCTCTTCTTCCACCTGCTCGGCGCCGTTAGCTTCTTCGCGGGCGCCGCCGTGGTGGGGACGCTCCAGCATGCGGCGATCCGCCGCGAGCGTCCGAGCGAGATCCACGCGTTGCTCCACCTTGCTCCCGTCGGCGCCGCGCTGGTCGGGCTCGGCGCATTGCTGACTGTGGCCTTCGGGATCGCGCTCGCCCAGCACGAGGGATTCGGGTTCTCGCCGGCGTGGATCCAGGCCGCGCTGGTGCTCTGGGTGGTGAGCATGGCGCTCGGCGCATACGGCGGCCGGACGGCGCGGCAGGCACGCCATCTCGCAGCGCGGCTCGCAGCCGAGGACGATGCGCCGAGCCCGGAGCTGTGGGCGTTGCTCGCCGCGCGCCTCCCGCTGTGGGCGAGCTACGCGAGCGGCCTGATGCTGGTCGCGATCCTCGCCCTCATGGTGTGGCAGCCGACCTGAACCGGAGCTCCACCCGCAGCTCCCAAGTAACAGTCTGTTACTAAGTTCGACAGCGGCCCCGGAGGACGATCCGCCGGCGGAAGAAAGCGGCCACGCATGACACCTAGTAACAGTCTGTTACTAGGCAAGACCCGGCCGTTCAGTGGGGGACGGCGAAGAGGCCTGCGATGCCGAGGCCGAAGAGGGCCAGCGCGAGGAGGGAGTCCGGGCCTAGACGGAGGCGGGTGTGCATCGGCCGGCTGATCACGCCGAAGCCGTAGACCGCGGTCAGCGCGACGCCTAGCGCGGCGAGCCACGCATTGAGACTTCCCGCCGACGGGAGCACCGGGGCGCCTGCGACGAGATCCGCGACGAGGAAGAGGCAGACCTGGAAGGCGTTGCCCCCGAACACGTCCCCCATCGCCAGCGCGTGGTCGCCGAGGCGCACGGCCGCGAGTCCGGAGGAGATCTCTGGCAACGCCGTCGCCCCCGCGAGGATCGTCGCGCCGAAGATCACGCCGTTGACGCCCATGCGGTTGGCAAGCTCGTTGCCGCTCTCCTCGAGCGCGACGCCGGCCGCAAGCGTCACTGCGCACGCAATCCCGAAGACGGCCGCCACCCGCGCCGTCGACGCGCCCGCATACGGATGCGCCGGCTCTTGCCGCTTCTCGGCTCGATGCCGACCGGGCCGGCTGCCCGGCATCGAGATACTCCAGCGGGGATCCCTCGCGGCCCGGTTGATGAGGAAGAGGCCGACGAGCCAGATGACGACGATGCCGAGGGAGGCAGGGCTGACCCGCCCGCCGATCGCCGTGGAGGGCTTGAGGAGAGCGCCCATCTCGACGCCCGCCACGACGATGATCACGAGGAGCCCTTCCAGCACCGGCGTCAGCCTCCCCACGAGATACGTGAGCGGCCGCGACGGCCCGACGGCGAAATCGCAGACGAGCAACACCATCGTCTGGATCGCGATGCCGCCGATCAGGTTCCCCGCGGCGACCGCCAGGTTGCCCGAGGCCGCCGCCGAGATCGTGATCGCGAGCTCCGGCAGCGACCCCGCGACCGCGAGCAGGATCAGGCCGCCGAGCTCGTCACCGAGGCCGAACCGCGCGTCGAGCGCGTCCGTCGTCTTGGAGAGGGCGACGCCGGCAACCCACGTGGCCGCAGAGGCGGCCAGGAAGACCAGCAGGAGGAGGGGCGAGCCGAGCCCGGCCACGCCGAAACGATGCGGGCCCGGGCGGACGGAGCAAGCCCGCCCGCCCCGGCCGCTGGTTCAGCCTTCGCGCTGCCGGTCGGCGGCGAGTACCGCCATCTCGCGCTCGCTCACGAGATCCGACGCGATCACCGCGAGGCGGCACGGCGTCAGCGCGCGCAGCGTCGCCGTGCGGGCACCGCCCTCGAGCGAGGCGCGCTCGCCGAGCATCGTTCCCGGTCCCATCTCCGCGACCTGCTCGCCGTCGACCTCGACCCCGAGCACGCCGTCGAGCAGGAGATAGAGGTCGTCGCCCGCGGATCCCTGCTCCACGAGCACCTCGCCCTCGTCGAGCGTCCGACGCGGCAGCTTGGTGTCGCCGCGGAGGAGGATGCGCGACAGCTCGCGCTCCATCGCCGTCTCCGCGGCGGCCACCACGACCGGCGAATCGGCGTCTCCCCAGGGCGTGTTGTCGCCGTGCGACTGGCGGTACCACGTCTTGAAGTCGACGGTGCCGCTCTTGCCGGAGAGGACGCCGTCGTTGTCGTAGATCCAGTGCCGCGGGAACGGGCTCGCGCCGACGACCTCGTGCTCGACGCGACCGTCCGCGTGCAGCGTCAGCGCGAGCGTCGTCCACGCGGTGGCCGAATGGATCCGGAACATCGGCCCGCCCTTGACGCGGCGCGGCGCCGGGAAGCCCGCGCGACCGCCCACCGTCTGGACGAACCGCGCGCGGTCGCCCGAGATCTCCGGCTCAGAGCGGAGAACGTCGAACGGCACCCCCGGCACGACGATCGCCTTCGGCCCGAAGCGGAACGTCGTCGAGCCGACGAGGCCGCCTCCCTCGTACCCGGCGTCCACGATCGCGCCGTCCTCGACCTCGATCCACCCTTTCAGCTGGTTCGCCTCGCGAAACCGGTCCGCGTCGCAGAGCCGAGCGAGGTCTCCCTCAGCAAGACGATCCGGCGGCGGATCGTCGTAATGGCCGACGCCGATCTCGAACGGCAGCTTCGGCATTCCCTCGATCGCCTCCGACGGAATCCACGAAATCGCCGTGACAGAACCTTCGATACGCATGGTGTCCTCCCCAGTTGACCGTCACCGATCTAACAGGGGAGGACGACCAGATTCAAGCGGCGCGCCGGCTTACAGGACCGCGAGGTACTTCTTCATCTCCCAGTCGGTCAGCTGGACGCGGTACTCGTCCCACTCCTTCCGCTTCAGCTCGACGTAGCGGTCGAAGATGTGCGGGCCGAGCGCCTTGCGCATCAGTTGCGACTGCGAGAACTCGTCGATCGCCTCGCCGAGCGTCTCGGGCAGGGAGACGATGCCGCGCTCGCGCCGCTGCTCGGACGTGAGGTGGTAGAGGTTCGTCTCCATCGGGTCCGGTAGTTCGTAGCCCTGCTCGATGCCCTCGAGGCCGGCGTGCAGAAGCGCCGCGAACGTGAGGTACGGGTTGCACGCCGGATCGGGACAGCGGATCTCGGCGCGGGTCGCCTGCTCGGAGCCCGGCTTGTAGAGCGGGATCCGGATCAGGGCGGAGCGGTTCCGCTGCGACCACGCGACGTAGACCGGCGCCTCGAAGCCCGGCACGAGCCGCTTGTACGAGTTGACCCACTGCGCGAAGACCGCCGACAGCTCGCGCGCGTGCCGGAGCTGGCCGGCGATGAACGCCTTCGC
>JBKPLL010000035.1:0-30439 GCA_046731605.1 Actinomycetota bacterium | reverse complement strand
TCGGCAGCGTCAGATGTGTATAAGAGACAGCGCGCGTCCCCGCCCGCGCCGGCGCCCCGGCGCGCCGCTCGCTCCGCTGCAGGAGCGCCACGAGGCGGTCGTGCTCGAGGTTCCCGGCCGCGGCGACGACGACGTTCCCAGGCGCGTACGCCGTGCGGTGGTAGCCGGAGAGCGCGCGGCGGCTGACCGACGAGATGACCTCGGCGGTGCCGATCACCGGTCGCCCGAGCGGGTGGTCGCCGAAGACGGCCTCCGAGAAGAGGTCGTGCACGAGCTCCTGCGGGGTGTCCTCGTACATCGCGATCTCCTCGAGCACCACCTCCCGCTCCTGGTCGACCTCAGCGAACGAGGGAGCGAAGACCATGTCGGTCATGACCTCGAGCGCAGTTTCGACGTGGTGGTCGGGGACGCGCGCGTAGACCACGGTGTTCTCGCGCGACGTCGCAGCGTTCAGCTCCGCGCCCATCGCGTCGAACGTCTCCGCGATCTCCTGTGCGTCGAAGCGGCGCGAGCCCTTGAACAGCAGGTGCTCGATGAAGTGCGACACGCCGGCGCGGTCGGTGCGCTCGTCGCGCGAGCCGACGTCGATCCAGAACCCGAGCGAGACGGAGCGCACGCTGGCGACGCGCTCGGTGATGACGCGCTCGCCGGAGTCGAGCTCGCTCAGTACGACCTTCTGCACGGCCCGATCGTAGGCCAAGGGCGGCGCGCAGCGGCTAAGCGCGGGCGACGAAGCGCAGGACGGTGCCGGCTCGCTTCGCGTCGTACAGGGCCTCGTCGGCGAGGCGGAAGAGCGTCTGCGCGTCGTCCGCGTCCTCGGGATAGGCGGCGCACCCGAAGCTCGCGCTGAGCTTGGCAGCCCACGGTTCTCCGCCGGCGGCCAGCTGCTCGAGCAGCGCCTCGACCCGCGCGACGACCTGGCGGGCGTCGTCGTCGGTCGCCTCGGCCAGCAGGATCGCGAACTCGTCGCCGCCGATGCGGAACGCGTCGTCCGGCTTCCGCAGCGACTCAACGAGCACGTTCGCGAACGCGACGAGCGCGTCGTCGCCGGACGCATGGCCGAAACGGTCGTTGAGCTGCTTGAAGCCGTCGAGATCCGCGACCGCGAGGCCGAAAGAGCGCCCGTAGCGCACGGCCCGCGCGACCTCACCCTCGAGCCGTGTGACGAACGCGCGACGGTTGAGGAGACGAGTGAGTGGATCGTGGTCGGCGAGGAACCGGAGCTCGCCGACATGGCGGCCCGACACGAGCGCCGCCGCGGCGTCGTTGGCGAAGATCCGCAACGCCTGCAGGCGGTCGGCCGACGGCACGAGCCGGTCGCACGGGTTGTCGACCCAGATGATTCCGAGCAGGCCGCCGCGCCCGTCCTCGAGGGGAACGATCAGCCAGTGCCGGTTCCACGCCCACGGTCCGCGGCCGTTGAGCTGCGACGGGTAGACCCCGACCTCGCTGCCGATTCGCGCCAGTGCCTGGTCGTGCGTGAGCAGGTAGCAGCCTTCGCGCAGGAACATCTCGTCGAGCAGCGGCTCGACCTGAGCGACGGTGATGAGCTCACGCTCCAGAAGATCGTCGAGCTGCCAGCCGGCCGTGGCCTGCGGAACGACGGTCCCTGTCTCCGCGTCGACAAGAGCGGCGCAGACGTTGCGGAAGTCGAGGGCGTCGCGGATGCCGGTGCAGACGCGCCGCAGGATCTCGGAGTCCGACGGCTCGCCCGTGATGCGCGACGACACTGCGAGCAGCTCCTCGAGCGCGCGCTGGTGGCGCGCCGACTCGGCCGCCTCACGCGCGGCCTCGACGGCGAGGGCCGCGTGGTCGACGAGCGAGACGAGCACCTCGAGCTCATCGTCCGTCGGCTTGCGACCGCTCACCGGCTCGTCCACCGAGAGGATCCCGAGCAGGAGGCCTCGCTGGTCACGCATCGGGACGAAGAGCGCATCCTCGGGGTCCCAGGCATCCGGGTGGCAGGCCCGCGCTCCTTCCGGCACGTAGCTCGGCCCGAGCGAGTCCCAGTCGACGGCGCCGCTCGGCACGAAGTAGGCGCCGTGCCGCTCGAAGCGCTCGACCAGAAGCACGGTCCAGTCCTCTCCGGGCCGCGCGTTGCCGAGCAGCACCGTCTTGGCCGCCTCGTTGCCGTACACGGTCGTGACCTCGAAGTCGTCCCACTGGGGCCGGTAGAGGTTGACCGCGACGGTCTGGTAGCCGAGCGACTCGCCGATGGTCCGGGCGACAGCATCGAGCAGCGCAGGAAGATCCTCACGCGCCCGCAGAAGGCGGGTTACCTCGACGAGGCCCCGCAGCGGTGAGATGGTGGGAAAGCTCACGTCGTCGGTTGCTTGATGCATCGGCACCAGCAGACCGCGTGATGAGCCGTTTCGGGTCGATCCCTGACCCGAACGGGTGATTGAACGCCGGGTGGGCGGCGGCTCACCGCCGCCCGTCCCCGATCGCTCTACCTACTCGCCGTCGTCGCGGCGCGGGCCGCGTCCTCCGCGGCCGCCCCGACCACCTCGGCGATCGCCGCGCGGCCGATCCTCCTCCGGAGGACGCGGCGGCGCGTTCTTCGCCCGCTCGATCAGCTCCTCCGGCTGGACGAGACCGCCGTTCTCGTGCTTCGCCACGAGCTTGAGACCGATCCGGCCGCGGGCCTTGTCGACCTCCTGCACGACAACGTCCACGACGTCGCCGCGGCTCATGACGTCCTCGATGTGCGCGACCCGGCCCGGGCCGACGTTCGAGACGTGCAGGAGCCCGTCGGTGCCCTTCTTCAGCTCGACGAAGGCCCCGAACTGCGTCGTCTTGACGACCTTGCCGGTGAACGTGTCGCCGACCTCCGGCTCCTTCGTGAGCGACTCGATCGCGGCGACTGCCTCCTTGGCCTTCGTGCCCTCGGTGGCATAGATGAGAATCGTGCCGTCCTCCTCGATGTCGATCTGCACCTCGTAGTCGGACTCGAGGCCGCGGATCGTCTCGCCGCCCTTACCGATGACCATGCCGATCTTCTCCTGGTCGATCTTGATCGTCGTGATCCGCGGCGCGTTGTCGGAGAGCTCCGAGCGCGACTCCGGGATGACGTCGAGCATCTTCTCCAGGATGGCCTCCCGCGCCCGCTTCGCCTGCTCGAGCGCGTCCCGCATGATCTGCTGGGTGACGCCGGTGATCTTGATGTCCATCTGGAGCGCGGTGATCCCGTTCCGGGAGCCGGCGACCTTGAAGTCCATGTCGCCGAGGTGGTCTTCTGCGCCCTGGATGTCGGTCAGGATGACGTAGTCGTCGCCCTCCTTCACGAGACCCATCGCGATGCCCGAGACCGGCGCCTTGAGCGGCACGCCCGCGTCCATCAACGAGAGCGTCGAGCCGCAGACCGAGCCCATCGACGACGAGCCGTTCGACTCGAGCGTCTCCGAGACGATCCGGATCGTGTAGGGGAACTCCTCGGCGCCCGGGATGACGGCCTCGAGGGCCCGCTGCGCGAGCGCACCGTGGCCGATGTCGCGCCGCTTAGGCCCACGCATGAAACCCGTCTCCCCGACCGAGTAGGGGGGGAAGTTGTAGTGGTGCATGTAGCGGCGCTCCTCCTCGAGGGAGAGGTCGTCGATTCGCTGCCCCTCCTTCGCGGTGCCGAGCGTGAGCGACGAGAGGATCTGGGTCTGGCCGCGCGTGAAGAGGCCGGAGCCGTGCGCGCGCGGGTTGATGCCGACCTCGATCTCGATCGGCCGGATCTCCTCTGCGCCGCGCCCGTCGGGGCGGCGCTTGTCGACGGCGATCTTCTGCCGCACGAGATCCTTGTAGATCGACTCGCACGCCTTCTTGACCTGCGAGCGGGTCTGCGAGTCCTTCGACGCCGGCAGCGGCTCGCCGGTCTCGGGATCGACCGAGGCGCCCCCGACCGGGAACGGCAGCTCGACCTCCTCGATGATCCGGTCGAACAGGAGCTGTCGCTTGGCCGACTTGAGCGCCTTCGAGTCCTGCTCGGCGTCGGTGAGCGCCTTCAGCTCGTCGCCGAACTGCTCACGCACCGGTCCCTCGACGCCGACGGCCCGCTGCTTCTCGAGCAGCATCGCGAGCGCCGATTTGACCTGCACCTGGCGCTGGATGTCGTCGTCCGTCGACTCCATCGTGATCGGCCCGGCGAGCTCGGCCAGGAGCTCCTCGACCGCCGTGCTCGACTCCTTGATGCCGGCCTGCTGGATGCGCTCCCAGATCGCGTGCCCCTGGTCGCGCTCGAGCTCCGCGAGGAGATTGAGATCGAGCCACTTCGCCTTGCCGGCCTGCCGGCGCAGGTCCTCCTGCGCCTCGCACAGCTTCACGATCTCGCCCTGGGCGAGCTCGAGCGCCTCGAGGATCCTCTCCTCGGGGATCTCGCTGGCGCCCGCCTCGACCATCGTCAGGCCCTCCTTCGTGCCGACGACAATCAGGTCGAGCTCTCCGTTGTCCTCCGCCTCGCGCAGGGTCGGGTTGACGGCGAGCTGCCCGTCGATGAGCCCGATGCGCACGGCGCCGACCGGGCCGAGGAACGGCAGGGGCGAGAGCATCAGCGCCGCCGAAGCGCCGTTGATGCAGAGGATGTCGTGGGCCGTGACCATGTCCGCGCTGAGGACGGTGCAGATCACCTGGACCTCGTTGCGGAAGCCCTTCGGCCACAACGGCCGGATCGGCCGGTCGATCATGCGTGCCGTGAGGATGGCGCGCTCGGTCGGGCGGCCCTCACGCTTGAAAAAGCCGCCCGGGATCTTGCCGGCGGCGTACATCCGCTCCTCCACGTCGACCGTGAGGGGGAAGAAGTCTGCGCCCTCGCGCGCCTCGGCGCGTCCCTGGGCTGTGGCGAGCACCATCGTGTCGCCTCCGCGAACGACGACGGCGCCGTCCGCCTGCTTCGCGAGATGGCCGGTTTCGAAGCTGATCTCCTGGTTCCCGATCTGGACGGAGACCTGCGCCCGGCGCTCGGTCGCGATACTCATCAATTGTCCTCCACTCTGCTTTGTGGAGGGCGGGAGCTCGAGCCAGACCGGGTGTTCGGGCTCGCTCGAACTTCCACCCTCCGTGTTCTTGGGAGCTAACGGCGCAGGCCGAGCTCCTTGATGAGGGCGCGGTAGCCCTCGAGGTCGTGCTTCTGCAGGTAGTTCAAGAAGCGGCGGCGCCGCCCGACGAGCTTGAGCAGTCCGCGCCGTGAGTAATGGTCGTGCTTGTGGGTGCGCAGATGCTCGGTCAGCTCGTTGATGCGCTGCGTGAGCATCGCTATCTGCACCTGCGGCGAGCCGGTGTCGGCCTCGTTGCGGCCGTGCTTCGTGATGATCTCCTGCTTCGCTTCCTTGGTCAGGGCCACGCCCTCTCCTTCCTTTCGCCTCCTCAGGCTCCGCCCGCGGCGCCAAGGAATCGTGGCGCGAGCCGGGCCTGGGTCGCGGGGTAGGGTAGCGGAAACCGGCATGGCGAGCGCGATTCCGCAGGGGCGTCTGCTCGAGATCGTGCGCGAAGCGCGCGCGCATACCGGTGTCCCGGCGGTCACCGCGGGGCTCCTCGTCGGCGACCAGGTGGAGCTGGCCGCGGACGGGCCGGTCGAGGCCGAGACACCGTTCCGGATCGCCTCGATCACGAAATGGTTCACGGCGTCACTGGCGGCGCTCCTGCTCGACCTCGACGCCCCGGTAGAAGGCGGGGCGAGCCCCGGTCGGCTCCTGTCTCACACCGCTGATCTCCGGCCGAACTCGAGAGAGCTGCTTCCCGAGCGGTGCCACGGGCTGTGGTCCTATTCGAACGCCGGCTACGTGCTCGCCGGCGAGGCATGCGCGGCCGCTGCCGAGGCATCCTTCTCGGCCGCCGTCCGAGAGCTCCTGCTCGAGCCGCTGGGTCTCGAGCGCACCGGGTTCGAGGAGCCGTCGGCTGCAGCTCGTGGGCACGTCCAGGACGGCCCGACGGGACACCGGCCCGCACCCGACGTCGTGTATGCGGAGCGCCGGCGGCCGGCCGGCGGGCTCTGGTCGACTGTCGGCGACCTGCTCCGGTTCGCGGAGCACCAACTCGGCGGCTCGGGGCCTCTCGCGCCGGGCCAGGTCAGCGCGATGCAGGAGCCGCGAGCCGAAGCGCTCGGCGGCCGCTACTGCCTCGGTTGCTGGCGCCGGCCGCTCGCCGGCGGCCGCACCGCGTTCGACCATGAAGGATCGGTCGGCGGCTACCAGTCTCTGCTCCTGCTCGTTCCGAAGGACAGGGCGGCGTTGGCCGTGCTTACCAACAGCTGGCGTGGCAGCGGACTGATTCGGCGCGTGGTGCGCGAGCTGGGGCTCGTGCCCGCTCCGCTCGAGGGAACCCGCGCGGAGCAGGTCGAGCCGGGCCGGTACGAGCTCGACGACGCCGTCGCCGTCGTGGCCGAACGCAGCGGCCGCTGGCGGGTGGCCGAAAGCGAGACGGATCCTTTGTCCGGCACCCGGATCGAGCGCCCCGAATACGCTGTCGACGCTCTCGGCGGAGGTGTGTACGGCTTCGCCGGCGGCCTCCTGATGGGTCACCGCCTGGACTTCCCCCGGCAAGGCGTCGCACGCATCGGCTGGACCGCTTTGCCGGTCGCGGGCTCCTGAAGCGGCTCAGCCGGGGCGAACGGCTTCGCGCGTCCGTTCGACGTCGTCGCCGATCGCGGCCACGAGCTCCTCGAGCGAGTCGAACCGCCGCTGCTCGCGGATCGACCGCCAGAGCTCGACCACGAGCCGCTGACCGTAGAGATCGCCTTCGAAGTCGAGCAAGTGACCCTCGACCCGGCGCTCGACACCGTCGAAGTGCGGGTTCGTGCCGATCGAGACGGCTGCCCGATGATCGAGAGTCCAGCCGGCGTACACGCCGTCCGGCGGCACGAGGAGCCCTTCCGGGACGTCGAGGTTCGCGGTCGGGAACCCCAGCTCGCGGCCGCGCCCGTCGCCGCGGACGACGATCCCCTCGACCTCCGGCGGCCGCCCGAGCAACATGGCCGCCCGCTCGAGCTCGCCGGCGTGCAGGAGCTCCCGTACCCGGCTCGACGAAACGTTCTCCACCAGAGGCACGCGGCGTGCGTCGAAGCCCAGTCTCGCGAGGAGGTCGAGATCGCCCTCGCGGCCGCGCCCGAAGCGAAACGTGTCCCCGGCGGCGATCGTCTCCGCTCCGATGCCGCGGAGCATCTGCTCGGCGAACTCGTCCGCCGGGAGCGAAGCGAGCTTGGTGTCGAACGGAAGCACGAGGACGTCTTCCACACCCGCGTCCGCGAGCAACTCGAGTCGCCGCTCGAGCGTGGCCAGGAGCTCGACTTGTCCGCCGAGCACGGCCCGGGGGTGCGGATCGAAGGTGACGACCGCCGTGCGCAGCCCGGACCGCCGTGCCGCATCGATCACGCGCAGATGCCCGCGATGGACGCCGTCGAAGGTTCCGACGGCGACGGCACGCCGCGCCTCCGGCAGCCCAGACGGCCCTCGAGCGACGTTCACGCGCCCAGCCCCGTGCGCGCCGCCTCCACCCGAGCCAGCACGTCGGCCTCCGCCAGAAGGCTCTCGGCCGTGACCGCCTCCGGCGCGACGGCGTCGGCCACCGAGAACGGCCCGACTTCGGTTCGCCGCAGCGTCGCGCAGTGCCCGCGGAGCGCGATCGCGAGCGACCGAATGTAGGTCCCGGAGCTGACGCGGGCGTCGAGCGTCACCGTCTCGCCCGTATACGCGATGACGTCGAGCGCATGCACCGTCGACCGGCGTACCGGCATCTCCACCTCGACGCCCCGCCGCGCAAGCCTGTACGCGCGCTCACCGCCGACCTTCACCGCAGACGCGGCGGGAATCGGCAGCTCGATCTCACCGCGGAGGCGCTCGAGCCGCTCGCCCAGCGCGGTCTCGCTCGGCGGCCCGTGGCTCTCGACGACCTCCCCCTCCAGATCCCCGCTCGAGGTACGGCGGGTGAGATCGATCTCGGTGACGTAGCGCTTGTCCAGTCCAACGAGGCACGAAGCGAGCTTAGTTGCCCTCCCGGACAACAGAAGCAAGAGCCCGGTGGCGAACGGGTCGAGCGTTCCGGCGTGCCCGGTCCGCGCTCCCGTCAGCCTGCGGATCTGCGCGACGACGGCGAACGAGGACGGCCCGCGTGGCTTGTCTACGAGCGCGACGCCCGCCGGCTCAAGCGCGCGAGGCGGCACGTTGGTCGAGGAAGCCTTCGCGGATCTGCTCGACGATCTGCTCCAGCGGGAGATCGGTGGAGAAGCCGGCGGCCTGGCGGTGTCCCCCGCCTCCGAAGCGCCGCGCGATCGCCGAGACGTCCAGCTCGTCGATACTCGAGCGGAGGGAGCCCTTGTACGCCTGCGCCCTTTCCGCCAGCTGCTCTCGCACCAGCACTGCCAGCTCGGCCCCTTCGACGGCGCGGAGGTAGTCGATGATCCCTTCTGAGTACGGCTCCGAAGCCCCGGCGTCCACGAAGTCGCCCCGCAGAAGATGCGAGACGACGATTCGCCCACCTTCGAGCACCTCGGCGCGGTCCAGCGCGCGCGCGAGCAGCTTCAGCTTTGCGAACTCGACGGACTCGTAGACCTCCTGGAAGACGGCGTGGATATCCGCTCCGGCTTCGACGAGCTCCGCCGCGAGCCGAAGGGCCTTCGGCGTCGTGTTGGCGTACTGAAACCGTCCCGTGTCGGTCACGAGCGCGATGTAGAGCGGTTCGGCGAGCTCCGGGGTCAGCTCGACCCCGAGCTCGGTGAACACGTCACGTAGCACCTCTCCTGTCGAGGACGCGTCGGCGACGATCAGATTGACGTTGCCGAAGCGGGTGTTGTCGTGATGGTGGTCGACGTCGAGCACGAGCGGGGCCAGGGAGAGGAGGGCCTCGTCGCCGATTCGATCCTCCTTGGCGCAGTCGACGGCGAGGAGTATCCGTTCACCGGCATCCTCCGGCCGTTCGCGTACCAGCTCGTCGAGGGGCATGAATACGTACTCGCGCGGCAGCGGCGTCTGCCCGGGGAGGTACATGACGGCGTCCTTCCCGAGCTGCCGGAGCGCGAGCGTCGCCGCGAGCAGCGATCCCAGCGCGTCCCCGTCCGGATTCTCGTGCGTTACGACGAGGAAGCGCTCGTGCTGCCGCAGCGCGTCTGCGATCGCCTTCAAGTCAGTCGTCTGAGTCATCGTCGTCCGGCGCGAGCTCGTCGATCAGGCGGGTCATGCGCACGCCGCGCTCGACCGTCGGATCGTACTCGAACGTCAGTTGGGGAGTCCGTTTCAGCCTGAGCTCGCGGGCGAGCCGCGACTGCAGGACGCCATGCGCAGCCTCCAATCCCAGGAGGCTCGTGCGCTGCTTGCGGCCGGAACCGAGCACGCTGACGTAAACGGTCGCATGCCGCAGGTCGGGAGCCGTGTCGACCCCGGTCACGGTGATGAGGCCGAGGCGGGGATCCTTGAGCTCCGGAAGGGCCTCGGCCAGCACCTGCCGCACCGACTCGTTCACGCGGCGCATGCGCTCGCTCATGGCTCCTATTCAAGCGTCTGTCCACCGAAACGCGCTTGCGGCGCTCTTCTGAACAGCTGACCCGGATCCACCACGCCCCACCCAGGGCGGGGAAAGATCCCTCCGCCCTCGGGAGCGACGCTACTGCGCAAAGCGTGAAGAATCTGTGCCGAGCGATCGCGAAAGGCCGGCACTCGCACGAGGGGCGCCCGACGGCCGCAGGCCGCTCAGCGAATCACATCTAGCACGAGCGGCCGTGGCTCCGGTTCGTCGCCGATCTCGTAGGCTGCAAGCAGGGCCGATTTGGCCGCGTCTGCCGCCGCGCGGTCGCGGGCGTGGATCTCGGCCAGCGGCTCGCCGCGCTCCACTCGATCGCCACGCTTGGCCAGGCAGACGACGCCCACGGCATGGTCTACCGGCTCCTCCTTTCGTTCGCGTCCGGCGCCGAGGGCCATCGCGACCGCCGCAATTTCTCGCGCACGCACCTCGCGAACGAACCCCTCGTCCGGGGCCGATACCTCCGCCACGACCTCCGCACGAGGAAGCAGCGCCGGATCGGGATCGCCGCCCTGCGCGCGGATCCAGCGTTCGTACGCCACGCGTGCCGACCCGTCGCCAAGCGCACTCGTCACCCGCTCCCGCGCCGCCCCTTCGTCCAGCTCGAGATCCGACAGAACGAGCAGCTGGGTCGCCGTCACGACGACGAGCTCGCGGAAATCCGGAGGCCCGCCCCCCGTGAGCGTGTGGTACGCCTCACGCACCTCGAGTGCGTTTCCCACCGCGCGCCCGAGCGGCTGCTCCATGTCCGTGAGGAGGCAGACCACGTCCATGCCGGCCTCCTCGCCCAGCCCACGCATCGCTTCGGCAAGGCAGCGTGCGTCGTCGACCGTCCGCATGAACGCCCCCTCGCCGACCTTCACGTCGAGCACGAGCGCACTCGCACCGCCGGCGATCTTCTTGGACATGATGCTCGCAGCGATCAGCGAGACCTCGTCGATCGTCGCCGTGACGTCGCGCAGCGCGTAGAGCCTCCGATCGGCCGGGACGAGGTCGGCGCTCTGCCCGGTCACCGCGAGCCCGATCTCTCGCACCTGCTGGACGAGCTCCTCGGTCGAGAGCTCGACCCGGAAGCCCGGAATGGACTCGAGCTTGTCGAGCGTGCCGCCCGTGTGGCCGAGCCCGCGGCCGCTCATCTTTCCGAACGGGGCGCCGCAGGCGGCGACGACCGGACCGAGCGCAAGCGTCGTCTTGTCTCCCACACCGCCGGTCGAGTGCTTGTCGACCACGCGCCGCCCGAGCCTGGCCGTCAGGTCGACGGTCTCCCCGCTCGCGACCATTGCTTCCGTGAGCGCGAACGTCTCGACCGCCGACAGACCCCGAAACCAGATCGCCATGAGAAGCGCGGCCGCCTGGTAGTCGGGCAGCTCGTCGCGCGTGTACGCGGCTACGAAGTCCCGCAGCTCGGCCGCGGGGATCTCTTCGCCGTTCCTCTTGCGCTCGATCAGCTCGGCGGCATGCATCGTTCGGGCGAGCCTAATCCTCGGGATCGATCACGAGGCGCTCGGCGAGGGCGATCTCCCAGTCCTGGCCCCGCAGCCAGCGCTCTGCCTCGTCGAGCAGGCGTTCGACCTCACCGTGCTCGCGGGCGACGCAAGCCGCCGTGATGCGCGCACGCTGCCAGACGTCGTGATGATCGACCTCCGCTACCGATGCGCCGACCCGGTTCTGGAGCTGGGCCTTTGCCGAGCGCAGGTGGCGACGCTTCTCCTTGAGCGAGTGCGCCTCGGGGAAGTGGAGCTCGCAGGTGAGGATCCCCACCCACCCGCTGGTCACTTCAGCACCAGCCGGTCCACGATCTCGGCGGCCTGACGGACGATCTCCACCTCGCGCGCGCTCGCCTCTCCGAGCAGCGACTCGAGCACCTCGAGCCGCCGCTCGCGCCCGCGCTCGGCCGTACGGCGTGCCTTCGCGGTCGCATGTAGCTGCACCACCCTCCCGTCCCCCGGGTCGCGTTCGCGACGAACGAGGCCATCCTTTTCCATCGACGCCACGAGCTTGCTCATCGTCGGCAGCGTTACCTGTTCGGCGGCTGCGAGCTCCGACAGGGACTGCGGCCCGAGGAAGACGAGCACCGACAACGCGGAGCGGCGGGCAGGGGTCATGCCCATCGACTCGTCGTCGGCGACGCGCACGCGCCGCAGGAGGTGGATCGCGGCTGAGTGCATGCGATCCGCCGCATGGCCCTTTGCGCTTGACATTGTTGGTTAGGCTAACTAATAATCTGCGCCATGTCCATTTTCGAGCTCATCGATGCCAACGAAGCTGCCGGTGTGCACGCTCTGATCGAGCGCGACAGCACCGCGCTCGACTCCCGCGACGACGGCGGCCTCACCCCGCTCATGCACGCCGCGTATCGCGGCCGGCGCGCCGTCTTCCACGTGATAGCGGGCCACGGGTCGGACGACCCGTGGGACCGGCTCCTCCTGGGCGAGTCGGACGGCCTCCCCGCTCCCGACGCGTGGAGCCCGGACGGCTTCACTCCGCTCCACATCGCAGCCTTCGCAGAGAACGCGGCCGGCGCGCAGGCACTCCTCGATGCGGGAGCAGACCCGAACGTCTTCGCGAGGGCCTCGTTCGCCCGCGTGACCCCACTCGGGACGTGCGCCTTCGCGGGGGCGACCGCGGTCGCGCGCGCACTCATCCGCGCCGGCGCGAACGCCGCGCTGACCGAGGTCGAGGGCGGATCGCCGCTCGAGGCCGCGTTCCAGAACGGATACCAGGACCTCGTCGCCGTGCTCGTCGTCGCCGTCGCGCACGGAGACACCGAGTCGGTGCGCGTCGCGCTCGAGCGGGACGCCACGCTCGCGAACGCAACGGTCGACTGGGCCGACGGCGACTGGGAGAGCGCGCTCGGCGCGGCGTCGCACATGCACCGGCGCGACATCGCCGAGCTGCTGCTCGAGCACGGAGCGCGGCTGGACGTCTTTGCGGTGGCGGCGCTCGGCGACGTCGACACGGTCAGGGCCGTCCTCGAAATGCACCCGGAGATGCGCGACGCGAAGGGGCCGCACGGCATCCCGCTCTCCGCGCACGCGACCGGCGCCGTGCGCGACCTCTTTACGTAGCGGAGGGACTCTCGTCGAGCGACGTCCGCTCGACCTCACGCGTCTCGAACATCTCGAGCACGTCTCCCTCCTTCACGTCGTTGAAGCCGTCGAGGAGGATCCCGCACTCGAAGCCCTCCGCGACCTCGCGGACGTCGTCCTTGAACCGCTTCAGCTGCGCGATGGTCGTCGTGTAGATCACGGCCCCGTCGCGGATCACGCGAACGCTCGCGTTGCGGCGAACGACGCCGTTCGTGACCATGCAGCCCGCGATCGTGCCGAGCCGCGAGACCCGGAAGAGCGCGCGCACCTCGGCCTCGCCGATCGTCTCCTCCGTGGTGACGGCGGCCAGCTTGCCCACGAGCGCCTGCTCGATCTCCTCGGTGAGCTTGTAGATGACCTCGTAGGTGCGGATCTCCACGCCCTCCCGTGACGCGAGCTCCCGCGCCTCGGCGTTCGGGCGGACGTTGAAGCCGACGATCAGGGCGTCGGAGGCGGACGCGAGCATGATGTCGTTCTGCGTGATCGCGCCCACTCCCTCGGCGATCACGTTCAACCGCACCTCGGGATGCTCGAACTTCGACAGCTCCGAGACGACCGCCTCGACCGAGCCGACGACGTCGCCGCGGACGATCAGGTTGAGATCCGACACCTCGCCGGCCTGCAACTGCTCGTAGAGCCCCTCGAGCGAGACTCCCGTGTTCGGGCGCACAGCCGCGAGCTGCTCGCGGCGGAGCCGCTCCCCGCGGCGGTTTGCGACCTCGCGAGCCTCGCGGTCGTTGCCGACGACCCGCGCGAGCTCGCCGGCGGCGGGCGGCTTGTCGAAGCCGAGGATCTCGATCGGCTCACCCGGCGCCGCGCTCTCCTGGCGCTCGCCCTTGTAGTCGAAGAGCGCCTTGACCCGGCCATAGGCGTCGCCGGCGACGACGGCGTCGCCGACCTTGAGCGTGCCCCGCTGCACGAGCATCGTCGCCACCGGCCCGCGGCCGACGTCGAGCCTCGACTCGATGATCGGGCCCGAAGCTTCTGCGATCGGGTTCGCCTTGAGGCCTTCGAGTTCGAGGTCCGCGACGAGGAGCACCTTCTCGAGCAGGTCGTCGAGATTCTGTTGCGCCTTCGCCGAGACCTCCGCGAACTGCGTCGCGCCACCCCACTCCTCCGGCTGCAGGTCCTCCTGCGCCAGCTCGCCCTTCACGCGATCGACGTTCGCATCGGGAAGATCGATCTTGTTTACGGCGACCACGATCGGCACCTCCGCGGCACGCGCGTGAGCGATCGATTCCTTCGTCTGCGGCATGACGCCGTCGTCGGCGGCGACGACGAGAACCGCGATATCGGTCACCTTCGCGCCACGGGCACGCATGGCGGTGAATGCCTCGTGACCGGGCGTATCCAGGAAGGTGATCTTGCGGCCGTCGACGTCGACCTGATAGGCGCCGATGTGCTGCGTGATCCCGCCTGCCTCGGTGGCGACCACGCGCGCGTTGCGGATCGCGTCGAGCAGCGTGGTCTTGCCGTGGTCGACGTGACCCATGATCGTCACGACCGGCGGGCGAGCCTGGAGCGAGTCCTCCGGATCGTGGAACGCCTCCGGCTCCTCCTCCTCGTCGGCGGCGTGCTTGATCGTGACCTCGCGCTTGACCTCCGCGGCGATCAACTCGACCTCTTCGTCGCTCAGCGACTGAGTCGCCGTCCGCATCTGCCCGAGGCCCATCAGGATCTTGATGATCTCCGGCATCGAGACGCCGAGAGCCTGCGAGAAATCCCGGACACTGACGCCGGACTCGACGGAGACGGGGCCCGTCGGCGGTGGCGCGGGCGGACGTGGCTCGCGGGAGCGTTGACTGTCCTGGCGCGCCTGCCGCTGCTCGCGCGAGGGGCGAGCCCCTCCTTGGTCGATGACGACGCGACGCCGCCGTCCGCCGCCGGCGCCGCCCCCGCCGCCCCGCGGGCGGAGCGGACGGTTCGGTCTGTTGCCTCCGTTAGCCATTCGTCACATCAGTGTAAAGGCGCCGCAGCTCGGGCCCGACGCGGACTTGCTGCCGCAGGACGCGCGCGAACATTCCTCGGTCGGCCGCGCGGTCGAAGCACGCCACGCTCAAGCACGTGTACGCGCCCCGGCCCGGCTCCTTCCGGCCGGCCACGAGCGCGCCTTCGCGGGCGGCAAAGCGCAGCAGCTCGCTCTGCGGCGCGCGCCGGCCGCAACCGGCGCAGCGCCGCACCGGAATGCCTGCTACGAGCCCTCCTCCACTGGGGCCTCCTCGACCTCGATCGGGATGCCGTCCGTCCCGTCCTCCTCCGCCGCTCGCTGGGGGTGCGGCATGACCGTGTCGAGATCGACCTCGCCCTCTGCCTCCGCTACGGCAACCGCGTCGGGCCCGCGTGTAGCCGCGACGTCAGCGGGTCCCGCCGAGTCGACCTCGCTCACCTCGAGCTCGGGCAACGACGGTCCGACGCTCTCGGCCTCCGGCTCCGTCGTGTCGGCCAGGGCCTCGAGCTCGGGCTCGGGCTCGGTCACGACCGGCTCCTCGTCGTCGGTGTCGTGGAGTGCGAGCTCCTGGTGGGCCGGGACGCCGCAGTACTTCGAGCCGGGCAGGGTGGCGTTCGGGCAGCGCTTGCCGTTCGCGAGGATCGCGGCGCAGCGCCCGGAGAAGTCCTCCGCTCCCTCCTCCCCGCCCCCGAAGGCCGCCTCGGCCTCCGCCTGCGCGAACTCGGTGTCGCTCTGGATGTCGATCTTCCAGCCGGTGAGGCGCGCGGCGAGGCGGGCGTTCATGCCCTCCTTGCCGATGGCGAGCGCGAGCTGGTCGTCGGGGACGACCACCGTCGCCTCCTTGCCCTCGTCGTCAAGGTAGACCTCGCGGACGCGCGCGGGCGAGAGAGCCTTCGCGACGAAGCGCGCCGGCTCCGGGTTCCACGGGATGATGTCGATCTTCTCGCCGCGGAGCTCGGACACCACCATGCGCACCCGGGAGCCACGCGGGCCGACGCAGGCGCCGACCGGGTCGACCCCCTGGGCATGCGACTCGACCGCGATCTTCGAGCGATAGCCCGGCTCGCGGGCGACGCCGCGAATCTCCACCAGCCCGTCCGCGATCTCCGGCACCTCGAGCTCGAACAGCGTCTTGATCAGCTCCGGATCACGGCGCGAGAGGATGACCTGCGGGCCCTTCGTTCCCGAGCGGACCTCGGTGATGACCGCCTTGATGCGCGAGCCCTGCTCGTAACGCTCGCCGTCGACCTGCTCGGAGCGCGGCAGCAGCGCCTCGACCTTGCCGAGGTCGACGAGGACGTTGTTGCGGTCGCCCGCCTGCTGGACGATGCCGGTCACGACCTCGGTCACGCGGTCGATGTACTCGTCGTACATCATCCGCCGCTCTTCCTCGCGAATGCGCTGCAAAATGACCTGTTTTGCGGTCTGGGCGGCAATGCGGCCGAAGCCCTCCGGCGTCACGTCCTCGCGCTTGACGTCCTCGTCCGGGACGTCGGACCAGTCGATGTCGAGATCGTCGTCGGAGATGAGCGTGTGCTGGCGCTCGCCGGTCTCCTCCTCGAGCTTCTCGAGCTCCTCGAGCTTGCGCTCGCGCGCCTCGTCGAGCAGGCGCTCCTCGATGTCGGCCGGCAGCTCCACCGAGAAGACACGGAAGTCGCCGGTGTCGTCGTCCATCTCGACGGTCGCGTGACGGGACGCGCCCGGCGTCTTCTTGTAGGCGGCGAGGAGCGCGTCCTCGAGCGCGGACACGAGCGCGCCCTCCTCGATTCCCTTGTCGCGCTCGATCTCGCGGACGGCCTCGATGATCTCCTGGGTCATGTCACTCCCTCGTCAATCAGATTGGCCCGCACGATCTCGGCGTACGGGATCTCGGTCTCGGCGCCGTCGGAGGCGGCGACCTTCACGCTCTGCTCGCCGGCGGAGACAATCTCTCCGCTCAACTTTCGCCCGCCGGTGCGGAGCCGGACGCGGCGGCCCAGCGCCGCCTCGAAATGCTCTTGCCGGCGCAGCGGCCGGTCGAGCCCCGGCGACGACACCTCGACGCTGTACTCACGGAGGTAGTCGCGGAGGACGTCCGTGACGCTCGCGCAGAGGGCGTGGTCGACGCCCTCCGGATGGTCGATGTACACGCGGAAACGCGACGGGGTCAGGAGCTCGACTGCCAGGACGTCCACGCCGGGCAGGTCCTGCTCGACCTGCGGCGCAATCGCCCCCTGCAGCTGGCGTTCCTTCTCGAGTGTCGTCGGCATTCGTCCCGTCCCTGTCACAAAAAATGGGCCCGCAGGCCCATTTCTCCGAACCGGTGAAATGTGGTGCGGCGAGTGTAGCAACGCGGCGGATTCAGCCGGACGCCACGTGGCCGTCGACCCGAACGAGCTGCCCCGATTCGACGAGCTGGTCTACCAGGGCGTCGTCCCAGTACCGGCGCCACGAGAACCAGCGCGCGAGCTCGCGCTCCGGCGCGACGACGGCCGCGCGAGTGCCTACACAGAGGAGGTCCCCGAGCGCCCGCCGCGGGTCGCTCGCGCCGCTCGCCTTCGGGTGCGCCTGGTCCCAGCGGAGGAGGAGGCTGGTGTGCCGGTGGGGCTTCTCGTAGACGAGCGGCCGCGCCACGACCGCACCGCAGCGCTCGAGCGGCGAGCGGAGGCTCTTCAGCTCCTTCGGCGTCAGGGTCAGCTCCGTCTGCAAGTCCTCGAGCTCCGACGGGCCAGCGTCCGCGAGGTGCTCGAGCAGCCGCGCCCAGCCTTTTTCGGTGGCCGCCATGCGCTCGAGCTCGGCGCGGCAGATCGGGTCGAGAAGCGCGGCCACCTCGTCCGTTACGAGGAGGCTCTTGCTGCGGTGTACGGCGACGCTGAGATGCCCGCGCGCGCCGAGCTGCCCGAACCACGGGAACTTCGTCGCCGGCCACTGACCGAAGCCGGGGCTTTCGCCCGCGTACGGCTCCTCGTGACAGGCCTCGAATAGGCTCGGCAACGCAGAGTCGGTGGTTCGGGTGAGCAGGCCGCGGTCCCGGAGAAACTCCTCCGCCTCATCGAGCGTCGCAAGGGCGCGATCCGGTCTGAGGCGGCACTCGTGCGCCCGCCGCTCCTTGAGCTCAGCGAGGCTCGTCATGCGTCGACGACGATTGTCACCGGCCCGTCGTTCACTAGCTCGACCGCCATCTTCGCGCCGAACACACCCGTCTCCACGGGCACGCCGAGCCCGCGGAGCTCCGCGCAGAAACGCTCGTAGAGCGCCTCCGCCTCCTCGGGCGGCGCAGCTTCAGCGAAACTCGGCCGGTTGCCCTTCGCGGTATCCGCGATCAGCGTGAACTGCGAGACGACGAGGACGGAGCCGGCCACGTCTGCGACCGAGCGGTCGAACCGGCCTTCGCCGTCGGGGAAGATCCGCAGCCGCGCGACCTTGGCCGCGAGCCGGGCCGCCTGCTCCTTCCCGTCACCGCGAGCGACGCCGAGGAGCACGCAGAGGCCGCGTCCGATCCGGGCGCCGGGGGCGACACGCGCCCGCGAGACGCGCTGCACTACCGCGCGCATGCGCAGGAAGCTAGTCGAGCTCGCGGATGCGCGCGCGGTACTGCTCCGACCCCGGCCGCAGCGAGCTCGCGAGCTTGTAATGCGTGTTGGCCTCGACGTCCCGCCCCTGCTTCTCAAGGCAGCGGCCGAGCGCGTAGTGCGCGTAGTCGTTGACCGGCGAGAGCTCCAGAACCTTGCGAAACTCCTCCTCGGCCTCGCTCCAGCGCCGGATCCGGAAGTACGCGATGCCGAGTGCCTCGCGGATCGAGGCCTTGTCCGGCTCGCGCCGCTTCGCCTTCTCGAGCGCCACGGTCGCCTGGGCGGCCATGCCCGCCCGCAGGTGGCGGCGGCCGCGCTGGAAGAGGCTGTACGTCGACTCGCTCATGTCACCACTGTCCGCTCCCGCTACCCGCCGAAGCCGTTGCGTCAACCGCCACGGGCCGCGCAAGCGACCGGAGGGAGAGGAGCCCGCGAGCCCGCTCCCGCCGGGTGAGCCCGCGGCGAGCCTGCTCGAGGAGGGTTCGCAGCTCGCGCTTCGCCGTGAGGGCGGCGGCCGCCGCGCTCTCTGCGGGCCCGAACCGGGCGGCCGTGACCGCTGCCACGAACTCCTCCGCCCCGATCCCGAACTCCCGCCTCACGATCTCGCCGAGCTCGCCGAGCGTGGCGCTGCGCGGCGCCTCGATGCGCTGGTCGAGGAGGAACGAGGCGAGCTCCTGCCGGCAAGCGGCGGCGACGCCGCGCGGGTCACGGCGAGCGCTGCGGATCATGCGTGAGCCGACCTTGACCAGCACGATGGCTGCCAGGATCGCTGCGAGGGCGGCGAGGAGGAGGAGCACCGGCCGGCTGCGATCGCCGCCGCCGCTCCCCACGCCTAGCGCCGGGCCGGCGAGCGGGCGACGAGGCTCCGAGTCGAAGCCGTTGGCCTTGCGCAGCTTCTGCTCCACCGGCGATACATCGCCACCGCGCCGGAACGGCTCGCCCGTCGGCAACCTCGCATCGCTCGCGTTGATCGCCGGCACCCCCGCCTGTGTGTCGCGCGGCGCCGCGCCGAGCGCGGCAGGGGTCGGATCGAACGGCAGCCACCCGTAACCCTTGAACCAGACCTCGACCCACGCGTGCGCCTCGCGGTCGGTGATCTTCCAGACGTGCTGCTTCGAGTTGTACGCCCCTCCGGCGAAGCCGACCGCGACGCGGGCGGGAATGCCCAGGTAGCGGAGCATGAGCGCCATCGCGCCCGCGAAATACTGGCAGTAGCCGGCGCGAGTCCGGGTCACGAAGCCCACCAGGGCCGGCGCGACCACCTTGGGGTGGTTCGTGTAGCGGAAGTTGATGGAGAGGAACCACTGCTGAAGCTGCTCGACCGCGTCGTACGGCGTGCGGGCACCGCCGGCCACCCGCTCCGCGAGACGCTCGAGCGGACGGTACGCGTGGAGGTCGGTTCCTCGTGTCGCGACCCCGTGCAGCACGATGGTCCGGCTCGGAGATCCGAACGGCGGCACCTTCAGGCCGTCGGCCACGGTGAGCAGGCCCTGATCCGCGAGTAGCGCAGGGTACTCGGGCGGGGAGCGGCGCAAGGCAGCCGGGGACGGCCGGTCGGTGTGGCTCCAGACCGTGTAGCGGAAGCCCTGCGGGAGGTTCTGGTTGAGGGCGGCGAACCCCGGCTGGGGACTGATGAGCGGCGCGCCGGCGGCGGCCACGAATTGCATCGGGATGCTGCCGCCGACGAGATGCGGGTCGGCGAGAGCCGCCACCGTCACGACCTGGCGCGTCTGGTTGCTCCGCCGCCGCGCAGCCGCAGGCTCGAGGGAGTCGGCCGAGCGAGGTGTTCCGATCGCCCAGGCGTCGTCCCGGAAGTCGTCGAGCACCGCCGCGCGGAGGTACGTGGGCGGACGTGCGGACTGGACTTCGAGAACGGTCATGGGGTGTCCCGAGAACTTGAGACCGCCGTACTGCGCGTTCCACACGAATCCCACGTCGGTCGGTCCGGTCGCGACATGCGCCAGGTTCCACGACTGCCAGTGCACGAGCCCATGGCGCGCGGCCGTCGCCGAGCCGACCGCGACCGCCGCCACCGCGACGACGGCGCCGGCCGGGATCGCGAGCGCCGGTAGTCGGCGGGAGCCGAGCCCGGCGAGGATGACGAGCGCCGCGGCGAGGATCCCGGCGCCCATGGCGACTCCGCGAGAGGGGCCGAGCAGCGTCGCCGGCCAGCCCGCCCCGAGCAGGAGCACGAGGGCGCTCAGCACCGGCCTCCGCGCAGCAATGAGCAAGGTGACGCCGAGTGCGAAGAGGAACAGGCCCGAGAGCACGAGCTGGTTCATCGCCTCGTGCACCCGCGGGTCGAATGGGAGATGCGTGCCGTAGAAGTCGCTGAATCCGTTCCCGAACCGCGTCCCGAGGGTCGAGAGCGAGTGCGCGAGGCCAAAGCCCGAGCGAGGCTGGTCGAGGCGCCAGGGCAGGAGATCGACTCCCACCGCAACCTGCGCCGCGAGCACCGTCGCCACCACCGCACCGACCGCGCGGAACGCGCGGCGGGACGGCAAGGCGGCCGCCAGAGCGAGACCGAGGAGCGCGAGCACGCGCCAGAGCGATCCGACCGGTTGCTCGAGACGGAGCCAGGCGACCGCGACGACGACGAGCGGGAAAGCGCTGACGGCGGCGGTCCGTGCCGCGCTACGCACGTGCCACCTCAGCCGTCCCCGCGCCGTGGAGAGCGGTGGCCAGATCGTCCCCATGCCGCACGACGGCGATCGGGACTCCCGCTGCCTGCAGCCGCAGGAGGTCGGGTTCCGGGCGACTTCGTCGTCCCGCGAAGCTCGCCGCCTCGACGTGGACGAGCGCCACGGGCCGGCGGGTGAGCGCGCGCTCGAGCAGGCGGTCGACGAGCGATCGCTCCACCCTGGACGTGACCACGAGGAGCTCGAGCGAACGTGCCGCCGGGCCGTCGGCCGACCGCAGCAGTGCGGCCGCCGGGCTCCGGGCGTCCGGCTCCGCAGCCGCCAGCAGCTCGAGCGCACGCTGCCACTCCGGCCCGTCCGCCGAGACGCTCTGTACGTCACGCCCGGCGGTGTTCAGAACGAGCGTGCAGCGGCGGCCGCGACGCACATGCGCGAGGAGGACGGAGCCGGCGACGCGGACGGCGGCGTCGAAGGAGGAGTCGGGCGGCGAGCCGGCGACCGCCGCCGGATCTCCGTCGAGCAGGACTGCGACCTCGTCGCGCGGCGCGTCCTCCAGCTCCTTCACCATCAGCGAGCCGCGCCGCGCGGTCGAGGGCCAGTGGACGCGCCGGAGCGACTCGCCCTGCTGGTAGTCGCGAACGCTGTGGAGGTCGAAGCCGACGGGCCGCCGCAGCAGGAGCTGGCGGCCGTGTTCGGGACCGGCGCCACCGTCGAAGAAGAGCCGCTCGAGCTCCGCCAGCCGCGGATAGACGACCAGGGCCTGCTCGTCCTCCACCGACAGGTCCGCCTCGGCGAGACCGAACGGGTCGGAGATCGCCAGCCGAAGCGGCTCGAAGCGGTGACGTCCCCGGGGGACGTCGCGAAGGTGATACGAGCCCCAGTGCCGGCCCCGGCCGTGCGGCCGCAGCTCGAGCACCTTCTCCCCCAGCCGCCCGATGCGCTCGTGGGCGACGACGTTCGGTAGGGGGACGCCGGGCTCACGCTCGAGCTCGAGCTGGATCCTGACGTCCTCGCGCTCGACCAGGTCTTCGTGCCGCCAGCGCCGCTTGATCTGCGGCTGCCGCAGCGTGATCCGCACCCACGCGACGGAGAGCGGCACCACGAGGACGAGCCCCGCCGCGACCGGGTAGAGCGTGGGCGAGCCGAAGACGATCGCGACGACCCAGCAGAGAATCCCCAGACCGAGTACCGCTCGACCCCGGGCGGTCATCAGACCGGAACCGGCGTACGCGCGAGCGCGTCCGTGACGAGCTCTGCCGGGCCGAGCCCGGCCGAGCGAGCCTCCGGCGCGAGGATCAGGCGATGGGCGAGGACAGGCACCCCGACCGCCTTGACGTCGTCGGGCGTGACGTACTCGCGGCCGTCGGCGAGCGCGCGTGCCTTCGCCACCCGCAGAAGTGCGATCCCGGCGCGCGGGCTCGCGCCGAGGTAGAGGCGCTGGTCGCCCCGCGTCTGCCGCAGCAGCGCGACGACGTAGCGCCCGAGGCTCTCCTCGACGTACACGTTGCGCGCGGCTTCCACGAGCCTCAGGACGTCGGCCGCGCCCGCGACCGGGGGCAGCGACTCGAGCGGCGGCTCACTCGTTTGCTCGTCGAGCATCCGCGCCTCCTCGGCGAGCGGCGGGTAGCCGAGCGAGACCCGCATCGTGAACCGGTCGAGCTGGGCCTCCGGGAGCGGATACGTCCCCTCGTACTCGATCGGGTTCTGCGTCGCGATGACCATGAACGGAGCCTCGAGCGGGTAGGTGACGCCGTCCACGGACACCTGCCGCTCCTCCATGCATTCGAGCAACGCAGCCTGCGTCTTGGGCGAAGCACGGTTCACCTCGTCCACGAGGAGGAGGTTGGCGAACACGGGACCGGGCCGGAACTCGAACTCGTTCTGCTGCTGGTTGAAGACGTTGACCCCGGTCACGTCCGACGGCAGGAGGTCCGGCGTGAACTGGAGCCGGGAAAAGTGGCAGTCCAGCGAGCGGGCGAGCGCCTTGGCGAGCATCGTCTTGCCCACTCCCGGGAAGTCCTCGATGATCGCGTGCCCCTCCGCGACGAGGCAGAGCACGATCAGGCGCAGCGTCTCGTCGGGGGCGTGGACGACCCGGCCGAGGTTCTCGGCGATCGTCCGGATCAGCCCGTTCTGAACCGGTTCAACCGCGCGCTCAGCCACTTCCGATCAGGGCCTCCACCTCGTCGAGGATCGCCGCTGCAACTTCCTCTTTCGGTGCTTTCGCAACCGGGCGCTCGCCGGATGCCGTGAGCAACGTCACCTCGTTGTCGGTGGCGTCGAAGCCGATGTCCGGCCGCGAGACGTCGTTGAGGACGAAGAGGTCGGCACCCTTGCGCGCGAGCTTCTCGCGTGCGCGCTCGAAGCCGGCCTCCCCGGTCTCGGCGGCGAAGCCGACGAGGAGCTGGTTCTCGCGACGGCGTTCGCCGATCGCCGAGAGAACGTCGGTCGTCGGCTCGAGCTCGAGCATCCAGGTCGCCGTACCCTTCGGGCGCTTCGCGGCGAGCGCCTCGCCGGGCCGGTAGTCGGCCACGGCCGCGGCCATGACGATCACGTCGGCCGCCCCAGCGCGGGCGAGCGCCTCGCGCTCGAGATCGCCGGCGGTCGGCGTCTCCACCACCTCGACTCCGGCCGGCGGCGGCACCGCGAGGTTCGCCGCGAGCAGCGTCACCTCGGCGCCGCGTCGCCGCGCCTCGGTCGCGAGCGCGACGCCCATCCTTCCCGACGAGCGGTTGCCGACGTAGCGCACCGCGTCGAGCGGCTCGCGCGTCCCACCCGCCGAGATGAGCACTGTCCTTCCTTGTAGCACTGTGTTACCTGGGGGCAGGAGCTCGAGCGCCGCGCGGAGGATCTCGTCCGGCTCGGCCATCCGCCCCACTCCGAGCTCTCCTTCCGCTGTCTCGCCCTCGTCCGGCCCGACGAGGACGACGCCCCGCGTGCGTAATGTCTCGGCGTTCGCGCGGGTCGCGGGATGCGACCACATACGGGGGTTCATCGCGGGTGCGACGAGCACCGGCCCGCGGTGTGCGAGCGCCGCCTCGGTGAGAACGTTGTCGGCGAGCCCTTGCGCGAGCTTGGCGACCGTGTTGGCCGTGCACGGCGCGACGACGAGCAGGTCGGCGCGCGTCAGATGGAGGTAGACGTCGTCTCCCGGGGGCCGCCGTGCAAGTGCGCGAAAGGTCTCGGCGGTGACGAAGCGCTCGGCGCCCGGCGTGACGAGGGGAACGACCTCGTGACCCTCTCTGACCAGCAACCGGCACAGCTCGCATGCCTTGTAGGCGGCGATGCCGCCGGTCACCCCCAGGAGGACGCGGGACATGCCCGCATGATGCCTGCTTAAGCGCTGTAGTCGTACTTCAGCATCCCGTCGCTGACCTCCTCGAGAGCCATGGTGAGGTAGTTCTTGGAGCGGCTCTCGACGAGGGGCGGCAGGTTGTCGCCGAAGGTGCCTTCGCCAAGCTGGTGGTGGTAGTTGTTGATCTGCCGGGCGCGCTTCGCCGCCACGATCACGAGCGCGTAGCGCGAGTCCACGTTCTCCAGCAGGTCGTCGACACGGGGTTCGATCATCGCCGCGGCATGGTAGCTGCGGGGCCGAGGACGCTGCGGACGAGGTCGGTCAGCTCGGCGACCGCGCGCTCGAGGTCGTCGTTCTCGACCACGTGGTCGAACTCGCCGGCCTGATCGAGCTGCTTGCGGGCGAGCTCGATCCGCTCGTGGATCTCGCCCGAGCTCTCGGTCGCGCGCTCGCGCAGACGCCTCTCGAGTTCCTCCACCCGGGCCGAGATGAAGATCGTGACGGCCCCCGGAACCTCGTGCTTCACGCGGAGCGCTCCCTCGGTCTCCAGTTCGAGCAGCGGCGTGTGGCCGTTCCGCGCGATCCGGGCGAGCTCGGAGCGCAACGTGCCGTAGCAATGCCCGGACACGAACGCGACGTGCTCGAGGAACTCGCCGTGCTCGACACGCGCGTGGAAGTCGGCGTCGGAGAGGAACCAGTACTCGCGGCCGTCCTCCTCCCCGCGCCGCCGCTCGCGTGTCGTGGCCGAAACGGTCACCTCGATCCCGGGCACGCGCTCGACGAGCTCACGGATCAGCGTGCCCTTGCCGGCGCCCGACGGGCCCGTCACCACGAGCACCGCCGGCATCCGACCGCCCTCCACTATCGGCTGTTGAAGAGGCCGATCAACTCGGCGCGCTGCCGATCGGACAGGCCGCCGACGGTCTTCGACTGGCTGATCCGGCACGTGTTGAGGAACCGAGCGGCCTTCACCCGCCCGAACTTCGGTACCGCCATCAGGATGTCGATGACCTTCGCCGTCGAGACGTACTCGGGCGGGTTACCGAGGATCTGCTCGATCCGGACCTTGCCGTCCTTGAGGTCCTTCTTCAGCTTCGCACGCTTGACGCGGACGTCGTTCGCTCGCTTGAGGGCGTCCATCCGCTGATCGAGGGAACGAAGCGGAGCATGCGCCTGCGTCTTGGTCGGACTCACGGCCGGCCGATCTTACCAATGCACCCGCGAGCTTCAAGCGTGGACTTTTCGCTCGGTTTCCGGGCTTTTTGCCAGGCCCTTACCGTCTCCGGGATTGGCAACGCCGGCGTCCGCGCACGCGGCGGCGAGCTCGGCCCGAACCCGTGTCGGGGCGCCGGGATCGGCGAAGAGGACGGTGCCGAGGGCGACGTCGCGTGCGCCGCAAACCAGGAACTCGAGGGCGTCGCGGCCGGTCTGGATCCCGCCCATCCCGACGATCGGCAGGCCCGTCGCCACGTGACACACGCTGACCGCATGGAGAGCGATCGGCTTCAACGACGGCCCCGAGAGGCCGCCGCTGCCACGGGCGAGCGCGGGGCGCAGCTGTCTGTCGAGCGCGACGCCACGAAGCGTGTTGATGAGCGAGAGCCCGTCCGCGCCGGCTGCGGCGACCGCGCGTGCCACCTCCGCGACGTCGGGGTGCGCGGCTGAGAGCTTCGCGTAGAGCGGCAGGGCGGTCGCCCGTCGGCAGGCCGCGACGATCTCGGCAGCCGAGTCGGCGGCCTCGTCGACGTTCGGGCACGAGAGGTTGAGCTCGACGGCTTCGATGTCGGTCAGGTGCGAGCAGGTTTCTGCGTACGCCACGGCACTGAAGCCGCCGACGCTGACCCAGAGCGGGACGCCGAGCTCGCGCAGGCGCGGCAGATACTCGGCGAGAAAGCGGTCGCGGCCCGGGTTGGCGAGGCCGATCGCGTTCAACATCCCGTGGGCGGTCTCGGCGATGCGCGGCGGGGCGCTCCCTTCACGCGGCTCCGGGGTCACCGTCTTGGTCACGAAGGCGTCGAGTTGCCGCGCCACCTCGGGCGCCGCGAGCGCATCGAGGCAGCCGCTGGCGTTGAGGATCCTCATGCGACGGCCTCCGCGTGCGCGCGGACGCGGGCGGCGTCGAGCACCGGTCCCTCGAGACACAGCCGCTTCAGGGCGCCGTCGATCTCGACGACGCAGCCGTAGCAGGCGCCGTGGCCGCACGCCATCGGCGCCTCCCAGGCGAGCTGCGCCGTCGGGCACAGCGCGGCGACGGCGTGGAGCATCGGCTCGGGGCCGCAGGCAAAGACGTCGAAGCCGGGGTCGATCAGCTCCGTGACGAGGACCGGATCGACGACGACCTCCGCGTCCGGGAGGAGCGTGGCCGCCGCGGCATGCTCTGAGCTGCGAAAGCCGAGCACGACAGGCCGCGAGCCGCCGAGCTGCTCGGCAAGGTACGGGAGCGGCGCGATCCCGATTCCGCCGCCGACGAGCAGCGGTCGCGCGACGTCGAGCCGGTAGCCGTGCCCGAGCGGCCCGAGCACGCCGATCTCGTCGCCGGCGCGGAGCCGACTGAGCGCCTCCGTCCCCGGCCCGATCGGGTCGACGAGGAACGCGAGCTCGCCCGGCGGCGCGAGGCAGAGCGAGAACGGCCGCGGCAGCAGGCGTCCGGGAGCCTCGAGCATGAAGAACTGACCCGGCACACCCGGGTCGGCGTCGCCCCGCTCGAGCCGCAGCAGCGTGTACTGCCCCACCCGGTCGGAGCCGGTGACCCTATGCCTGCTGGGCGAGGCCGAGCTCGGCATCGATCCGTTCCTGGAGGGACATGGCCTGCTCCGCGCGCGCGGTCGCGATGGCGTGCACCGCAGCCGCAGCGCCCGAGAGCGTCGTGATGCACGGCACGCGCCTCGCGAGCGCCGCCTCGCGGATCGCGTAGCCGTCGGAGCGCGCGTTGCGGCCCTCCGGCGTGTTGATCACGAGGTCGCAGCGGCCGCGGCGGATCAGGTCGACGACGGTCGGCTCGCCGTCCTGCGCCTCGCTGAGCTTCCGCACGGGCTCGACCTCGATGCCGGCGGCCGCGAGCGTGGACGCAGTCCCCTCAGTCGCATACAAGTCGAAGCCGAGGCCCACGAGCGTGGCAGCGATCGGGACGGCCTGCTGGTGGTCGGGCTCGCGGATGGAGATGAAGACGGAGCCCGTGCGGGGCAGTCTCCGGCCCGCGGCTCGCTCGGCCTTGTCGAGCGCAGTCGAGAGGTCGGCGGCGCTCGCCATCACCTCGCCCGTCGAGCGCATCTCGGGACCGAGGACAGGATCGCTGCCCGGGAAGCGGGCGAACGGCAGCACGGCGGCCTTGACGCTCCACTGACGCGGCGGCCGCTCGGGTGGGAGGCCGAGCTCCGAGATCGTCGCGCCGACCGCGAGGCGGCACGCAGCCTTGACGAGCTCGACACCGGTCGCCTTGCTGACGAAGGGCACCGTCCGCGAGGCGCGCGGGTTCGCCTCGATCACGTACACCTCGCCGTCGCCCGTCACCGCGAGCTGGACGTTGAGCAGCCCGACGGCTCCGAGTGCGCGCCCGAGGATCCGCACGACGCGGGCGATCTCCTGCGCCTGCGCGAACGACAGACTCGGCGCCGGGAGGACGCAGGCCGAGTCGCCCGAGTGGACGCCGGCCTCCTCGACGTGCTGCATGACCGCGGCGACGTAGGTGTCGACCCCGTCGCAGAGCGCGTCGACGTCCACCTCGACCGCGTGCTCGACGAAGCGGTCGACGAGGATGCGCTCGAACGGGGGCATGTCCCGCACCTCGTCCGGCGTGTAGCAGACCCGCATTGCGCGGCCGCCGAGCACGTACGAGGGCCGAACGAGCACCGGGTAGCCGATGCGCTCGGCGATCTCGACGGCCTCGTCCGGCGAGCCGGCGATCCCCCACTCCGGCGACCGGAGCCCGTGCGCGCGCAGCAACCCCGCGAAGCGCTCGCGGTCCTCCGCGAGGTCGACGGCGTCGAACGGCGTGCCGAGGATCCGGTAACCGGCGTCCTCGATCGCGCGCGCGAGCTTGAGCGGCGTCTGGCCGCCGAACTGGATCACGACGCCGTCCGGCTTCTCCCGCTCGCAGATGGCGAGCACCGACTCGGCGTCGAGCGGCTCGAAGTAGAGCCGGTCGGACGTGTCGTAGTCGGTCGAGACGGTCTCGGGATTGCAGTTCACCATCACCGCCTCGTAACCGAGCTCGCGGTAGGTGGTGACGGCGTGGACGCAGCAGTAATCGAACTCGATCCCCTGCCCGATCCGGTTCGGGCCGGAGCCGAGGATGACCACGCGCGGCCGGTCGCCCGTCGGCGCGGCCTCGTCGACCTCGCCCCAGGTCGAGTAGAAGTAGTTCGAAGCTGCCTCGACCTCGCCCGCGCACGAGTCGACGCGGCGATACGCCGGTCGGACGCCGCACTCGCGCCGCCGTTGCCGCACCGCGGTCTCGGTCGTGCCGGCGGCGGCAGCGATGTCCGCGTCGGACAGTCCCACGCGCTTCAGGCGCACCCAGCCGTCGGCCGTCAGCGACTCGACGTCCGCGAACCCGGCGAGGGCGTCGCGGATCCCGTCGAGCTCCCGCTGGAAGAACGGGTGGACGTCGTCGGGCACCTCCTCGAGCGCGTGCCACGGCGTCGCGGCGCCCGCGTCGAGCTCGCGCGAGCGGTACGCCTTGAGGAACGCCTCCGCGAAGGTCCGGCCGATGCCCATCGTCTCGCCCACCGACTTCATCTGCGTGCCGAGCGTCCGATCGGCGCCCGGGAACTTCTCGAACGCGAAGCGGGGAAACTTGACGACGACGTAGTCGAGCGTCGGCTCGAAGCTCGCGGGAGTCGTCCCCGTCAGGTCGTTCGGGATCTCGTCGAGGGTGTAGCCGACGGCGAGCCGCGCGGCGACCTTCGCGATCGGGTAGCCCGTGGCCTTCGAGGCGAGCGCGGACGAGCGCGAGACGCGTGGGTTCATCTCGATCACGCGCACCTCGCCGGCCTCGCGGCTGCGAGCGAACTGGATGTTCGAGCCGCCCGTGTCGACGCCGACGGCGCGAATGACGGCCGCGGCGGCGTCGCGGAGCTCCTGGTACGCCTCGTCGGGCAGCGTCATCTGCGGCGCGACCGTGACCGAGTCGCCGGTGTGGACGCCCATCGGGTCGAGGTTCTCGATCGAGCAGACGATGACGACGTTGTCGATCCGGTCGCGCACCACCTCGAGCTCGAACTCGTCCCAGCCACGCACCGACTCCTCGACGAGCACCTGGCCGATCGGAGACTCCGAGAGGCCGCGCTCGACCTGCCGGTACAGCTCCTCCTCCGTGTAGGCGAAGCCGCCGCCGTGGCCGCCGAGCGTGAACGCGGGCCGCACGACTGCGGGAACCATCAGGCCCTCGAGCTCGTCGAGGGAGGTGACGATCGCCGAGTTGGGCACGTTGAGCCCGCACGACTCGACCGCCTCCTTGAACTTGAGCCGGTCCTCGGCGCGCTCGATCGCGTCGAGGCGCGCGCCGATGAGCTCGATCCCGAGCTCGTCGAGCACGCCGGCGCTGGCGAGCTCGCGCGCGAGGTTGAGCGCGGTCTGGCCGCCCATGGTCGGTAGCAGCGCGTCGGGCCGTTCGAGGCGAAGCACCTCGGCCACCGAGTCGACGTCGAGCGGCTCGAGGTACGTGCGGTCGGCGAAACCGGGGTCGGTCATGATCGTCGCCGGGTTCGAGTTGACGACGATCGTGCGGAACCCGTCCTCCCGCAGCACCTTCAGGGCCTGGCAGCCGGCGTAGTCGAACTCGGCCGCCTGTCCGATCACGATCGGCCCCGAGCCGACGATGCAGATCGACTCGATGTCGGTCCGCCTAGGCATGTGACGCTCCGTTCGTCGCAGGCCGAGTCCCTGGCGCGCGAAAGCCAAGCAGCGCAAGGGCGCAAGGAGCATTCGTACGCGGCGCGTACGGATGCGACCGATGACGCCGCAATGCGCCGGTTTGCAGCCGCCAGGGGCCGGGCTGTGGCGGACGGCGCGTCACGACGCCACCTCCTCGACCCAGGCCTCGAGCAGCGGCCAGGCGTCGTGCGGCCCCGGCCCCGCCTCGGGATGGAACTGGAGCGATCGGGCGCGGAGGTCCGGCAGGTCGAGGCCCTCCACCGTGCCGTCGTAGAGGGAGACGTGCGAGACCTCGGCTGCCTCGCTCGCCGCGACCGCGAAGCCGTGGTTCTGGCTCGTCACGAGCACCCGGCCCGTCAGCCGCTCGTGCACCGGATGGTTCGCGCCGCGATGGCCGAACGGGAGCTTGTAGGTGTCGTGGCCGGTCGCGCGCGCGATGAGCTGGTGGCCGAGGCAGATGCCGAACAGCGGTACGCGGCCGAGCAGCGCACGCACGGTCTCGATCTGGGCTTCGAGGACGGCGGGGTCGCCGGGGCCGTTGCCGACCAGCACGG
>JBKPLL010000034.1:0-7902 GCA_046731605.1 Actinomycetota bacterium | reverse complement strand
TTCCAGACCTGGAAGACGTGCGCTGCCGGCGCCCCCGGTGTGAGCCCGTCGTAATGGGTTGCGAGAGCTGTCGCGAAGTCGCCCAGATCGGCGACGTTCGGTGACCCGCCGTTGACGCCGCTCGGCGGCCGATCATACGCCCAGGCGGGCGGCAGCACGATGTCGAGGATCGGGGTGAGACCCGCGGCCTCGGCTGCGTCGACGACCGCGTCGACGCTTCCCCACGAGTACCCCGGCGACGTCGGATCTGTCGCAACGAAGCCGGCCGGCGGAGTGGCCGGTGCGATGGCGCGCCAGAGAACGATGAGACGGACGTAGGTTGCTCCGGCCGCTCGCGTCCGCGCGAATGCGCCCGCCGTCTCGCTCCCGCCGAAGAGCGCCGGATCCTCGATCGCCGTTGCGAGAGGCGCCGTGGCGGGAGTCGAGTACGTCCGCTGGCGCCCGGCGGCGGACGTCGATACCCCAACGAGCAGGAAGATGGCGATCACGGCCGCCAGGTTCCGTGCGCTGTCCCCCACGGCGGGCACGCTATCCGCCAACCCTCGCGGACCGTGCGGAGATTTTCCGACTCCTTACACCCAACGGCCGGACGAGAGGTGCAGACGGAGGATCAGTTGCCCCAGGGGCCGATGTGCGGATTGTGGGGGCGCGTGAGCGAGAACGCGAGCGAGTTGCCCGACCCCGTAGCGCTCGCCCGGAGCCAGTCCTTCTTCGTCGCCTTCAGCTTCAGCGTCCCCCGGAAGATCCCATTCGCGTTCGAGGTGATGACCGCGACCTGCCGCCAGGCTCCGCTCTTTCCGTGCCGGCGCTGAATAGTGACGGTCTCTTTGTCGCTCGTCGCGTCCCTGCCCCACACACTGACGGTGTGCTTTTTGCCGAGATACGCGACGAAGGGGGAGCGGAAGGCGGTGAGCACGGGTTTGGCCCGGGCACTCTCGATCGAGGCCGCATGGAAGTAGAGCCCGCTCTGGTACGGGCTCGGGCTCGGATAGTCCACGATCAGGAACCACGTCACCAAAGAGACTCCCGAAAGCCACATCTGGTGCAGCGACTCCGCTGTCCACCGGCTGGCGAGACTCAGCGACGCCGCATGCTTCCGCGGCGGATTCGTGTCCCAGCCGAACTCGGTCACCCAGAACTGAACCGGACTCGCCGAGACGATGTGATGCAGCCGCACGCCGGCCTTCAGGAGCGCGCGCATCTTCGGCATGTCGCCGAGCTCGACGTCATCCGGGAGCTTCGCCTTTCCGAAGGGCCCGCCAAACGTGTACGGATGGTGCGACCACGCGTCGAAGTGCACCGGGTCGTGGCAGGTCGCGTGGGGGTGGGCGCCCTTGGAAAGGCAGAGCAGGGAGCGCATGAAGGCGAGGGGCGCGACCGAATACCAGTGCTGCTTCTTGCTCTTCGGGTGCCCGAAAGGATCCAGGCCCCCGGCCACGACGAGGTTCGTCGGGTCGACACCGTGCACAGCTGCCGCAACCGAGTTGACCATGTCCCGGTACACACTCGCCTTGACGGGGTTCAGATAGAGGCTCACGTTCGGCTCGTTCGCAACCTGGAAGACGTGCTCGGCGGGCAGGTTCGGATCGAGCCCGTCGTAGTGCGTCGCGAGGGCCGTCGCGAAGTCGCCGAGGTCGGCGACGTTCGGCGTTCCCGCGTTGACGCCGTCCGGCTGGTTGTCGTACGCCCAGCTGGGTGTGGTGTCGATCTGGAGGATCGGCGTCAGGCCGGCCTCTTCGGCGGATCGGACGGTCGCGTCGAGACCACCCCACAAGTAGCCGGCGGACGTCGGGTCGGTGGCCACGAAGTCACTCGGCAGCGTGCCCGGCGCGATCGACCGCCACGGTGCTCGGATGACGACGTACGTCGCGCCCGCCGAACGGGTCATCGCGAAAGCCTGCGCTTGACCGGGTCCCGAGAACACGGGATCGACGAGCGCCGTACGAAGGGGCGCTGTCCCACGAGTGACGACATGCGGAATGCGCGTCTGGGCCGCCGCTGCGGTCGCGGCGAGGAGCACGGCCACTGCGCAGGCGATCGCGCCTGTCAACAGACCCAGATTCGACCGCCAGACGCCGCCGCGAACTGCTTTACCCTCAGAGACCCTCCGCAGCACCGGGCGGCATGCTAGCCGACGGTTCGGCCGACTTCGCTCTGGCCGCCGGACGCGCTGCCTCTCGAGACTAGAACGCGCCGCGCCGGCCGAACACTGCGGGCAGCGTCATGAGAACGATCCGAATGTCGCGGGCCAGCGACAGGTTCTCGACGTACTCGCGCTCCACCGCGAGACGTTCGTCGAACGTCAGCTCGCCGCGACCGTAGACCTGCATGGGCCCGGTGATCCCGGGCTTGACCTGCAACCGAAACTGGTGCTCCGGCGCATAGCGCTCGACCAGGTCGAGCTGCTCGGGCCGCGGTCCGACGATCGACATCTCACCGCGCAGGACGTTGATCAGCTGGGGGAGCTCGTCGATGCTCGTCCGGCGCAGCACTCGCCCGACCCGGGTCACACGCGGGTCGGTCTTGAGCTTGAACATCGGGTCGGCGAGCTCGTCGAAGCGGATCAGCTCCGGGAGCCTCGCCTCGGCGTCGTGCACCATGCTGCGGAACTTGAGCATCTGGAACGGCCTCCCTTGCTGGCCGGCGCGGGTCTGACGGAAGAAGATCGGCCGTCCGGAACCGAGCAGGATCGCGAGCCCTGAGAGGACGAAGAGCGGAAGCGTGATCGTAAGGACGATCGCGGCGACGACCAGGTCGAAGACCCGCTTGAGCGCGACCGTGGTGCGCGAGATGTCCCAGGTGTTGTAGTCGAGCAGTGGCAGGTCGGCGATGTGCGTCAGATGCGTGGCCGTCCCGAACATGCCGCGCGTGGGCGGGACGATCGTGAGCTTGACGCGGCTCGTCCGACAGACGGGCAGCAGCTCCTCGAGGAGCCCCTCGCTCAGCTCGCTGCACGCGATCACGACTCGATCGACGCCGCCGATGACCTCACGGAACCGTGCGTGTAGCTCCGCACAGCTCGGGATCCGGCTTCGGATCTCGGCGTGAATGTCCGGGAAGAGCTCGAGCTTCCGCACCACTGCCTGAGCAAGCGGCCCCTCCCCGACGATGAGCATCCGCTGCGGCGGCGTGATCCTGCGCCAGAGGCCGCGCAGCGCCGCGCGGAACATGAACCCGAGGCCGAGCACCGTGCCCCAGACCAGCAACCGGTCGCTCGAGCTCGGGTCGAGGGACGGAAATGGGGCGAGCAGCAGCGTCAGAAGCGCGGTGCTGCTGAGCGTCCACACCATGAGCCACGGCAGCTCGTCGACCGTCAGGTGGCGGAGCGTCCGATGATCACGGTCGTAGAGGCCGGCGAGCTTTGCAGTGACGATCCAGACCGGCGCCGAGAGAACGAGCAGCAGCGCGGCGGTCGGCCCGCTCCCCCAGAGCCCCACCAGGACGGCCGCTGCGGAGACGGCCAGGATGTCTGCCAGCGCGAGCATCCGCCGCAGGAGCGGTTCCGCGTGGTCACGCGCAGAGTCACGCTCGGCAACAGCGACCTCGTCGGAGAGGCCATCGAAAGCACCAGCGGCGATCTCGAGCTCACTCAAACCGCGGCCTCCTCACTGGACGGCGACAACTGGCGCGCGCGTAAGCGAAGACACGGTAGCTACCCGATGCGCGAACCGCTACTCATCCGCCCGCTGGCTTCGCCGAAGCGAGGACGCCCGAATGCGGGTTGAGACGGCGCGCCTCGGCGAGTGCGCGCTTGGCGGCCGGGACGTTTCCGTTCGCGGTCTCGAAGGCGGCCTTCGCGGCCCAGAGAGTCCAGTCGTTCCTCGAGCGCCGGACCGCCTCGTTCGCCCAGTGCACAGCCTCGCCGTACCGGTTCTGGGCCTCGGCGACGAACCCGAGCTGGAGATACGGGCTGGCCGCCCAGGGTTCGATCGCCTTGGCGGCGAGCGCCTCCGACCGGGCTCTGGTCCCCTCCCCTGCCCTGTAGGCGGCGTGGCTGTTGCTCAGGTGGTTGCCGGCGGCCAGGACGACGTACTGGGGGATGATCGCCGCCACGGCCACGAGCGCAAGGGCGGGTCGCACCACGCCGGAGCCTCCCCACGCGGTCGCCCGCGGCGCAGCGGGGAGGGCCCCGAGGGCGACGCCGAGCATCCCGACAGCGACGACCGCGATGCCCGACAGCTGCCAGACCCAGTCGTACGCTGCCGCGACGAAGAACGCGATTCCGCAGGCAGCGGCCGCGGCTATCTCGCCGCTCTGGAGCACGAGCGCGGATCGGACCGCCCCCACGGCGGCGACGATGACCGCCCCGGCGATGAGCAGCAGGCCGATGATCCCCAGCTCGGCGAGCGCCTCGAGATAGAGCGAGTGCGCGAACTCGCTCGGCACAGGCAGCGAGCCGTGCTCGAGCCACCAAGCCTGCCAGGATCCGGCGCCGCCGCCGTTCAGCGGATGGGCCCGAAACTGGGAGATCGCGGCGCCCCAGAACTGCCAGCGACCGCTGCCCGAGCTGTTCAACAGGTGGTTCGTCGTCGTGGTCCCGTGCGTGGCCGTAGCGGCACTCGGGTTCTTGAACTCGTCGAATTTCGCGATCGGGTGCGCCAAAACGATGGCCACGACGGCGAGCACGACGAGCACTGCGACAGTCAGCTGCCCCACACGCCGCGACGGCGTGGGCAGCCTCTTGCCGGCCTCCAGCAGCCCGGCCCAGACCAACGCCGTCACGACACACGCGACCCCGATCCAGAGTGCCGCGTGATGGCCCTGCTGCACTCCGAGCGCCGAGTCCACGTCACCGTTCACGAGGGCTTTCTTCGGAACGAGAACGGCAACTGCCACGGCTCCCGCTGCGGCGGCGACGCCCAGCGCCGCGACGGCCGGCCACCGTCTCGGGGTCAGCACGACGAGGATCAGGACTCCGACGCCGGCCGCGACAAAGGCGCCGCGCGACGACGTGAGGTACATGATCGCGGCGAGAAGCGGCAGCGGGAGCGCCGCCAGGGCGCTCGCAACCCGCGACCGCCGCGAGACCATGATCGAGAGCAGCAGCGGATACGCAAGTGCCACTGCGATCCCGAGCCCGTTCCAGTACCCGAGCGGGAAGCTGAGCCGGTTCCTGAGGGGCGCCAGGATCGTCGAGCCGGGCTGGAGCCCGAACGTGCTCGGAAAGAAGCGGCTTACGAGCGCAACGCCTGCAAGAACGCTGAGAGCCGCGGCCACCGCGCCGACGAGCACCGGGGCGGACACGAGCCGCCCCAACACGATCGCGATGGCGAGCACCGCGACGTAGAGCCCGACCTGATCGAACTGCGCGAAGGCGCGCTCGGCACCGGCAGCCCAGCGAATCGAGATCAGGATCCAGATGTCGAACGCCGCGAGCAGGCCAACCGCAGCGAGCGCGAGGCGGTCGACGCCCGACCGTGCCGAGGCGATCCCGAACGCTGCACCCACGCCCAGCAGCCACCAGGCGGCGATGCCTGCATACGCCCGGGTCGTTGGAGTGAAGCCCCCGTTCGCATACAAGAGCGCAAAAACGGTTGCCGCGACCGCGATCCCCACCGCAACGTCGCGCAGGAGCACACTTTGCCCCCCCTTTACGGTGATTCGAGCCAAGGGCCGCTACAGTAACGACCGTGTTCGGGGGGCTGAACCGGCTTCTCGTGCCCGCCTTCGTGGTAGGTGCGTTTCTTGTCGCGCCCTCGGGCGCGCTCGCCGACTGCGGTGGAGGCCCTTCAGCGGAACACGTATACAGCGAGTGCGTGCCGAACGGCGGCGGTGGAGCGCCGAGCGGGGGAGCGCCGAGCGGGGGAGCGCACTCCGGGTCGACGACCGCGCCGATTTCGAGCCCGGCGGCTCACGCACTGAAGCAAGCCGGGAAGGACCGGCGCGTTCTGGCCTCCCTGATGAAGGGCTACGGCATCCAGCGGCATCTCGCCACACCCGAGACGAGCAGCTCGGGCACTTCGCCGAGCGCACTGGGATCTGCCTTCAGCCTCGGGTCGGGACCCACACTGCTTCTCATCGTGCTGGCGGGCACGGCTTTCGTGATTCTCACCGGAAGCGGAATGCGCCTCTGGCGCCGCTCGCATCGCTCCTGAGTAGCCCCTGAGCCTGGTGGCCGCGCCAGCCACTCCGCCCGTGTCCGTGATCGTGCCGACGTACCAGGGCCGGCGCCATCTCGAGAACCTGCTCCCGTCGCTACTCCAGCAGACCCTCCCGCACGAGGTGATCATCGTCGACAACGCGTCGACGGACGGGACGGGCAAGCTCGTGGCGCGGCAATGGCCGCAGGTTCGCCTGCTCTCCTTGCCGGAGAACCGCGGCTTCGGCAAGGCGGCGAATGCCGGCGTCAGCGCGTCGAACGCGCCGACGGTGGTCCTGCTCAACAACGACATCGTCTGCACCCCCACCTTCCTCGCCCGCTTGGTCGCGGCGCTCGATCCCGAGCAGGGAGTGGTGATGGCTGCGCCGATTCTCGTTCGCCGCGACAACGAGACACGAATCGACACCGCCGGCATCGTCGTCGACCGGACACTCCACGGTTTCAACTACTTGTACGGCGAGCCCGTCGAAGTGCTCACGGGCGACGTCTTCGACCCGCTCGCCCCGTGCGGTGGGGCCGCGGCCTTCGATCGCGCCGCGTTCCTCGAGGTCGGCGGCTTCGACCCGGCGTTCTTCGCCTATCTGGAAGATGTCGACCTCGCGATCCGCTGCTCGGCGCGAGGCTGGCGCTGCCGGCTGGCGCCGACCGCCGTGGCGATTCACGCGCACTCGGGGACGCTGGGCGAGGGCTCGCGGGCGAAGAATCGGCTCACAGCCTGGGGCCGGGGCTACATCGTCGGGAAGTACCGCCTCCACACCCGGCCGCATCTCTTCTTCTGGGCCACCGCGGGCGAATTGGTCATGGCGGCGGGAAAGGCAGTCGTCGATCGCGATCTCTCGAGCACGGCTGCGTTCCTGTCCGGCCTCGGTGCCGGCCTACGAGCTAGACCCGAACGGTTCCCGCGTCTTCCCGGGGGCCCTGCGACGCTCTCGCCGTTCAGCGGCTTCCGGCGGAGGCTCACGCGCCGCTTCAAGCTCACCGCCCCGCCGCAGACGACCGCGGAATGAGCGGGATCCGCGCTATACAGGAGCGCGTGCCGAGCACTTCCAGCGGCTATGCCGTCGAGCATGGTTCCGTCCGCGAGGGTCGCGAGAGCCACTCGCGAGCGGCTTCGCGCTATGCCGTGCTGGCGCTGACGATCGGCTGCGTCGTCACCCTCACGGTGCTGAAAGCCGCAGGTGTGGACTCGGGTCCGGCGACGGACGCCTTGCGGGTGCTCTTCGCCGTCGCGTTCGTGGTCCTGTCGTTCGTCGACTTTCGCGCGAGCGTGGCGGTCGCGATCTTCGAGCTTGTCCTCGGCGGCGCCGGAGGGCGGGAGATCGATTACGGGGGCGGCCTGACGGGCCGCATCTTCATCGACGCCGTGGTAACTGCGCGGGCCCTGTGGCTGACCATCGTCGACTGGCGCCGGGGGCGCGGCCCTCTGCTCGGGCGTTACGGCGCACACGCGATCGCCATCGCGATCCTCATCCCGGCGATTTGGATCCCTCTCGGCCTCCTCGGCGGCAACGGCCGGCACAACGCCGTTTCCGACGGCAACGGCTTCTTCTTCTTCGCCTTTGTGCTCGTGATCGTGACCCTCCTGCGGGCAGGCGACGGCGCCTGGTTCCGGCGGCTTTTCTTCGCGGCCTGCGCGGTGAACGGCGTGGCCCACTTCGTCCTGATCCTCGTCACGGCGTCGGGCGCGGTCGGGCTCGACAGCGCCCGGGAGTGGCTCATCGTCCGACTCCAGATGGGCGGCGTCATCGGCTACATGCCCAACGGCGACTACAGGCTGTTCACCGCAGGCAGCCTCTTCGTAC
>JBKPLL010000033.1:0-56478 GCA_046731605.1 Actinomycetota bacterium | reverse complement strand
TCTGGCTCTACGTGGACAGCGCGGACGGGCACACGATCGCCGCCGACGCCTTCTATCGCGACCGCTGGAGCGCGCTCGGCCAGGTCATCCTCTGCTGCATCGGACTCGCCACGACGCTCCTCGCCTTCGAGCACGTGCCAGGCTGGGGCCGCGACGCCGACCCCGAGCGGCGTGACGACCACGTGACGGAGTTCTTCGCGCTCCTGCTCGCTTCGGGCGCCGGGATGGCGTTCTTCGTCGGCGCGGCGAACCTCATGGTGCTGTTCCTGTCGCTCGAGTGGTTCTCGATCGCGCTGTACGTGATGTGCGCGATCGACTACGAGCTCGAGGGCTCGCTCGAGGCGGGGCTGAAGTACCTCATCGTCGGCTCGTTCGGCGCCGGCGCGCTCCTCTTCGGCTCGGCGCTCGTCTACGGCGCGACGGGGAAGATCTCGTTCGACAGCATCGCCTCCGCGATCGCGTCGCAAGGGCTCACCGGCGACACGTTCGTGGTCACCGGGATCGCGTTGATGGTCGCGGGGCTCGGCTTCAAGATGTCGGCTGCGCCGTTCCACATGTGGACGCCGGACGTCTACGAGGGCGCCCCGACCACGGTGACCGCCTGGATGGGATCGGCGACCAAGGTCGCGGCGCTTCTCCTCACGTTCCGCGTGATGACGACCGCCTTCCCGCAGAACCAGCACCTCTGGGGCTGGGCGTTCGCGATCATCGCGACGATCTCGCTGGCGATCGGCAACTTCGCCGCCCTCGTGCAGAGGAACGTGAAGCGGATCCTCGCCTACTCCGCGGTCGCGCAGGCGGGTTTCATGCTCATCGGGCTCAGCGCCGGCAGCGCGCTCGGCGGGCGCGCGCTCATGTACTACCTCGTCCCCTACTCGGCTGCCGCGTTCGGCTCGTTCGCGATCGTCGCCGCGCGCGAGCGGGAGCTCGGGGTGCCGGTGACGCTCGACAACCTTGCCGGCTTCGGCTGGGAGCGGCCCTTCCTCGGCGTCGCCATGTGGTTCTTCGTGTTCGGCTTCGCCGGCCTGCCGCTCGGCGGCGGCTTTGTGGGGAAGTTCTACGTCTTCGCGGCCGCGTATCAGCACGGCTGGGTCTGGCTCGTGATCGTCGGCGTGCTGGCAACGCTCGTCAGCCTCTACTACTACCTCGCGATCGTGCGCGCGATGTACATGCGACCGTCCGAGGAGCTGGGACTGCGACCGGCGGTGACCGGCGGTGCTCCGGCGAAGGAGACACTCCTGCACCTGGCGGTGGGCGCCGCGCTCGTCGTCTCGGTCGGCTCGCTCTTCGCCGTTCAGCCGCTGATCGATCTCGCGCGGGACGCGACCTCCGCGTTGCCTCTCTGAAAGGGCTCCGCAAAGAATCTGCAAGCTCTGGCGGCCGCCGGGCCACGCACCGCCCGTGGCCGGGTAAGACGACGGCTCATTCTCACGACCCAAGGAGCCGGCCATGCTACGAGCGCACCTGACGCGAACCAGGCTCGGATTCCTGCTGGCTGTTGCAGCGGGCCTACTTCTCGGAGCGGTTCTGGGGCAGCCGGGCTCCGGCCGCGCCGCCGAGAGCAACGCACGCCCGTCACCGAAGACGCCGCCGACCATCTCCGGGGTGGCCGAGGTCGGGATCACGCTGGTGGCGACACGCGGAACCTGGAAGAACAGTCCGACCTCGTTCCATTTCCAGTGGCTCCGGTGCGATGCAGCCGGAAATGCCTGCCTCGCGATCTCGGGCGCCACGACGAAGATCTACACCGTCACCTACTCCGACGTCGGTCACACACTCCGCGTCTCGGTGACGGCGCGCAACGGGAGCGGATCGACCACCGCGTCGTCCGCACAGACGATGGTCGTGCCGCCGGCCGGCTGTCCGCCCGGAGCCGGCGCGATCCCGATCGCCTCGCTCACACCGCCGGCGCGGCTCGTCATCTCCACCGCCTCGGTCAAGCCGCAAGTGAGGCGCTCGACGGCAGCGATCCACCTTCACGTCAAGGTCACTGCCTGCAACGGCCGCCCGGTGCAGGGCGCGTCCGTCTTCGCCACGGCGGTGCCGTACAACCAGTTCGCGGTGGGGCAAGCCGCGACGGGCGCCGACGGCTCCGTCGTCCTGACGGAGGGACGGCGAGCCGGATTCCCCGTCAGCCGGCAACAACGGTTGCTGACGATCTTCGTGCGCACCTGGAAGCAGGGCGAGCCGACGAGCGGCGGAGTCTCGTCGAGCAAGGTCGTGGCGTTCCGCCTGGCCCGCCGCTAGGAGCACGCTCGCAGGCGTCCCGCCGGCCTCCGGCGGGACGCCGCCGTCCTGTGATCAGGCGGCGCGGGAAAGGAGCTCGTCGACCTCGGCCGGGCGCAGGCGACGCTGCGGACGTGTCCGTCGCGGGACGCGCATCGGCTCGAGCATCCAGACGACGATCGGGATCCCGTACGCCAGCAGCGCGAGCACGAGCGCCGACATCGCGAGCGGGGAGGCGCCCGCCCCCACGGGGGCGTTCTGCCGCGCCGCCGAGGCCAGGACGACGAGCAGGAGCGCAAGACTGCCCGTCACGGCACGGAGCAGCGCGGGCCGTCCCTCAAGAGTGTCGCTGATCGCGACGAAGGCCGCGGCGGCCGCCGCCGGCACCGTCAGGAGGCCGATCCAGAGCGCGAGCCCGCCGAGACCTGCGATCCCGGCCGCGAGCGCGGCCGTCGCGAGCACCAGGGGCAGGAGCCGCGAACCCACGTCCAAAGGTTCACGGCCGCATCGGACGGTCCTTCCTGAGTAGGCTCGCGGCGTCCCACTCCAAGGAGCTCACGCATGCCCGAAACGACCCTGACCTGGCTCGGCCACGCGACCTTCCGGTTCGACACGCCGGGCGGGAAGCGGATCTACGTCGATCCCTTCCTGAACGGGAATCCGAAGTGTCCCGAGTCCGAGCTGGAGCCCGAGCGGATCGACGTGATCGCGCTCACCCACGCCCACGGCGACCACCTCGGCGACACCGTCGAGCTGGCGAAGAAGCACGGCTGCACCGTCATCGCCCCGGTCGAGTTGGCCGACTGGCTGCAGGGCAAGCAGGGTGTGGAGAACGTCCTCGACCCGAACAAGGGCGGCACGGTCGAGGCCGTCGGCGTCAAGTTCACGCTCACCAACGCGCACCACTCGAGCTCGAACGACGATCTCGAGTACATGGGCGAGCCGGTGGGCATCGTGGCCGCGATCGAGAACGGGCCGAAGCTCTACTTCGCCGGCGACACGTGCGTCTTCGGCGACATGCAGATCATCCGCAGGCTCTACGAGCCGGACGTCGCGATTCTCCCGATCGGCGGCCACTACACAATGGACCCCCGGGAGGCGGCCCTCGCGCTCGAGTTTCTCGGGACGAAGCGGTGCGTCCCCTGTCACTACGGCACCTTCCCGCCGCTCACGGGAACGCCTGCCGAGCTGCGCGAGCTCGCACCCGATGTCCAGGTGGACGAGCTGGAGCCGGGCGAGTCGCTCACGCTATGAGAGAGCGGTGGTGGGGCGGAAGCGGCCGACGCGTGCCGGAGCTTGCGGTCGAGGGCGACCCGGCCGTTCCGGCCCAGGAAGCGCTCGTGGTCGACGGCGTCGGCGACCTGCAGTCGATCGCCGAAGCGTTCGAGGCAGGCCGTCCCGTGGTGGTGCGCGCCGCGTCGCCCGAGGAGGTGCGCGCGGCGCTCGCCCGGCCCGAGGTGGCCGCCGTGCTCGTGCCCGAGGAGCGGCGCGACCTCCTCGAGCTCGACCTCACCACGCTGACGTATGGCTGACCCCGTCGTCGCGACGTACTCGATCGCCGCGTGCGACCTCGAGGCGAGACAGTGGGGCGTCGCCGTCCAGTCGAAGTTCCTCGCCGTCGGCTCCGTCGTCCCGTGGGCCGAGCCGGAAGTAGGGGCGATTGCGACGCAGGCGTACGCGAACCCGAGCTACGGCCCGAAGGGCCTGGCGCTCCTGCGAGAGGGCTTGAGCGCGAGCGAGGCCGTGGAGCGCCTAACGTCCGAAGACGAGGGACGCGACGAGCGGCAGCTCGGAGTCGTCGACGGCAAGGGAGCCAGCGCGAGCTGGACCGGGCCGGGCTGCAACGACTGGGCCGGGCACCGAACAGGACACGGCTACGCGGCGCAGGGCAACATCCTCGTCGGCGAGGAGACGGTGGCAGCGCTTGCGACGACGTTCGAGGCGAGTGCACAGCGACCGCTCGCGCAACGGCTGATCGAGTGCCTCGCCGCGGCACAGGCTGCTGGAGGCGACCGCCGCGGCCAGCAGTCGGCCTCTCTCCTCGTCGTGCAGAAGGACGGAGGCTATGCGGCCCTCTCAGACGTGCTCGTGGATCTTCGCGTCGACGACCATCCGCGGCCGGTCCAGGAGCTGCACCGTATCTTCGAGCTTCATCAGCGTCTGTTCGGACTCACCCCGCGCGAGGACTGGCTCCCGCTCGAGGGCGCGCTGCGCGTCGAGGTCGACGAGCGCCTGGACCGCCTCGGCTACGACTCGCTCGACGCCTGGGCCGGCGTCGAGAACCTCGAGGAGCGGGTGGACGGCGACGGCGCGATCGATCCGGTCGTGCTCGATGCCCTGCGTGAAGCGAGCGAGTGAGCGACGGGTACACGATCCTCTCGCTCGACGAGCTCGAGACCGCGTCGCATCGCGGCAGCTCGCTCATTCCGCTGCGGCACGCGCTCGGCTTCGGTGCCGCAGGCGTCAACGCCTGGAAGGCCGCCGCGGGCGAACAGCTGATCCCGCCGCACGAGGAGGACAGCGGCAGCGAGGAGCTGTACGTCGTCGTGCGCGGACGCGCGGAGTTCGCCGTCGGTGAGGAGAAGGCGGACGCTCCCGCCGGGACGCTCGTCTTTGCGCCGCCGGAGGTCTTCCGCACCGCGGTCGCCGAGGAGGACGACACGATCGTCTTCGTCGTGGGGGGCTGGGTGGGCGAAGCGTTCAAGCCCGGCGGCTGGGACTCGTTCGCCCTCGCGAAGACGTTCCGCGAGGCCGGCCGGCTCGACGAAGCGCGGACGGTCATGCAGCAGCTGGTCGCTCAGCAACCCGACTACTGGGCGACGTCGTACAACGCGGGCCGCTTCGAGGCTCTCACCGGTGACAGCGACGCCGCCTTCGAGCACCTTCGCCGGGCGAAAGAGCTCGACATCGAGGGCGAGACCGCTGCGTACTTCCGCGAGGACGGCGGCCTAGACCCGCTCCGTGACGACCTGCGGTTCCAGGAGCTGCTCGCATGAATCTCATCCATGTCGACGAGCTCGATGCAATCGAGATGCCGGAGGGCTTCACCTGGCGGCCCGTCCGGAAGCACTTCGGCATCAAGGCTTTCGGCACGAACGCGTACACGCCGGGTGCGAGCGGGCAGATCGTGGAGGAGCACACGGAACGTCAGCTCGGACACGAGGAGATCTACCTCGTGCTGCGCGGTCGCGTGCGGTTCACGATCGACGGCGACGACCACGAGCTCGGCGCCGGCCAGCTGGTCTTCGTCCGGGATCCGTCCCTGAAGCGCGGCGGAGTCGCGCTGACCGACGACGCCGCGGTGCTCGCCGTCGGCGGGAAGCCCGGCCGGCCGCACGAGGTCTCGTCGTGGGAGTACGTCTTCATCGCCTCGCCGTACGCGCAGGCCGGCCGTTGGGACGAGGCGGAACGGCTGATGCAGAAGGGCCTCGAGGAGAAGCCCGGCGATCCGGCCATCCTCTACAACTTCGCGTGTCTCGAAGCGCGCGCAGGCAAGCCCGACGCAGCGCTCGACCTTCTGCTGGCGGCCGTCGACGCCGACGAGCGCTTCCGCGAGTACGCGCAGACGGCCGAGGACTTCGAGTCGTTCCGCGACGACCCGCGCTTTCCGCGCTAGAGAACCCCGGCCAGGCCCGCGTGAGCCAGGTCCCGACCTAGTAACAGACTGTTACTAGGTGCGCCGCCGACCCTCTTCGTTCCGTGGCCGGCTCGTCCGACGAGGCCGTGTCGAACTATGTAACAGACTGTTACTAGGAATCGCCGGGCAGCCTCACGCCCGCCGCGAGTTGCCGGAGCGCCGGCACGGGGTCGGCCGCCGGGCGGGCGACGAGGAGGACGGCGCCATGGCCCGCGTCCCGCACGAGCGAGTCGACGAGGAGCTGCAGGCCGAGGGCGAGCGCGAAGGCCTTGTGCGCCTGCTCGCCGCCGAACGGGACGAGCTCGTCCTCCCGCCGCAGGCCCGCGACGACGTCGCCCCAGGTGATCGCTCCCATCGACACGTCGACGACGATCGGGTCGCCGCTGCTGGGAATCCCGATCGCCAATGGGTTCGTGCCCGCGAGCTTCGCGCCGCCGTCCGGATGGGCCAGCCGCCGGGGCGAGGTCGCCGTCAGGACTCCCACCAAACCGTTCTCGGCGAGCCGCCGCACGTGGTGGCCGAGCATCCCGGTCGGGAACGTTTGCTCGCAGACGACGAGGCGCGCCTGCGCGAGCGGGCGCTCGAGCTGTGCGCGCACGACCCGACCGAGCACGAGGTAGCCGATCGCGCCGCGGCCGTGCCAACGCTGGAAGCCGTCAGCCTCCTCGACCAGGGCGGGCTCGGCCGACGGCTCATACCCCTCGAGCCCCTCGAGCCACGGGATCCGCGCGTGACCGTGTCCCTGCTTGCCGCGCTGCTCGGCCCCGTCGAAGTGCACCCACAGCTCTTGCGCATCGGCCTCGCCGAAACCGAGCGCGCGCAGCCTGGCCAGACCCTCTTCAGCGTCCACGGGACCTCATGGCGAGGAGACCTACGACGCCGGCCACACCGGCCACGCCTGCCACGACGAGCGCGGGCGGGATGCGCCGGCGCGCCGCATGCGGATAGGCGCGTCCACTGAACTCGAGCACCTGCCAGCCGCGATCCCCGGCGATCCGCTGCAACTTGCGATCGGGATTGACCGCCACCGGATGACCGACGACCTCCAGGAAGGGAAGGTCGGTGTGGCTGTCGGAGTAGGCAGTGCAGGTGGCGAGGTCGAAGCCCTGTTCCTCGGCGACCGTTCGCACGCAGTCCGCCTTGGCCCCGGCGTGCAGCGCCCGCAGCGCGCGACCGGTGTAGCGGCCGCCCTGCACCTCGCAGATCGTGCCGAGCGCGCCGTCGAAGCCGAGATCGTCGGCGATCGCCTCCACGATCTCCTGCAACGTGGCCGACACGACGTAGACGCGCTCACCACGCTCGCGGTGGCGTTCGACGAGTCGCAGCGGCTCGGCGTAGACGAGCGGACGGAGCACCGGCTCGATCGCGGCGGCGACGAGCTCGCGCAGCTCTTCGGGCCGGTAGCCGGCGAGAATCCGCAGCCCGTCCTCCGCTCCGCGGCGGACCGCCTCGTGGCTCGCGCCGCGCGCGGCGAAGAGGAGCTGCCACGCCGCCGCCTGCAGAAGTTGGCGGCGCGAGATCAGGCCACGCTCGCGGAACGAGCCGGCTAGGGCGAGAGCCGAGGATCGGCGCAGGAGCGTCCGGTCGAGATCGAAGAAGGCGGCGGCTGGCACCGCGTCACGGCTTGAGGCCTGCGGCGGTCATCGCCGCCTCGCGCCGCGGGTAGTCCTGGATCCGGGCGATCTTCCCGTCCCGCACCTCGACGATCTGGAACAGCCTCGGGATGAACCCCTTGGCGCCGAGCCGCTCGAGCCGCTTCCCTTTCATCTGGATCACGACGCGGTCGCCGAGCTCGATCGTCTGGCCCGGCCGCAGCTTGTTCGCCCCCCCGGCCCGCCACATCAGCGTCTTGAGGACCGCCTCGCCGTCGCGGCAGGGATTCCAGGCGCCCTCGGTCGCCGGATGCCAGGTCGCGTCCTCGGCGATCAGCGCGGCGAGCTGACGGCGATCCCCGCGACGCGCGTGGCCGTAGGCCTGCTGAACCGTCTCCAGCGTGCTCATCCGACGAGCGGGAGGGACTTGACGATTCCCGGTCCCGGCGCGCGGCGCAGCGCCTCGATCTCCTGCGCGATCGCGGAGATCGCCTGGGCGGACACCGCCTCCGGCTGAGCCGAGACGACCGGCGCGCCCGCGTCCCCCTGCTCCCGCAGCGCCGGATCGAGCGGCACCGTGCCCAGCAGCGGCACGCCGAGCTCGCCGGCGAGGTCCTCTCCGCCACCGCTCCCGAACACGTCGCCGGACATGTTCTCGATCACCCCGAGGAGGCGCACGTTCGTCTTCTGCGCCATCGCGGCGGCGCGCGCCGCGACGTCCTGCGCAAGCTTCTGGGGCGTCGTCACCACGACGACCTCGGCGCGCGGCAGCAGTTGGCCGAGCGAGATGGAGACGTCGCCGGTGCCCGGCGGCATGTCCACCACGAGCATGTCGATCTCGCCCCAGTGGACGTCGGTCAGGAACTGCTCGAGGGCGCGGTGGAGCATCGGCCCTCGCCACATCACGGGCTCGTTGCTCGTCTCGAGGAAGAAGCCGATCGACATGAGCTTGAGGTCGTCCTTCACCGGCGGGACGATCAGCTCGTCCACCGCGACCGGCCGCTGCCGGATGCCGAGGATGTGCGGGATCGAGTGGCCGTAGATGTCCGCGTCGAGCACCCCGACGCGCTGGCCGTTCTGCGAGAGAGCCACCGCGAGGTTTGCTGCGAGCGACGACTTGCCGACACCGCCCTTTCCGCTGGCGACCGCGAGCACACGGCAGTCGTGCGGCAGCCGGATCACCCCCTCGCGCTCGGACGCGCCGCCTCGCAGCTTCTGCGTCAGCGCCTGCCGCTCCTCCGGCGTCATCACGTCGAAGGACAGCTCGACTCCCGTCACGCCGGCGACGCCGGCAAGCGCCTGCTCCACCTGCTGCTCGAACGAGTCGCGCAGCGGGCAGCCGGCGACGGTGAGAACGATCGTGAACGCGACCACACCGTCGTGGATCTCGACGTCGCGCACCATGTCGAGCTCGGTGACCGGACGCCGGAGCTCCGGATCGATCACCTGCTCGAGCGCCTTCAGGACCTCGTCGCGATTGACCTCCACGCGCTGAGCGTAGCTCCTACGTGCCCGGCTCAGGTGCCCCGTACCGGCGCGTCCCGTGCACCGGATCCGCCCGTTCGGCTCGGCCTCGTGCTGCAGCTCGAACCGAGCCGTCGGCCGCCGCAGCGACGTGCCCATGAAGCCCGCCCGAGGCCGCTGACGCTGCTCGGCATGTTCCCCGCTGAGTCTGTGGTGGACGCTGCGGCGGCGGGAGGAGGGCGCGCGCGCACGGCGAAGCGCTCGCCCGTGACCTCGGAATCCGGAAGCTGGCCGCTACTCGACGAGCGCCGCCCCTTCGGCGCGTCGGGCTACGAGCGCCGCAGCCGCAAGCTGCCACGCTCGGCCTGGGTGCTCACCGTTCTGGCCTTCATCTGCGGCGGCCTCGTCAGCGCGGCCGCCTTCTCGATCGGATGGCGGCACCAGGCGCAGCGCGACACCGCCGCGCGAGCCGCACTCGCGGCGGCGACTGCACGCACGCACCGGCTCGAGCAGAGGATCGGCGCACTGCAAGCGTCGCTGGTGAGTGCTCGTGACGCGGCAGCGTCGGCCACGACCGCCGAGAACGCGCTCGCTCACGCCGGCGCCCGGGTCGGGGCCGACGCCACCGCCACGAGCGGCAGCGCCACCGCGATCTCCTCCGGCGCGGGCTCGCTCGGCAGCACCGCCACCCGGATCGGAAACGAGCTGAAGATTCTCGACACGTATTTGGGGACGACGCCGGCCGACCAGCTCGACTCTGGCTACATCGCGAGCCAGGTCGCTTACGTCACCCGCCAGCTGACGCGCTTGCAGAGCGACGCCGGCGCTCTCGGCAGCTCGGTCGCGCGCTTCGAGGCGGGGATCCGCAAGCTCAGCGCAGACGCCCGCGCGCTGAGAACCCGCTGAATCCTCACACGGCCCTTGGCTTTTTCGGGCACCCTGTGCCACCTATGAGCGGAATCGCCGTGCGCTTCAGCAAGGTTCTCGTGCTCGCAGGGGTGACGCTCGCCGTCGCGGCGCCCAGCGGCACCGCCGCGAACCGGTCCCGCGTGCCGATCCTCGGGGTCGTGCCCCATCACCCGAGCCAGCTGGCCCAGGCGCCGATCGGGCACCCGCTCTCAAAGGCGATCCGAGCGGCCGGCCCGGCCGAGCTCACGTTCGACGCGAAATACCAGAGCGTGATCAACCAATTCCTGATCGACGTCGCCCACGACAGCGGCGGCACCGACAACGTCTACCCGATTGCCGATCAGTACACCGACGGCTCTGGCGCGATCCAGTACAAGTCGACCTTCGGCGGCTCCTACGTCGCTCACAATCCGCTCCCGGCAAGTGGCTGCAACGACGGCATCGACTCGTACTGCCTCACGGACCAGCAGCTCCAGAACGAGATCCAGACCGCGCTGACCGCGAAGGGCTGGCACGGCGGCCTCGATCACATGTTCTTCCTGGTGACGCCGAACCGAGTCGGGTCGTGCTTCAGCGCCGCCGGCCAGTGCTCGACGGATACCTTCTGCGCCTACCACAGCGCCTTCACCGCGAGCAGCGGCGAGGACGTCATCTACGCGAACGAGCCGTACGAGGCACCTCTACCAGGCTGCACCGGCACCGGCGATGCAACGCACAGAGCCCAGGGTTTCCCGAACGACGTCGATGCCGACACGACCGTCAACACGATCAGCCACGAGCACAACGAGGCGATCACCGATCCGTTCGGCGACGGCTGGATCGCCGCGGACGGAAACGAGAACGGGGATCTCTGCGCCTTCGGCTTCGGGACGGCACTCGGTGGGACGCCCGGAGTCAGCGCCTGGAACCAGGTGATCAACGGCCACCACTACGACCTGCAGCAGGAGTGGAGCAACTCCGAGAACGGGTGCACCCTGCGCGCCGTTGATCCGAACCCCTCGCCGGCGACGTTCGGCAACGGACCCCTCCTCTACGGCGGAGGGCCCGTGATGCACACCAACACGACGTACGTGATCTACTGGCTGCCGATCCTTCGCAACACGGGCGCCCCGGTCGTCACCGGAACGCCGGTCGTGAATCAGACGCTCAGGACCACGGCGGGATCCTGGGACGGCAGGACGACCGCCGAGTCCTACCAGTGGCAGCGCTGCTCGTCGTCCGGGACGGGCTGCGCCGACGTTCCGGCGGCGACGGCCACCACGTACAAGATCACGGCCGCCGACGGCGGCCACGTCGTGCGCTCGACCGTCCGCGCGACCAACGTGAACGGTGTTTCCTCGCCTGCGGCGTCGGCCGGCACCAAAGCGGTGGTCGACGTCCCGGCCGCCACCAAGGCGCCGCGCATCTCGGGCCGTGCCCGCGTCGGAAAGACGCTCTCGGGCAGCCACGGCTCGTGGACGTATTCCCCGACCTACCGCTACCAGTGGCTGCGCTGCAACGCGCACGGAGCGAGATGCAAAAACATCCGCCACGCGACGCACGCGCGGTACAAGCTGACGAGGCGCGATGCGGAATACCGTCTGCGTCTCCGCGTCACGGCGACCAATGCGGCCGGCAGCGTGAGGGTGACCACCGCGGCGAGCGCGCGCGTCAGCCGCTAGCGCTCCAGCAGACGCCGCAGACGGGCGGCGTTCCGGGGCGCGAACCCCTCCCAGTCGTTGTTGAAGTAGGCGAAGACCTCGTGGGTGCCGCTCCACTCGCGTAGCCGCGCCGCCCACTCGCGCAGCTCAGTGTCGCTGTAGTTGCCGCGCCGCCCGCGCGTTCCGGCGTGGAAGCGGACGTACGTCCAGGGGGCAGTGAGCTCGTGCGCCTGGAACGCGTTCACCTGTGGCCGGTCGCCGATCGCGAGCGCGACCCCGTGCTCGCGCAGGAGCGCATACGTGTCCTCCACGAACCAGGAGGGATGGCGAAACTCGACGCAATGGCGAAGGTCGCGCGGCAGCCGCGAGAGCGCGTCCGCGAGCCGGTCGTGGTCGCGCCGGAACGTGGGCGGGAGCTGCCACAGCAGCGGCCCGAGCTTCGGCGACCCGAGCAGCGGCTCGATGCGCTCGAGGAAGCGCTCCAGGCCTGGGCCGAGGTCACGTAGCCGCTTGATGTGCGTGAGGTAGCGCGACGCCTTGATCGCGAACAGGAAGCCGGGGGGCGTCCGCTCCACCCAGCGCGCCACCGCGTCGACCTTCGGCAGGCGGTAGAAGGTCGAGTTCACCTCCACCGTGTCGAACCGCTCTGCGTAGAAGTCCAGCCAGCAGGAGGCCGGCAGGCGAGGCGGATAGAAGACTCCGCCCCGCCAGTGCGCGTAGTTCCAGCCGGAAAGCCCTACGCGGACAGGGCGCTGGCGATGAGCGCGCACACCTCCATCGTTCCCGCCGCGACGACGCGGGAACGCTGCTCGAGATCAAGGGGTGCGGAGCCGAACGGCTCCTCGACGTCGAACAGGTCGACCGCAAGCCCCAGCTCGCGGCAGAGCAGCTGCGCCGCGGCGATGTCCACCGAGCGGGCCGGCTTGAGCGAGCAGACCGCGTCGACGCGGCCGGCGGCGAGGTGGCAGAGAGAGAGGGCGAGCGAGCCCATGATCCGCAGCCGGTACGCGAGCTCGGCGACCTTCGGCGCCTCCTGGGCGACGAGCGAAGTCCGCGTCGCCTCGAAGGACAGGATCTCGATCTCTTCCTTCGGCCGCAGCGCGCCGAGCCGGTCTCCGTCCAGCCAGGCTCCCTCACCTCGTCGTGCCGTCCACTCCTCGCGGGAGCCGAAGTCATGGACGAAGCCGAAGACGACGTCGTCCATCGTCTCCCCCTCGGCCACGGCGATCGACAGGGAGAAGAACGGGATCCCGCGCTTGGCGTTGAGCGACCCGTCGATCGGGTCGACGACGACGAGCGGCAGCCCCGAGCCGACGCGGCCGATCTCCTCCGAGACCACCGCGCCGGCCGCTTCGCGCACGCGCGCCAGGATGACCTCCTCCGCAGCCTGGTCGATCGCGGTTGTCTCGTCGCCGCCGAGACCTTCTCCGACGACCGGCTCGCGCTCGACCCGCGTCGGCAGCCGCTCGAGCACGCCGTCCACGTCCGCGACCGCTGCCCGGCAGAGCTCCAGCCAGTCAGTCAAGCGGCAGCATCAGCAGGCCGGATGTGAGCTTCGGATAGAAGAACGTGCTCTTCTGCGGCATCACCTCGCCGCGCCGCGCTACCGCCCACACGTCCTCGATGCGGGTCGGCCGCAGGAGAAATGCCGCCTCTGCCTCGCCACGATCCACGGTCGCAACTGCTTCCTCGCGGTGGGGCGTGTAGGTGATCCCGGCCGGAGCGAATCGGTCGACCACCTCCGGATCGAGAAAATCGTTGCCGGACAGCAGTTCGTAGCGTCCGTCACCGCGATAGAGCACCGGCCCGGGGAGATGCTCGCGCGGAGGATCGATCGGCGTGCCAGCAGCGCCGCCGGCGCTCTCGGCGACCCGATGCGTGGGGAAGATCGTCAATCCCGCCTGGCCCGTGGGGACGATGGCGGCGAGCAGCCAGCCGGACGCCTCGGTGCCGTCCTCCTCGTGGAATGCGAGCGCCGTCTCGTACCGATGGTGCCCGTCCGCGATGAGCAGCTCCGCATCGGCGAGCTCCTCCACCAGCGCGTCCGAGAACTCCGAGTCGAGCTGCCAGAGCCGCGAGACCACTCCACCTTCGTCCGCAACGAGATCGGCCTCGCCGAGACCCTCGACGTCGACCGTGCCGTCCCAGAGGAAGAAGAGCGGCTCGAGCTGTGTGCGCGCGGCCCGGAGCAGCCGCAGCCGACCCTCCTTCGGCCCCGCGTGTGTGCGCTCGTGCGGCAGGACGACCCGGTTCTCGTACGGCTCGAGCCGGAGTGCCGCCACCAGCCCCTCGCGGCACCGGGCGACGCCGTCGGGGCCGACGTACTCCTGCGCGAGCCACCAGCACGCGGGATCGGGATCGCGGGTGAGGACTCCCTGCTTCTGCCACTCCGAGAGGCTCGCGGCCGCTTCCTCCTCGGAGTCGGGGAGCGTCAGGTGGACGACGTTGTACGGGCTCTGTCCCCGGAGCTCTTCTCGCTGCTCCGGCGCGATGACGTCGTACGGGGGCGCGACGAGCGACGCGAGCGGGCCGCCGACAGCCGGGTCGTAGCGGAGCGCGCGGAACGGCCGTACGACTGCCACGGCACTGACCGTACCAACCGGGCGGCTTCGCTACCGCCCCTCCGGCTCGTGCGCGCGAGGACGGGAGAGCCGCGGGTCCAGGCACGGCGGCTGAGCTGCAGCAGTTCGAGCGCAAACGAGGCGAGGAGCCCCAGCGCGACCACAACGACCCGCGTCAGCACGCGGGCGCTCCAGCGGAGGCGCAGGCTCAGCTTTCTCCTCCGGTCGGGACCGATTCGACGACGCCGGTCGAGGACGAGGAGCTTCTCCTGCGGGACGACGGCGATGACCGCCGACGTGGGCACTCGGCGGACCTGCCGGTGGCCGGTGCGCACCTCGAGGTGCGACGGATCGTGCGGGTCGCCGTCCGCGAGGATCCGCTCCACCGTGCCGTGGCCACCGCCTGCGAGCGTGAAGCCCACGCAGTTGGCGAGCCAGTAGCGGGTGACGGGGCTCGACGCGTCGAACCGCCGGCTCTGGCGCAATGCAACCGCCATCCACGGCCGCGTACCCCGTTACCCCGCCATGCGAAACTCCGTCTCGTGACGGCCATCGCCGAGCTCGAGGAAAACCGCACAGTGGAGGGGATCTACGCCGTTGCACGCAAGGAGCGGCTGCGGACGCGGAACGGGTCGAGCTATCTCGCGCTCGAGCTCGTGGACGCCAGCGGGCGGATCGCGGCGCGCGTGTGGAACGACGTCGACATGCTCGACGGGCGGTTCGAGCCCGGCGACGCGGTGCGGGTGCTCGGCCGGGTCGAGCGGTTTCGGAACGAGCTCCAGGTCGAGGTGCGGACGCTCGAGCCGGCCGAGGGAGTCGACCCGGCGGGGCTGACACCCGGCCTGCGCAGGGACGCGGACGAGCTGGAGGGCTTTGTCGAGTTCCTCGTCGGCGAGGTGCACGACGGCACACTCCGCGGCGTCGTCACCCGGGCGCTCGCGGACGCGCCCCTGCGGGCGTATCCGGCGACCCCGGACGGCCATCACTCGTACGCCGGCGGGCTCCTCGAGCACACGGTCGGCGTCGCAACGCTCTGCCGCGAGCTCACCCAGATTCATCCCCGCCTGCGCGCCGACCTCCTGCTTGCGGCGGCTCTCGTCCACGACGTCGGCCGGACGCGGGAGCTCGGCCGTCCGCCCGTCTTCGCCCCGACCGAGGAGGGCCGGCTGCTCGGCCACGTCCACCTCGGGCTCCGGCTGCTCGAAGGGATCGGCGCGCCTGCCGAGCTGCTCCACGCGGTCGCCTGCCACCACGACGTCCGCGCCGCCCGTACCGCCGAGGCGGCAGTCCTCTACCACGCGAATCAGCTCGACGCCGTCGCGGCAACTCGGCCCGTGCCCGATTGACCGGCGTCGTTCTCGCGCTCGCCGCGAGCCTCTCGTGGGGAGTCGCCGACTTCTGCGGCGGGATCGGGAGCCGCCGCGTGCAGCTCCTCTGGGCGCTCCTCGTGTCGCAGCTCGTGGGGCTTCTCCTGGTCGGAATCATGGCGCTCGCCACCCAGCCACGCGCGCCCGCGGGCACGGAGCTCACCTGGGGCGTGTTCGCCGGTGTCATGGGCGCGGTCGGGCTCGGCGCGTTCTACCGCGCGCTCGCGATCGGCTCGATGGGCATCGTCGGGCCCATCTCGACGACCGGCGTGATCGTGCCCGTCGCCTACGGGCTCGCGCGCGGCGAGGACCCGTCCGCCTTGCAGGGAGTCGGCATCGTGGTCGCGGTCGGCGGTGTCGTGGCCGCTTCGCTGGAGCCGCTGCCCGAGGGGGCCGGCCGCAGGCTCGCGACCGGTGCCGGACTCGCTTTGGTGGCGGCCCTCGGCTTCGGCTGGACTCTGATCGGCCTCAACCGCGTCTCGCAGGCCGGCGTCGTCTGGGGGACGCTGACCCTGCGACTGACGGTCGTCCCGATCGTGTGCCTCGCGGCTCTGGTCGTCCGACCCTCCACGGCGAGGCTGCGACCGGCCCTCCCGATCCTCGTCGCAGCGGGTCTCTTCGACACGGGAGCGAACCTGCTCTACGGCGGCTCGGCCACGCGCGGGCTGATCAGCGTCGTGTCGGTGCTCGCCTCGCTGTACCCGGTGGTTCTCGTCGTGCTCGCCCGGGTCGTCCTCTCGGAACGGATCTCGCGCCCTCAGCTCACCGGGGTCGCCGTGACGCTCGCCGGCGTCGCGCTCATTTCGGCAGGCTAGAGACCCTCTGCTCGATGACGGCGCGCAGCTCGCGCACCTCCTCGAGGCAGAGGCCCACCGGGTCGGGCAGATTCCACTCCGCGGTGTCGACGACGAGGTCGTCCGGCTCGGGCGCCCCGACCCGACGCGGCAGCGGGACGTCGAGCTCCTCGATCGCCTCGATCACCGCCTCCTCGGGAGGGGGCCCGACGAACGCGCCACGCCGAAGCGCGGCCGCCAGCGCGCCGTGCGAGCCAACGAAGACGACCCGCGTCATCCCCCGAGCGTACGCCGCAGCTCGCGCACTGCGTCGGGCACGACCCGGTAATACGCCCACGTGCCGCGCCGGGACGACCCCGCTGGACGTCGCCTGCTCCCTCCCGACGCCCATCACCCTGAAACGAGCGCCGTATCGCCAAGCCCTCCTACAAATTGAAGCGGACGTTGAGGACGTCTCCGTTCTCGACGACGTACGCCTTGCCCTCGAGCCGCTGCTTGCCGGCCCGCGCGGCCTCGGCGTGACCGCCCGCCTCGACGAGATCGTCCCAGCGCACGACCTCGCAGCGGATGAAGCCGCGGGCGATGTCGGAGTGGATCGTCTCGGCCGCGTCGATCGCGGTCTCGCCCCGCCGGAGCGGCCAGGCGCGGGTCTCCTTTTCGCCGGCGGTGAAGAAGGTGATGAGGTCGAGCGTCTCCGCGAGCCTGCGCACGACCTCGCCGAGCGCCGACTCGCCGCCGCCTCGGAACTCCGCGGCCTCCTCCGGCGAGAGCTCCGCGAGCTCCGCCTCGAGCTGCAGATCGATCCCGTCGCCGCCGTTGACGAGTTCCAGCAGCGGCTTCGTCGTCAGCGGCTCGAGCTCAGGCGGGAGCTCGCCTTCCCACTCCGCCAGCGTCTGCCCGGCGTCGAGGTGCGCGAGGAGCCGCTCCAGCTCCGCGGCCTCGGCTCTGAGGCGAGCATCGCCTGACTTCGCCTGCTTCCCGACCCGCTCGAGACGGCGCTCGACGTGGTCCCGATCGGCGACGAGGAGCTCGAGCTTCAGCGTCTCCAGATCATCGGGGGGAACGCGGGTGCCGGAGAACCCATCCAGGACGACGAGGAGCGCATCCACCTGCCGCAGGTTGCCGAGCAGCTGCGGTCCCGTCCCGGGAACGTCGACGACGCGCACGGCAGCCGGCGTGACCTTCCGAGCGCCCACCGTCTCGGCGAGCCGGTCGAGACGTACGTCCGGAATCTGCGCCATGCCGACGTGCTCCTTGCCGGAGCCGTGCGTCTCCGCGCGCGTCAGCGCACGAAAGAGCGTCGTCTTGCCCGAGCTCGGCAGCCCGACGATCCCGACCTCCAGCGCCACGCGCGGAGGCTACTGCTGCGCGATCTGCTTCTGCAGGGAGACGAGCGCGCGATGCTGGAGCGACTTGATCGCTCCCTCGGTCTTGTCGAGGATCGCCGCCACCTCTGCGTTGGGGAGGTTGAAGACGAACTTCAGCGTCAGCACCTGCTGCTGCTCGGGCGAGAGGCGGTCGATCAGCTTGAGCATCGACTCGCGGCCGATCGTCCGCATCGCGACCAGCTCGGCCGACGGCTCCTCCTCGCCCGGCGGCTCCGGGACTTCCTCCTCCGGCTGCCAACGCCGACGCGCGCGGAAGTGGTCCATCGCCAGGTTGTGGGCGATCCGGAACAGCCAGGCCGAGAACGGCGCCGACTGCCACTTGAAGCTGCCGATCTTCTCGAGCATCTTCAGGAACGTCTGCGTGGTGAGGTCCTCGGCGTCGTGCCGGTTGCCGACGCTGACGTGGAGGTAGCTGTAGATCCGGTCGAAGTGGATCAGGTACAGCTCTTCGAGAGCTTCACGGTCGCCCTGCTGGCCGCGGGCGACGAGCTCGCGCACGTGCTCGATCGACTCGCGCGCGGCGACACGCTCGGTGGGAGAAGCCATTCCTCCCTCGTTTCCCCTAGACCCCATCCGCGCTAACCCGGGCTAGCCCGAACCGAACCCGACCCGGCCCGCGCGGACGATCCGCTTGTAGTAGGCGACCTGGGCGACGACCACGTGCAGCGGACCGTCCTCGGTTTCCAGCGCCACCACAGGCTTGCCCGCTCCGGTCGAGCCGAGCGCCGACTCGAGCTCGTCTGCCGAGTGCGCCTCGACGAAGCTGCCGACGATCTGGCCGCCGACGAAGCCGAGCTCGATCCGTACGCGCTCGTCAGCCAACTGCGACCACCTCCGAGAGCACGCCGTGGACGGAGTCGGGATGGACGAACGCCACCTCGAGGCCGAACATCCCGCGGCGCGGCGTCTCGTCGATCAGCTCGGCTCCGGCTTTCGAGAGGCGCGCGAGCGTGGCGGGAAGGTCGTCGACCTCGTACGCCACATGGTGCATCCCGGGCCCGCGCTTCGCCAGGAAGCGGCCGACCGGCGTGTCCTCGCCGAGGGCGCCGAGCAACTCGAGACGACTCTCGCCGACGCGGATGGAGGCAGCCTCGACACCCTGCTCCTCGACCCGCGATCGCTGCTCGAGCCTGGCGCCGAAGAGGCGCTCGTAGGTATCGAGCGCGCCGTCGAGGTCGTCGACCGCCAGACCGACGTGATGCACTGAGCGCGGGCTCTCCACGTGGGCGATGGTATTTGAAAGACTCGAGCCGACGTGCGTGCCCTCGTTTTCAGTCTCGTCCTCGCCGCCGCGCTCCTCGCAGGCTGCGGCGGCAGCGGCGACTCCGCCAAGTCCAACGGCGAGGAATCGAAGCCGGCTGCCCAGGTGCTCGCGGACGCGAAGGCAGCTGCAACGAACGCGAGCTCCGCCCATGTCTCGGGCAGCATCCAGTCGGACGGGACACCGATCTCGCTCGACCTGACCACGGCCCGCGGCAAGGGCGCCAAGGGGTCGATGTCCACGAACGGGCTCAAGTTCGACCTCGTCCGCATCGGCGACACGCTCTACATCCGCGGCAGCGACGAGTTCCTCAAGCACTTCGCCGGCGGCGCGGTGGCGCAGCTCCTGCACGACAAGTGGCTCAAGGCCTCTGCCACGCACGGCCGGCTCAAGTCGCTCGCCCCGCTCACGAACCTCGGCGCGCTCTTCGCCGGGGTCAGCGCCCAGCACGGCAAGCTCGTCAACGACGGCAAGAGGACCTACAAGGGCGCCGACGTCGTCGTCGTTCGGGACACGTCCGACAACAGCAAGCTGTACGTCGCGGCGACGGGCAAGCCGTATCCGGTGGCGATCGTCGGCGGCAAGCAGGGCGAGTCCGGGACGATCACCTTCGACGACTGGAACAAGAGCGTGTCGCTCACGGCGCCGGACGGCGCGATCGACATCTCGCAGTTCGGCGGCTAGGAGCGGCTAGGCCGGGAGCTCGCCCGGCTCGGTCGCGACGACGCGCGGCACGCCCACGGTCTCGGCGGCCCGCGACTCGGGATCGACATCCGCGACCAGCGCCTGCAGCTCCTCGCGGACGAGCGTCTCCTTCTCGAGCAGCGCAGCCGCGATCCGATCGAGCGGGGCACGGTGCTTGCGCAGCAGCCGCACCGCCTCCTCGTATGCGCCGTCGGTCAGATGCGCCTGCTCCTCGTCGCGCAGCCGCTTCGTCGACTCCGAGAGCGCGTAGTTGTCGGCGCGCATAGTGCGCGAGGAAACCGTGTCGGACATGCCCCACTCGAACACCATCGAGCGTGCAATCTCCGTCACCTTCTCGAGATCGTTGGCTGCGCCGTTCGTGACGCGGCCGAAGACGACCTCCTCCGCCGCGCGTCCTGCGAGGGCCACGATCATCCGGTCGACGAGCTCCTCCTTCGTGTGGAGGTAACGATCCTCTTCGGGCAGGTAGAAGGCGTAGCCGAGCGCGTTCCCGCGCGAGACGATCGTGACCTTCTGCAGCTCCATCACCGAGCCCATCAGGTGCGCCATGAGAGCGTGGCCGCCCTCGTGGTACGCGAGGATCCGGCGCTCCTTCTCGGTGAGCATCTTGCGCTGCTGCAGGCCGGCGACGACCCGCTCGAGCGCCCAGTCGAAGTCTGGCTGCGCGATCGCCGAGGCGCCGCGGCGACCGGCCTTGATCGCCGCCTCGTTGCAGATGTTCGCGAGCTCGGCGCCCGTCAGGCCCGACGTCTGCCGCGCGACCTGTGACAGGTCGACCTCGCTGAGGTTGAGCGGCTTGCCGCGAGTATGGACACGGAGGATTGCCTCTCGTCCGGACAGATCCGGCGGCGGCACGAGCAGCTGGCGGTCGAAGCGGCCCGGGCGCAGGAGCGCGGGATCGAGATCCTGGATCCGGTTCGAGGCGCCCATCACGACCACCTGCCTCGCGTTCTCGAAGCCGTCGAGCTCGACGAGCAGCTGGTTCAGGGTCTGATCCTGCTCGCGGTTGAAGCCGTGGCCGGAGCGCTGCGCGCCGACCGCATCGAGCTCGTCGATGAAGACGATCGCGGGGGCGTTCTTGCGCGCTTCGTTGAAGAGCTTGCGGATGCGCGCGGCGCCGAGGCCGGCGAACATCTCCACGAACGAGGAGGCCGAAGCGCTGTAGAAGTTCGCACCCGATTCGTGCGCGACGGCCTTGGCGAGCAGCGTCTTCCCGGTGCCCGGGGGGCCGTAGAGGAGAAGCCCCTTCGGGACCCTCGCACCGAGCCGTTCGAAGCGCTTGGGGTCGCGCATGAACTCCACGACCTCCATCAACTCGCCGCGCACCTCCTCGACGCCGGCGACGTCCGCCCAGCTCGTCGAGGTCTTTGCGCCTGTGACCATGTTCGCGGGCTTGACGCGCGGCATCATCCCGGCCGTCCGCCAGAGCAGCCAGGCCGTCAGCGCGATGACGACGAAGAACGCAAGCGGCAGCCAGGTCGTCGCGAAGTCCGCCGCAGCCTGAAACCAGTGCCCCACCATTCTCAGCCTCTCATCGGCAGCGAGGGGCGCATCCCTTAGCCGAGTGAGGCAGCCGCTTCCTCGGCCGTCGTGAAACGGACCCCGGCCTCGCGCCAGGCGGTGGTGCACGTTGCCACTCGCAAGTCGTCGACGCCCCGCGCCGCGTCCTCGACGAAGGCGATGCGGCGGCCGCGGCGGAGCAGCGCGCGGACGGCCGCGTCATCGCAGATGTCGGTCGCGACACCGAAGAGCAGGATCTCGTCGGGGTCGAGCGTGTCGAGCAGCGTCTCGGTGTTCGGGTTGGCGAAGGGGTCGTACTGCTTCTTCGGGATCAGGAACTCGCGGCGACCGCCGAGGAGGCGCCGCAGTGTCGGCACGGGGAGCGGGACGAGCGGGAGAGGCAGCGGGTCGAGCTGCTTCGTCTCGGGAATCTTCTCCGCGCCGCGCGTGCCGAGCAGGCAATGCGGCGGCCACGTGCTGCCGAAGTCCGGCTCCGTCGAGATCTCGGGATCGCTGAGCTCGTGCTGGTCGCACGACGCGACATGGATCGTGCCTGCCGCACGAGCCGCTTCCACGAGCCGCCCCATCGCAGGCTTCGCCTCCTCCGCACCGGCGAAGTAGAGCTTCCCGCCGGGCTCGATGAAGTCAACCTGCGTGTCGACGTCCCAGAGGATCGTCCCGCCCATCAGCGCAGCGCCTTCAGCGCAGACTCGAGGCGCTGCCGCGTCGTGAGGACACCCGCGAAGAGGTCGCCGTGGCGGTGGATGCGGTCGAGCACGACCTCCATCGTGAACTGTTTTGCATCGAGCGACTCGCCGAGCTCCGCCCAATGCAGCGGGGTCGAGACCGGCGCGCCCGGGCGGGGCCGCACCGAGTAGACGGACGCGATCGTCTTCCCCTCCCCGTTCTGGTTCGCGTCGATCAGGACACCTCGCCGCTTCGCCTTCGCCCACTCCGTCGTCACGAGCCCGCGGTGGGTGCGGGCGAGCGCCCCGGCCACGATCTCGCAGAACTCGCGCGTCTGCCCGTACGTATATCGCCGCTCGACGGGGACCAGCACGTGCATGCCGTCGCCGCTACTGGTCTTGGGAAAGGAGACGAGCCCCAGCGCGTCGAGCGCCTGCTTCACGACGAGCGCAACCTGCACGACCTCCGGAAAGCCGACATCGGGCGACGGGTCGAGGTCGAAGAGCACGAAGTCGGGGCGATCGGGCTTGTCGACCCGCGAGTACCAGGCGTTCATGTCGATGCAGCCCATGTTCACCATCCAGGTCAGCGCGTCCTCGTCGTTCACGAGCGGCGCGTCGATCCAGCGTTTCTTCGGCGGCCGCTCGCGTGTCGAGACCTGGACATGGAAGCGCGGGATCCACTCCGGCATGCCCTTCGGCGCGTCCTTCTGGAAGAACGCCTTGCCGAAGGCGCCGTCGGGATAGCGGCGCATCGTGAAAGGCCGGCTGTGCAGGTGCGGGACGAGCACTGCCGCCACCGCGCGGTAGTAGTCGATCAAATCGCCCTTCGTGATGCGCTCGTCCGGCCAGAAGACCTTGTCGAGATTGGAGAGCTTGACCTTTCCCTCCCTCGCCTCCGCCGGACGCTCGCGCCGCACCTCCTCCGCCGGCTTGTCGTCGCGGAGCCCCTGGAAGGAAGGTGCGCGCAGGTGCCCGTCGTGCGTCCACTCGGCGAACTCGACCTCGGCTACCAGCCGAGGCTCGACCCAGACGACGTCGCCCCTCCGAACCTTCGGCATCTTCGGGACGATCGGAAACGGCGACTCGTCCCGTCGCAACGGCTCGAGCTTCTCGAGCAGCTCGCGGATCGTGCGCTCGGAGAAGCCCGTGCCCACATTGCCGACCCACTCCCACTCGTCGCCGCGGTGGACACCGAGCACGAGGGCGCCAAAGCTGCCGCTGCGCCGGCCCTGGCCCTTCGTGTAGCCGCAGATCACGAACTCCTGGCGCCCGTGCGTTTTGATCTTCAGCCAGTCCCGGCCACGGCCGCCTTCGGAATAGCGCGACGAAGCTCGTTTCGCCATCACGCCTTCGAGACCGAGTTCGTTCGCGGCCTCGAGCAGCGCCTCGCCGTCCTCGAAGGAGCCGGAGAGCTGCACTGCCGGATTGGGCGCGAGCAGCTTCTCGAGCCGCGCCCGCCGCTCGGTCAGCGGCAGGTCGACCACCGGCTCACCGTCGATCTCGAGCACGTCGAACACCTCGTATGCGAGCCGGGTGCTTCCAGTCTGCATCGCCGAGAAGCTCGCGCGGCCGTCCTCGCCGAGCGCCACGACTTCGCCGTCGACGACCGCGTCGGGCGTCCGGAGCGCCTGCACGAGCTCCTTCGCCACGGGCGCGAATCGCTGCGTCAGGTCGTTCCCCCGGCGGGAGACGAGCTTGGCCTCGCCGCCACGGACGTAGCCGAGCGCGCGGTAGCCGTCCCACTTCGGCTCGAACTGCCAGCCCTCTCCCCGAGGCAGCTCCTCCGTCAGCGTCGCAAGCATCGGCCGGTAGAGGCGAGGGCTTCCGCCCGACCCCTCCTCGCGCTTGCGGAGGATGAGCCAGTTCTTCTCGTCGCCCGAGAGGTGCGCGGGCACAAGCGCCCAGGTTCCTTCGAGCCGCTCGCCGTGCAGCCGCACGGTCAAGCCGCCGTCGGGCTTCTCCTCGAGCAGCTCGTACGTGCCGCGATCCCAGATCTCGACGGTGCCCGCGCCGTAGTTCCCCTTCGGGATCTCGCCCTCGAAGCTCCCGTACTCGAGTGGATGGTCCTCGACATGGACGGCGAGATGCTGCTGGCCGGGCTCTAGCGGGACGCCCTTGGGCACCGCCCACGAGACGAGGACGCCGGCCCGCTCGAGACGGAAGTCGTAGTGCAGCCGGCGCGCGTCGTGCCGCTGTACCACGAAGGTCGGCTCCTTCGCCCGGGCGCGTTCGCCGCCGAAAGGCTCGGGCGTCTGCTTACGGTCTCGTTTGCGCTCGTACTCCGAGAGCTTCTTGCTCACGAAGCTTTTCTAGCGCGTGCGCGTTGCGTGCGCTCGACCGACTCGCGCAGCGCCTGCATCAGGTCGACGACCTGCGGTTCCTCCTCGCTCGGCTCCGGCAGCGGCGTGCCCTCGGCCTTCGAGCGGATCAGCTCGAGCAGCTCGGAGCGGTAGGTGTCGTCGTAGCGCTCGGGATCGAACTCGGCGCTGAGGTTCTCGACGAGCGACTTCGCCATCTCGACCTCGGCTTCGCGGATCCCGTCGCCGGCGACGGCCTCGCCCACCACCTCGGCCGGCCGGCGGACTTCCTCCGCGTAGTACATCGTCTCGAGCACGAGCACGCCCTCCCATGGACGGAGGCAGGCGAGGTGCTGCTTGTTACGGATCACGACCTTCGCAATGCCGACGCGGCCGGTCTCCTCGAGCGCTCGCATGAGCAGCTGGTACGGCTTCTCGCCGCCTTCCTGTGGCGCGAGGTAGTACGCCTGCCGGAAGTAGATCGGGTCGATCTCGTCGAAACATACGAAGTCGCAGATGTCGACGGAGTGCGTGAGCTCGACGTCGAGGCGGTCGAGATCCTCCGGGTCGATCGGGACGAAGCGGCCCTTCTCGAGCTCGAACGCGCGCACGACGTCGTCCGGATCGACGTGCTCGCCGGTGTCCTTGCGCACCTTGTCGTAGCCGATCGGCTCGAGGTCACGGCGGTCGACGAAGTGGAAGCGAAGCTCGCGAGAGCTCGTCGCGGTCAGCATCCGGACCGGAATGCTGACGAGCCCGAACGAGATCGTCCCACTCCAGATCGGGCGCGGCGCCATGCGCTCTTCGTCCCCGCCTCGAGAGCGTCGAAAACGGACCTGCGAATTGCGAGGTTTCGGGGTCTCGAGCGGTATGCCTATCGTTCAAACAACCCATACATGGCGGGGATAAGCCTGTGGACGGTGTGGACAGCGCCCTCGACCGAGGCGCGGAAATCTGTTCAAAGCTGACGCTAGTTGTCTCAGGCGAAGACGCCGAGCGAGCGGAAGCGCGCGCGGCGCCGGCGACGAAGATCGTCGCCGGGGATGCCTTCGAGCTCGGCGAGCGACTCGCGCAGCGCCTGTCCGAGCTGACGCGCCGCCAGGTCCGGATCGATGTGAGCGCCGCCCACCGGCTCCGGAACGATCTCGTCCACAACTCCGAGCTCGAGACAGTGCACCGCGTCGGGGCGGAACGCCGCGGCGGCCTTCTTGGCCTGGCCGGCGTCACGCCAGAGAATCGCCGCGCAGCCCTCGGGCGAGATGACGGAGTAGATCGCGTTCTCCTGCATGAGGACACGGTCGGCGAGCGCGATGGCGATCGCGCCTCCCGAGCCTCCCTCGCCGATCACGCAGGCCACGGTCGGCACCGTCAGCCGAGCCATGGTCGCCTGCGAGTGCGCGATCGCGGCGCCCTGTCCATGCTGCTCGGCCACGACGCCCGGATATGCGCCCGGCGTGTCGACGAGCGTGACGACCGGGAACCCGTGCCGGTCGGCAAGCTCCATCGCGTGCCACGCCTTCCGGTAGCCCTCCGGGTTCGGCATCCCGAAGCGGCGGCTCGCGCGCTCGTGGATGTCGCGCCCCTTCTGCTGGCCGACGAGGACGACGGTGCGGTCGCCCAGCTTGCCGAGGCCGGCGATCATCGCGCCGTCGTCGGCGAGCGCCCGGTCGCCGTGCAGCTCGAACCAGTCGTCGAGCAGCCGCTCGACGTAATCGAGCGTGTAGGGCCGCTCGTCGTGGCGGGCCAGCTCGACCTTGCGCCAGATCTCCTCGTCGGTCGCCTCCTCGCCGATCCGGGCGATCTGCCGCTGCAGCCGCTCGAGCTCGCCGGAGATACGCGCACCGCCGAGGAGCGGGAGATTTCTCAGCCGCCCCAGCCGCTCGCGCAGCCGCAGCTCGTGCTCAGTGGGGGGCATTGAAGAGCCTCAGGAGCCGGGACAGGGTCGGGCGCAGCTCGGCACGCTGCACGATCGCGTCGATCTGGCCGTAGCGAAGGTTCTGCTCGGCCCGGCCGAAGTCCTCGGGCAGCTTCTCGCGCGTGATCTCCTGCACGACACGGGGGCCCGCAAAGGACATGAGCGCGTTCGGCTCCGCGAGCACGACGTCCCCGAGCGTCGCGAAGCTCGCGAGCACACCACCGGTCGTCGGGTGCGCCATCACGCAGAGAAGGGCCTGCCCGGAGTCGTGGAGATCCTCCACCGCGGCGACGGTCTTCGGCAGTTGCATGAGCGCGAGAATCCCCTCCTGCATACGCGCGCCACCGGAGCTCGTGACCGATACGAGCGGCATCCCGGCCTCGGCCGCCGAGTCGCAGGCGCGCGAGAACTTCTCGCCCACCACGCTGCCCATGGAGCCGCCCATGAACGCGAAGTCCATGACGGCGAGCTCGCACCGGCGCCCCTCCAGCGTTGCCCTGCCGATCACCATCGCCTCGGCGAGGCCGGTCTTCATCTCGGCCTCGGCGAGACGCTCCGTGTAAGGGCGGAGGTCGAAGAAGCCGAGCGGATCCTCGGAGTGGAGCTCGGTCGCCTCCTCCGCGAAGGAATCGGGATCCGTCAGGGACGCGATCCGCGCGCGGGCCCGCATGGGGAAGTGATGGCCGCACTGCTCGCACACCCAGAGACTCTTCTCGAGCTCGTCGTCGCGGTAGTGCGAGTGACAGCTCGGGCAGGTGTTCGGGTGACTCGGGGGCGGGCTTGGCTGGTCGTTGGTCTCGACCGAGACGTCGATCTTGGCCACTTCGGCAGCTTAGACCCATGGCCCGAGAGGGAAGTTGCGAAGCAACTCTCTAGTAGCCGAGCGCGGACGTGAGGCGTTCGAGCTTCTCGACATTCGCCGGGTCGGGCGCGAGGCCGGTGAAACCCACGCCGACGAGCGTGCCGCTCTCCCGCACCCGGCCAAGCAGCTCCTCGAGCTCGTCGAGCGACGCGCCGCCCGGCTCGGGCTTGAAGACCGCGATCTCGTCCGGATCGACGACATCGCAGTCGAGCGCAACGTAGATCGCCTCGGCACGATCGAATAGCGCGCCCGGGTCGTCACCGATCCCGGACGTCGCGATGTAATCCGCCTCGGGCGAATCGAGGTCGCGCGCGCCCCAGAGCACGACGTCGGCCGCGGCGATGGTGCCGCGGTCGAGCAGCATTCGCAACGGCATGCCCCACTCGTTGCCCGAGGGCGAGGTCTCCGGCGTATTGAGATCGCCGTGCGCGTCGAGCCAGAGAACCGCCACGCGCCCGTGTCGGGCCGCGAGCCCTTCTACGGCACCGACGTGCGCGCAGCAGCAGCCGCCGAGCACGAGCGGACGCGCCGGCAGGTCGGAGGCCACCGCGAGCGTCTGCATCGCAAGCGTCTCCTCCTCGACCACGGCCACCTCGGGGTAGTCCAGGGTGAGCGAGGCAGCCTCGACCATCGGCTCGCCGCCGGCGCCCCACGCGCGCGGCACGCGGACGAGGCCCGCGCCGAAGGCACGGCCGCAGACGTGGCACTCGTAGCCGTCGTCGACAGCGACGGCGGTGAGCGTCCGGCAGTCGGGGCATTTCGCCCGCAGGAGGCTCATTCGTTGGGTTTCTCGAAGGCTACGCCGCAGGAGTCGACGCGCATCCCCACGCGCTCGTACAGCGCCACGGCGCCCGTCTCGTTTTGCGTGTCGACGTCGAGCGTGACCCGCGTTGTGCCTCGGCGCCAGAACTCGGCGAACGTCCGGTACAGCAGTGCCTTGCCGAGCCCTTTGCCCCGCCAGGCCGGCCGGACTCCGATCGCGCCCACGTAGCCGCCGCCGGCGACGCTCGCATCGTTGCGCGTGACGGCGGCGAGCTCGTCTCCGTCCCGGACGACGAACCAGACCGGGCCCTGCTCGTCGCGATGCTGTCCCTGCCGACGCCCGAGCCAGTCCTCGAACGGCTCGGGATGCCACTCCCAGTGCTCTGCGAAGGCCTCGTTCAGTGCGTCGAAGAACGCCCTGTACTCGTCATCTCGCAACTCGTCCACGACGAGCCCTTCTGGAAGGGCAGGCGCCGGCGGCTCCCCGGTCAGCTCGATCGCCATCTCGTAGAAGCGGCGTACCTCCCGATAGCCGTGCTGCTCGAAGAGCTCACGTGCCGCGTCGTCGGGCTCGGGCGCAGCGGCCAGGATCTTCTTCGCGCCCTCGGCGCGCGCGAACGCCTCGCCGCGCTCGACGATCTCCGTCCCGAGGCCGCGCCCTTTGTCGGCGACGGCGCCGCGTGTGTTCGCGGCGTCGCCGTGCACGCCGTACGACGCACTGGCGACCATGCGGCCGTCCTCCTCCCAGACCCAGCTCTCCTTGCTGTACTGGAGGAACATGAGGATGTCCGCGGCGGTGATGCGACCGGGGCGGCCGTAAAGACGCTCCTCCTCCGCCGAGATCAGTGCCGCCACGGTCGGCGCGTCTGCCTCGACGAACGGGCGGATGTTCATGCGAGCTCCTTCTCCCAGACGAGCTGCTCCTGGTCCACGACCATGCCGACACTCTCGTACAGCTTCGTCGCACCGGTCGCGTTCTCCGAGTCGACCCCCAGGCCGACCCGCCGCTGACCGCGCCGGTGAAACTCACCGAAGCTGTGAAGCAGCAGAGCCTTCGCAAGACCGCGGCCCCGCCAGGCGCGACGAACACCGATCGCTCCGATCCAACCACCGCCGTAACGCTCGGGGTCGTTCCGGGTGGCAGCCACGACGTCCTCGTCGTTGCGAGCCAGGAACCACAGCGTCGGATCGTGATCCGGCTTCTCGGTCTGCCGTTCCCACCACTTCTCGAACGGCGTCGGCTGGAAGTCCCAGTGATCCCCGAACGCCTCCTCGAGCGCAGCGTGGAAAGCACGCGCGAGCTGAGAGGTGAACGGCTCGATCCGCAAGCCCTCCGGGAGCTGGGGTTTCGGCGGAGGATCGTCGCCGAGCTCGATCGTCATCTCCCAGAAGCGGCGAACCTCGCGATAGCCGCGGCCGGTCAGCAGCGGCACCGCGGCGACGTCGGGCGCGAGAGTCACGGCATGGACTCGCCGGACGCCGAGCGCACGGAGCCGGCCCTCGCTGCGATCGACGAGCTCCGACCCGAGACCGCGACCTCGCCGCTCGCGATGCACGATGCCGATTGCCACGCCCGTGTCGTCATGCCTCTCGACCCACCCGAGCGCGATCATCCGGCCGTCTTCCTCGAACAGCCAGGTGTCGCTCGAGAGCTCGACTCCCGCGAGCCACGCCGTGACGTCGGCCACGCCGACGCGCGACGGCCGGCCGAAGAGATGCGTCTCGTCCTCGGCCAGGAACTCCGCGATCGCCGGAAAGTCGTCGGAGGTGACGGGCCGATCGATCACGCGATGAGCGAGTCGAGGCTGTCGGCGAGACCGGTAAGGCTGTGCAGCTCGACGTCGGGTTGCGGCTCGGCCTCCTCGCCGAGCCGATTGATCCAGATCGTCCGTAGGCCCAGAGAGGACGCGGGCGCGATGTCGTGGAAGAGGCTGGCGGCAACGTGCACGTGGCCGTCACGGTCGGCTCCGCTCCGCGCGAAGAACTGGTGCCAATGGGCCGGCGCAGGCTTGTACGAGTCGATCTCGGAGGCGACGACGTTCAGGTCGAACTCGACCCCGATCCGCGCGAGCGAGGCGCCGAGGAGGTCGGGGTCGGTGTTCGAGAGGATTGCGAGCCGCCAGCCGCGCGCGCGGGCCTCCTCGAGCGCCTCCGTCACCTCCGGGAACGGCTCCCAGTCGGCCAGAGAGCGTCCGAGCGCGTCCTGCTCGCTCGCAGGCGCACCGAACCGGGAGAGCGCGACAGCCATCACCTCGCGGTAGCTCCGGCCCGGCTCCTCTCGCTGGATCTGCGGCTCGAGCTCGTGGTACGTGTGCAAGAGCTCGCCGCCGCGCGCGGGGCCGAACAGCCGCTCGAGCTCGCGCCCGATGCCGCCGTTCCAGTCGATCAGGGTGCCGTAGCAGTCGAAGGTCGCCCAGCGCTGCACGCGGCGAGCCTACACTCGGCGCCGTGAGCGCCCCGGCGTCCGGCCCGGCACGGAACGAGTACGACCATCCGAGCATCGCCGCCGCCTACGACCCGGAGAACGCGTGGGGCCGAGACGACGGCTTCTTCCTCGCACTCGCCGCCGAGACGTCGGGGTCACGGGTGCTCGACCTCGGCTGCGGTACCGGACGGCTGACCGTGGCCCTGGCTACGGCAGGACACGACGTCACAGAAGCGGTATACGGCGGTTGGGAGCCGTGAGCCCGTCGGGGCCGGCGACGGCGAGCTGATCGTCGTCGCTACTCGGCGTAGCGCTTGAAGACGACGCAGGCGTTGTGCCCGCCGAAGCCGAAGCTGTTCGAGACGGCCACCTTCACGTCGGCGTCGCGTGCCTCGTTCGGCACGTAGTCGAGGTCGCAGGTCGGATCCTCGACCTCGTAGTTGATCGTCGGCGGCAGCTTGCCGTCGCGGATCGAGAGGATGGTGAACGTCGCCTCGACCGCGCCCGCAGCTCCGAGGCAGTGACCCGTGGCGCCCTTCGTCCCCGAGACCGGAGTCTTGTAGGCGTTCTCCTCGCCGAGCGCGTACTTGAGCATCTGCGTCTCGGAGGAATCGCCGACCGGTGTCGAGGTCGCGTGCGCGTTGACGTAGTCGATCTCGTCGACCGCGACCCCCGCATCGCCGAGAGCCATCTTGAAGGCGGTCACCGGCCCGGTCGGGTCGGGCTCCGTGATGTGCTTCGCATCGGAGGAGAGGCCGTAGCCGGAGACCTCGGCGTAGATCTTCGCGCCGCGCGCCTTCGCATGCTCGAGCTCCTCGAGCACGAGCAGCGCCCCGGCTTCGCCCATGACGAAGCCGTCCCGCTTCGCGTCGAACGGCCGCGAGGCGTGCTCCGGATCGTCGTTGCGGCGTGAGAGCGCGCGCATCGCGCCGAAGCCGGCGATTCCTACCTGCGTCACGGCCGCCTCGGTGCCGCCGCAGAGCATCACGTCCGCGCGGCCGAGCCGGATCGCATCCGTCCCGTCGCCGATCGCCATGTTCGAGGCCGCACACGCCGTGCACTCGGAGAGGAGTGGCCCGCGTGTGCCGAGCTCGATCGAGACCCAGCCGGCGCCGAGGTTCGGGATGATCGCAGGGATCGAAAACGGGTTGACGCGGTCAGGCCCGCGTTCGACAAGCTGGGTGTGGCAGTCCTGGAACGACTGCAGCCCGCCGATGCCGGTCGCGATCGCCGCCCCGATCCGATCCGGCTCCTTGTCGATCTCGAGCCCCGCATCGGCACACGCCTGACGCGCAGCCGCGAGGATCAGATGCGTGAAGCGGTCCATGCGCCGCGCCTGCTTGCGCTCGATCCACTCGGTCGCGTCGAAGCCCTTCACCTCGCAGGCGAAGTGGACGGGGTAGTCGGAGTGGTCGAACTGGGTGATCTCCGCGGCGCCCGAGTCGCCTGCGAGCAGGCTCGACCACGTGGACTCGATGTCGAGCCCGAGCGGTGTCACCGCGCCCAGCCCGGTGACGACGACGCGCCTGCGTCCGTTGGAAGAACCGTTAGATGCGCTCACTACATTCCGAGTCCGCCGTCGACGAGAAGCACGTCCCCTGTTATGAACGAGGCCTCGTCGGAGCAGAGGAAGCGTACCGCGCCGGCCACGTCTCCCGGCTCCCCGAGCCGGCCGAGCGGCGTGTTGCCGAGCATCGCGGAGGTCGCCTCCTCGGGCAGGACGTCGGTGAGCTGCGTCCGCACGTAGCCCGGCGCAACGACGTTGGCGCGCACCCCACGGCTGCCGAGCTCGCGCGCGAGCGACTTCGTGAAGCCGATGATCCCGGCTTTCGAGGCGGCGTAGTTCGTCTGGCCCCAGTTCCCGTGCACTCCGACGATGGAGGAGACGTTGACGATCGAGCCTGCCCGTTTCTTCATCATCGGCCGGCAGACTGCGCGGCACGTGTAGAAGACCGAGGAGAGGTTCGTCTCGATCACGGTCCGCCAGTCGTCGTCCGGCATGCGCGCCAGGAGGCCGTCGCGCGTGAGGCCGGCGTTGTTGACGAGGATGTCGAGGCCGCCTGCCTCCTCGACGAGCCGGGCCGCATCCTCCGCGCTCGACACGTCGGCCTGCACGGCGCTCCCGCCGATGTTTTTCGCCAGCTCCTCCGCCTCGTCGACGCCGGTGCGGTAGCCGACGACGACCTCGGCCCCGGCACGTGCCAGCTCCTCCGCGATCGCGCGTCCGATTCCTTTCGACGCGCCCGTGACGAGGGCGCGCTTGCCCTCGAGCGAGCAGAAGGTCACGGCGACTCGGAGAGCAGCTCCGGGAGCCGCTCGAGCGCCTCGATGCTGTTGACCGAGACGGCCTTCACGCTGCGGTCGATCCGCTTGACGAGGCCGCTGAGCACGTTGCCCGGCCCGACCTCGACGAACGTGCGGACGCCGTCGCGCATGAGCTCCGTCGCCGATTGCGTGAAGCGCACCGGCGCCGTGAGCTGGTCGACGAGGAGCGGCCCCATCCGGTGTGCCGACTCGACGCGGGCGGTCACCGTCGACATGAACGGCGCGGTGGGCTCCTGGAAGCGCACTTTCTCGATCGCGGGCCGCAGCCGGTCCGCTGCACGCGCGACCAGCGGCGAGTGAAAGGCGCCCGAGACCTTGAGCTTGACGGCACGGCGAGCTCCCTCGCTCTGCGCCTGCTCGATGCACTCGTCGACGGCGAGGTGCTCGCCCGAGACGACGATCTGGCCCGGACAGTTGTAGTTCGCGGGCCACACGCCGAGGATCTTGCGGCAGAGGCCCTCCACGACGTCGTCGGCGAGGCCGAGGATGGCGGCCATCGAGCCGGGATTCCGCTCCGCGGCCTCGGCCATCGCCAGGCCGCGCTCGCGCACGAGCGCAATGGCCTCCTCCAGCGTCATCGCCTCGGCCGCCGCGAGCGCGGCGAACTCGCCGACGGAGTGGCCGATCACGAAGTCCGCCTGCACGCCGCGCTCGCGCAGAGCCGCGAGCACCGCGAGCGACGTCGCGACGAGCGCGGGCTGCTGCACCGCGGTGTCCACGAGCTCCTCGGCGTCCGCATGGAAGCAGAGGCGCTCGAGGTCGAGGCCGCTCGCGTCGCTGCCGCGACGGAAGACGTCCATCGCGGCCGGCACCGCCTCGGCAAAGTCGCGACCCATGCCGGCCTCGAACGAGCCCTGGCCCGGGAAGCAGAACGCGATCTTGCTCATGCCGCCAACTCTTGTGTCCAGCGCATCAGCGTGCTCCCCCAGGTCAGACCGGCCCCCATCCCCGTCATGAGTACGAGCCCTCCCGGCCGAAGCCTTCCATCGGCCTGTGCATCCGCGAGCGCAAGCGGAATCGAGCCGGAAGAAGTGTTGCCATAACGGTCGACGTTAATCACCACCCGCTCCGACGGGACGCCGAGCTTCTTGGTTGCGTGATCGATGATCCGCACGTTCGCCTGATGCGGGACGTAGACATCGACGTCCGCCACGCCCACGCCGCAACGCTCGAGAACGGCCTCGGCGGACGACACGAGAACGCGGGTCGCGAACTTGAAGACCTCGCGGCCGTTCATCTTCACCAGCCTGTCCGGATCGTCGAACTTGCGCGAGCCACTGCCGGGCAGCCAGAGGTGCTCGCCGCCGCCGCCGTCCGCGCCGAGCTCGAACGCGAGAAAGCCCGCCTCCTCCGAGGGCTCGAGCACGACCGCGCCGGCACCGTCCCCGAAGAGGACGACCGTCGAACGGTCGGTCCAGTCGAGGATGCGGGAGAGCACGTCGCCGCCGACCACGAGCGCTCGCCGCGAGAGCCCCGACACCACCATCCCGTAGGCCTGGGCGAGCGCGTACATGAAGCCGGTGCAACCGGCGGAGAGGTCGTAGGCAGCCGCGTCCTCCGCGCCCAGCTGATCGGCGAGGAGCGCGGAGGTCGAGGGAAACATCATGTCGGGCGTGACGGTGGCGACGATCAGGAGGTCGACGTCCGTCCCGTCGCTGCCGGCCTGCTCCAACGCCTGCCGCACCGCGGGCAGCGAGAGATCGGAGAGTGCCTGCGAGTCTGCCGCGATCCGGCGCTCGCGGATGCCTGTGCGCTCGACGATCCACTCGTCAGAGGTGTCGACCATCTGCGCGAGCTCCTCGTTCGTGATCACGCGCTCCGGTGCGTAGGCGCCAAGACCGGTGATCGTGACGCGAACGTCAGCGCGGGCGTCGCCGATCATCCGTCCTCGCTCCCGACGAACACCGTCAGCATCGCCTCGGCGGCAGTCTCACCCTCGACACTCGCGCGACCCTGTCCCTTCGCGATGGGCCCGCGCACGCGCTCGAACTCACACTCGAGCTCGAGTACGTCGCCCGGCTCGACGACCCGCTTGAAGCGGCATTTGTCGATCCCGGCGAAGAACGGGATCTTGCCGCGGTTCGCCTGGTCGGCGAGCACCGCGACCGCGCCGCACTGGGCGATCGCCTCGATCGTCAGCACACCGGGCATCACCGGGCGGTCGGGGAAGTGGCCCTGAAACCACCATCCGTCCCTGGGCACGAGGAAGCGACCACGCACCTTGCGGCCGGGCTCGAGCTCGAGCACCTCATCGACGAGCAGGAACGGAGGCCGGTGCGGGATGATCGACTCGATCGTCTCCCGCCCGAAGGGAGCTGCGGGCGGCGTCATGCGACGTCGCGCTGCTCGAGCCGCTCACGCAGACGGTTCCTGCCGCGGTGCGCGTGGCACTTGGCCGTCCCCACCGGCATGCCGGACGCGGCCGCGATCTCCTCGAACGTGTAGCCGAGAGCGTCCTTGAGGACGATCACCTGCGCCTGCTCGGGCGAGATCCCGGCGAGCGAGTCGCAGAGCTCCCGGCGGAGCTCGGTCATCCGCACGCCGCGCGTGGGATCGTGCTCGGCGTCCACTCCGAGCTCATCGGGCAGCGGATCGTGGACGCGCGTCCGCTGCCGCTCGGCCACGTCGCGGCACGTGTTGACGACGAGCCGGTGCAGCCACGTCGAGAACTGCGACTCGCCGCGGAACTGCCTGAGGCGGACGCAGAGCTTCGCCAGGGCCTCCTGCGCCGCGTCGCGCGCGTCCTCCGGGTCGCGTAGGAGATGCCGAGCGAGCCGCTCGACCCGCGGCGCGTGCCGCACGCAAAGCGCCTCGAGCGCGGCGGCGTCGCCGCCCTTGGCGCGCGTCACGAGAACGGGATCGCTGAGGCTCGCGTAGTCGAGGCTGCGCTCGCGCAGCGGCTGCCTGATCCTCCCCACGGCGGCGTTAGTCTAAAGGTGGGTGTCGGATCTCTGGCCGGGCTCCGTCGAGCCGTTGCTGCAGGGGCGCCTCGGGCGCCCGTATCGCTTCGTCGAGGAGTGCGCATCCACCCAGCGGCTGCTCGCCCCCGACCAGCCGGAGGGAGCAACCGTCGCGACCGACCTCCAGACGGAGGGCCGCGGCCGGCTCGGGCGGAGATGGGAGACACCGCCGGGACGGGCGCTCCTCTTCTCCGTGCTCCTCCACCCACTGCCGCCGATGGCGATCTGGCCGGAGCTCTCGCTCGTCGCAGGCGACGCCGTCGCGGCGGCGCTGCACGAGCACACAAAGGTGGCAGCGGAGCTGAGCCATCCGAACGACGTCCTGATCGAGAGGCGGAAGGTCGCGGGGATCTTGCCGGAGGCCAGCGTGGGCGAGGTCGTGCTCGGGATCGGCGTCAACGTCAACCAGACGCGCGAGGAGCTACCGCCGGAGACGCCTAAACCCGCGACCTCGCTGCGGGTCGAGACGGGTTCGGAATGGCCGCGCGCACCGCTGCTCGCCTCGATCCTGCGCGAGCTCGAACGCCGCTACGACGACTGGCAGCGGCTGCACACGAACCGCTAGAGACCGGGGCGCTGCTCGCGAAAGCTTTGTGCCGCCTCGATCGCAGCGCCGAGATTCAGACCCTTGTCCTTCGCCTGCTTGATCAGCATCACGGTCTCGAGGGCGTCGACGTCGTAGATCCGCTGCTTCTTCCCCTTCGTGGGGATCTGCGCCTTGTTCGTCCAGTAATCGAGCTGCATCTTCGAGATCCCCGCGATCTGGCAGACCTGGCCCAGGTACAGCTCGACCTTGTCGAGGTGCTCCGCAAGATTGATCGGTTCGAGAAGATCGACCTGCCGGCTGACTGCCATCACACCCTCGCCGCGTCGCTGAACCCCAATCGACAGTTATAGAGGGCAGGCGCGACTTTTGGAAGGGCCGCTGCGGTCAACCAACGCTCGGCTGCTCGCCGGCGGGCTCCCCGTCGCCGTCCGTTTCCTCGGACTCGACGACGGGCGCGAGCGCCGAGACGGTCTCGTCGTCGCCGCGCAGCCGCATCACGATGACGCCCTGGGTCGAGCGGCCGAGACGCTTGACCTCCTCCACCGGGATGCGGATCACCGTGCCGGCGGTCGAGATGAGCATCACCTGGTAACCGTCGCGCACGACACGTGAGCCGATGAGATGGCCGCGCTCCTCGGTCAGCTGCACGGTCTTGACTCCCATGCCGCCGCGGCCCTTGATCGGGTACTCGGAGACCCGCGTCCGCTTGCCGTAACCGTTCTCGGTCACGACGAGGAGATCCGCGTCGTCCTCCGCGATGTTGATCGAGATCACCTCGTCGCCCTTGCGCAGCTTCATGCCGGCGACCCCCGACGTGTCGCGGCCCATCGCACGGGCGTCGGTCTCATGGAAGCGGATCGCCTGGCCCTTCGCAGAGACCATGAGAATGTCATCCTCGCCAGAGGAGTGGCGGACGCCGACGAGCTCGTCGCCGTCGCGCATCTTGATCGCGATGATCCCGTCGGCCTTGAGCGGCGTGTTGTACGCAGCGAGCTCGGTCTTCTTCACGACGCCGTTCTTCGTCGCGAAGACGAGGTACTTCGCTTCCTCGAAGTCGCGCGTCTGGATCACTGCCCGGACCTGCTCCTCCTGCCGGAACGGAAGGAGGTTGACGATCGCGCGGCCCTTCGACTGGCGCGAGCCGAGCGGCAGCTCGTGCACCTTGAGCCGGTAGACCTTGCCGACGTTCGTGAAGAAGAGGATGTAGTCGTGGGTCGAGGCGACGAAGAGATGCTCGATGTAATCGTCCTCCTTCAGCTCCATCCCCATCACGCCGATGCCGCCGCGCCGCTGCTCCCGGTAGGTGGTCACCGGTAGCCGCTTGATGTAGCCCGAGCGGGTGATCGCGATGACCATGTCCTCTTCAGCAATCAGGTCCTCGAGCTCGAGCTCTTCCTCCGCCGCGACGATCTCGGTGCGGCGGTCGTCGTTGCGGCCGTAGATCTGCCTGATCTCGAGCAGCTCGTCGCGGATGAGGCCGTCGACCTTGGCCGGGTCGCCGAGGATGTCGCGCAGCTCGGCGATCCGCTCCTGCAAATCCTTGTGCTCGGCCTCGACCTCCTTGCGTGCGAGGCCCGTGAGCCGGGAGAGCCGCATCTCGAGAATCGCTTCGGCCTGGATCTCGGACAGCTCGAACTGCGCAATCAGCTGCTCGCGCGCCTCGTCGCGGTCGGCCGCAGCGCGGATCAGCGCCACGATCGCGTCGATGTTGTCGAGCGCGATGAGATAGCCCTGCAGGACGTGCGCGCGCGCTTCCGCCTTGCGCAGCTCGTCCTTCGACCGGCGGGTGACAACCTCGCGCTGGAACTCGAGGTAGTGGCGGACGAGCTCGAGCAGCGAGAGCGTCCGCGGCACGCCGTCGACGAGCGCGACGGCGTTGTAGCCGAACGTCGACTGCAGCGGCGTGTGCTTGAAGAGCTTGTTCAGCGCGACCTGCGGCACGGCGTCGCGCTTCAACTCGATCTGGATCCGCATGCCGGTGCGGTCGGAGTGGTCCGCAAGGTCGGAGACCTCGGTCAGCACCTTGTCGCGGACGAGATCCGCGATCTTCACGATCACGCCGGTCTCGCCGCCCTTCTTGACACCGTACGGCAACTCGGTGACGACGACCGCCGACCGCCCCCCTCGGAGCTCCTCGATGTGCGCGCGGGCGCGCATGACGATGCGGCCGCGGCCGGTGCGGTAGGCGTCTCGGATGCCGCTGCGGCCGACGACGATCGCACCGGTCGGGAAGTCCGGCCCCTTGACGTGCTTCATCAGACCGTCGACGGAGATGTCCGGGTCGTCGATCATCGCCAGCACGGCGTCGATCGTCTCGCCGAGGTGGTGCGGAGGCATGTTCGTCGCCATTCCGACCGCGATTCCCGTCGAACCGTTGACGAGCAGGTTCGGAAACCGGGAGGGCAGCACCGACGGCTGCCGGCGCGACTCGTCGTAGTTCGGCTCGAAATCGACCGTGTTCGCATCGATGTCGCGCAGCAGCTCGGTCGCGATCCGCGCGAGGCGTGCCTCGGTGTAACGCATCGCGGCCGGCGGGTCGTCGTCGATCGAGCCGAAGTTGCCTTGGCCGTCGACGAGCGGGTAGCGCAGCGAGAAGGGCTGCGCCATCCGGACGAGCGTGTCGTAGATCGCGGAGTCGCCGTGCGGGTGGTAGTTCGCCATCACGGCCCCGACGGTCGAGGCGGACTTTTTGTACGGCCGGTTCGGCTGGAGACCGGCCTCGTGCATCCCGTACAGGACGCGCCGGTGCACGGGCTTCAATCCGTCGCGCACGTCGGGCAGCGCGCGCGAGACGATGACCGACATCGCGTAGTCGAGGAAGCTCGAGCGCATCTCCTGCTCGAGCTCGCGCGGCTCGATGCGGCCCGGTCCTAGAGCGCCGGTGTCAACCTCAGACATCGAGGAAGGCGTCCTTCGCGTTCTCCTCGATGAAGATCCGGCGCGGCTCGACCTGGTCGCCCATCAGCATCGAGAAGAGCTGGTCGGCGGCGCTCGCGTCGTCGACGTCGACCCGGACGAGCAAGCGCTTCGCGGGATCCATCGTGGTCTCCCAGAGCTGCTCGGGATTCATCTCCCCGAGGCCCTTGTAGCGGGAGAGCTGCGTCCCGACCTCCTTGGCCAGCTCGAGCGCGTCGTGCCGGAGCGCGGCGAACGTCTGCGGCGCGGAGGTGTGCCTGCCGAGCGCGACCGAAAACGGCGGCGGACCGACGAGCTCGACGAGCTTCTCGTAGGCGCGGCGCAGGTTCGCGTAGATCGGCGACGCCAGCAGCTCGGCCGAGAGGCCGATGGTCTGAGCGGCCGACGTCTCCTCCTCGACGACCTTGACCTGGAGGCCGTTCTCGTCCCGCTCGAGGACCGAGAGCTTGTAGCCGTTCGGGGGCAGCGCGGCGATCGCCTTCTCGGCGGCCGCCGGTGTCGTGACGTCGAGCTCGACGAGCCTGTGCGAAGTGACGAGGTCGGCGGGGTGGTGGCCGAAGTCGGCACGCAGCCGCGCGGACCAGCCCTCGAACTCGGCGAGTGCGCCCGTGAACCGCTTCCAGCGCGCCTCCGTCAGCTTGACCTCGCTGCCGCCGCGATCGCGCACCTCGAGCTCGCCGAAGCGCTCGCGGACGAGCACCTCCTCGAGCTGGGAGTCCTTCTCGAAGTAGAACTCCTGGTTACCGAGCTTCACCTTGTAGAGCGGCGGCACGGCGATGTAGACGTGGCCGTATTCGAACAGCTCGCGCATGTGCCGGTAGAGGAAGGTGAGGACAAGCGTCCGGATGTGGGAGCCGTCGACGTCGGCGTCGGTCATGACGATGATCCGGTGGTAGCGGAGCCCCTCGATGTCGAACTCGTCGCCGATCCCGGTGCCGATCGCGGTGATCATCGCCTGGATCTCGTTGTTCGAGAGCACCTTGTTGATGCGGTTCTTCTCGCTGTTGATGATCTTGCCGCGCAGCGGCAGGATCGCCTGGTAGGTGCGGTCGCGGCCGGTCTTCGCGGACCCGCCGGCCGAGTCGCCCTCGACGACAAAGAGTTCGGCGAGCGAGGGATCGCGGATCGAGCAGTCGGCGAGCTTGCCCGGCAGAGAAGAGCCGTCGAGCGCGGACTTGCGCCGCGTCAACTCGCGCGCCTGGCGCGCCGCGAGGCGGGCGCGCATCGCTGCGATGGCCTTGTTGCAGATCGCGCGCGCGTCCTGCGGATTCTCTTCGAGGAACCGCGAGAGTGAAGCGTTGACCGTGGTCTGGACGAGACCCTCGATGCCCGGGTTGCCGAGCTTCGTCTTCGTCTGCCCCTCGAACTGCGGGTTGCGCAGCTTGACCGAGACGACGGCCGCAAGCCCCTCGCGAACGTCCTCGCCGTCGAGGCTCTCCTTCTCCTTCAGGAGCTTGAGCTCGGTGGCCTTCGCATTGAGCGTACGAGTCAGCGCGCTGCGGAAGCCGGACAGATGCGTGCCGCCCTCGACGGTGTTGATGTTGTTGGCGAAGGTGAAGACCGACTCCTGATACGAGGAGTTCCACTGCATCGCCACCTCGACGGCGCCCTGGTCGGCCTCGCCCTCGAAGTAGACGAGGTGCTTGTGGATGGCGTCCTTGGCCTCGTTGATGTACGCAACGAAGTCGCGGATCCCGCCCTCGTAGTGGAACTCGACGGTCTTCCCCTCCGCGCGCTCGTCGACGAGCTTAATGTGGAGCCCCTTCGTGAGGAACGCGGTCTCGCGCAGCCGCTGTGTGATCGTCGCGGCCTCGACGTCGAGCTCTTCGAAGATCTCGGAATCGGGGAGGAAGGTGATGGTCGTCCCGCTGGGCTCGCCCTTGACCATCTTCCCGACGAGCTCCATCTCGCCGGTCGGCTCGCCCCGCTCGAACTCCTGGCGGTGAATCTTGCCGTCGCGGCGCACCTCGGCGACCAGGCGCTCGGAGAGCGCGTTCACGACCGAGACGCCCACTCCGTGCAGGCCGCCCGAGACCTTGTAGCCCTCGCCGCCGAACTTCCCGCCGGCGTGGAGCTTCGTCAGCACGACCGTCAGCGCGGGCAGTCCCTGGTCCTTCATCACGTCCACGGGGATGCCGGAACCCCAGTCCTGAACCGTGACGGAGTTGTCCGGATGGAGCGTGACCTCGATGCGGTCGTTGCGTCCCTGGAGCGCCTCGTCGACGGAATTGTCGACCACCTCGTAGATGAGGTGATGGAGGCCGCGAAGACCGGTCGAGCCGATATACATGCCCGGGCGAAGCCGGACCGGTTCGAGTCCTTCGAGGACGGTGATGTCCCTAGCGGTGTAGTCCGTTTCAGTCATGAAAAAAGCCCTGCAAATTCCGCATTTGCGGGCACGACGAAGTGTATCAGACCGATCGGTCGTGCGGCGCCCGTGCGAGCGCGGCTTTTATCGCTTTCGCGACGGATTCGCGCAGGTTTGGATCCACAATCTCGGCGGTCAGCTCGGCTGCCTCGCGGACTTGCTCCGGAGAAATTTCGATGAGCGGTGCGGAGGTCGGCTCGGGCGTCGTGTCCGGCAGCGGCCCGGGGGTGAACTTGAGTCTCGGCCGGCCGGGCAGCCGATCCGAGATGTCGGTCGCGCGCTGGGTCAGCTCGAAGCCCCAGATCGCATCGCGCACGTGCACCACGAGCGTTCCGTCGGGCTGGGTGCGTGCCGGCCACGCATGGCGCGCAATCTCCTCACCGACGGCGGCGGGCCACGCCGTGACGGCATCGCCGGCTCCGCTGTCGGCGCCGACGCGGCTCAGCTCGGCCCGGATCTGGTCGCCGAGCGGCTCCATCTACGCGGCCGCCTCGAGCACGGCGCCCGGCGTCACCTCGAGCAGCTGATCCGGAGTCGCCGGGAGCATCGCGGCGTCGGTGGCAGTGACGAGCGCCTGTCCCGCGCTGCGCAAGCGAGCCGCGAGGATCCTGCGGCGGCCGGGATCGAGCTCCGACAGCACGTCGTCGAGCAAGAGGAGTGGCGGCACGCCCGTCCGGTCGGCGATCGTCTCGGCCTCGGCGAGGAGCAGTGCAAGGAGCGCGAGCCGCTGCTCTCCCTGCGAGCCGAAGCTGCGCAGGTCCCGCCCCGCGGCGGCGATCACGACGTCGTCGAGGTGCGGCCCGAGTGAGGTGACGCCGCGCTCGAGATCGCGGTCGAGCACTCCGGCGAGCCCTTCCGCCGTCGGCGGCTCGCCGTCGTAACGGAGCGAGACGACACCGAGCCCGAACTCGTCGGCGCGGGCGGCGAACGAGGGCTCGAGCAGGGCGAGCGCGTCCAGGCGAGCGCTGACGAGCTCCGCACCGAGAGACGCGACGCGTTCGCTCCACGGTTCGACTGCGTCACGACTCGAAGCGCCGACGGCCACACGCCGCAACGCCGCGTTCCTCTGTGCCACCGCCGCCCCGTACTCCACGGGCAGCGCAGCGCGAGTTGGCGCGAAGCGGCCGAGGACGCGGTCGAAGTACGCGCGTCGTGCGGCCGGCGGGCCCTTCACGACGCCGAGCCGGTCCGGCGTGAAGACGAGCGTCGAGACGAGGCTCCGCAGCTGCTCCGCCGCTCGCAGCGGAGCGCCATTGAGCTGGGCGCGCTTCCCCTCTCCCTTCCGCACCGTCACCTCGAGCTCCAGCCCGACCTCACCACGCCGGCCGGCAACGGCCGTCCGGGCTCCCTCGGCGCCGAACCGCACGACCTGCGAGTCGGTGCGCGTTCGCGGAGAGAACCCCTGTGTCGCCATATGCGCGGCTTCGAGCAGATTCGTCTTCCCCACGCCGTTCGGGCCGACGACGAGGACGAGCCCGGGTTGCAGTGCCAGCTCGAGCCGCTCGTAGGAGCGAAAGTCGCGGAGCGTGGCGGTCTCGACGATCAGCCGGGTAGGCGGATCGGCATGACGAGGTACGTGAAGTCGTCGGCCTCGTCCGTCAGGATCGCCGGGCGGAGCGGGCTGATGAGCTTCAGCTTCACGTCGTCGCCCTCGACCGACTCGAGCCCCTCCTTGAGGAACTCTGCGTTGAAGCCGATGTCGAGCGGCTCTCCGGTGTAGGCGACCGGCATCGACTCCTGCGACTCACCAACCTCGTGCGTTCGCGCCACGACCGTAACCTCGCCGTCGGCGAAGCGCAGCTGGAGCGGAGTCGCGCGCTGAATCATCACCGCGGCGCGCCGCACGACGTCGAGCAACTCTGCGCGCGAGATCGTGAGCTCGTGCTCGAAGGACTCCGGCAGGAGCTGGCGGTAGTTCGGGAATTGCCCGTCGATGCGGCGCGTCGTCAGCCAGACGCCGCCGACCGAGAAGAGCACCTGGTTCTCCTGCACGCCGACCGAGATCTCGTCGCCGTCACCGGGGATGCGCGAGAGCTCCTGCAACGCGCGGCTCGGGACGATGGCCTCGAGCTCCGGCGCGGACGCCGTGAGGGACGTCTCCTTCACGGCGAGCCGATACGAGTCGGTGGCCGCCATCACGAGCTTGTCGCCGGCGAACTGCACGAGAACGCCGGTGAGCACGGGACGCGCCTCGTCGCGGGAGGCCGCGCGCGCGACGCGGGCGATCGTCTCGAGCAGCGCCTCGCGGTCGACCGCGAATGTCTCTGCCTCGGCGAGCTCCGGCAGCCGCGGAAAGTCCTCGGCGTTGTACGTGTGCAGCGTGTAGCTCGCGCTGCCGGAGCCGACGTGGACGACCGACTCCGCGGCGCGATGCTCGATGGTCACGTCGTCACCCGGAAGGAGTCGCGCGATGTCGACGAGGGTGCGGCCCGGCAGCACCACTGCGCCGTCTCCCTCGACTCGCGCCGGTACTGCGGCCCGCAGGGAAAGCTCCATGTCTGTCGCTGACAGGCGCAGTTCGTCACCGGCACCCTCAAGCAGGATCCCGGACAGGATTTGGATCGCCGTCCGATTCGACACGGCGCGGCCGACCAGCGTGAGGCCCTGCACGAGCTCGTCCTTCGCGCAGGTAATCCTCAGCCCGGCACCGACTGCGATGTCACTCTCGATCATCTAAAGATTCTCGTAGAAGTCATAGGGAGTGTGGACGACGGGGAAGACGTGCCTGCGGTCGCTTGCTTCCTGCGGTTCGCATGTGGAGCTTCATTGTGGACGATCCGGAGGGTCCCACAGGCAGGAAGCGTCAGCGTGCCTGCTTCACACGTGCGGTGAGTTCTTGCACGAGGTTGTACACAGACCTGTCCTCACGGATCAGGCGGGAGATCTTCGAGGTCGCGTGGATCACCGTCGTGTGGTCGCGGCCGCCGAACTCCTTCCCGATCCGCGGTAGCGACGAATCGGTGAGCTCGCGGGAGAGATACATGGCCACCTGTCGGGGATAGACGATGTTCTGGGAGCGCTTCTCGCCGCAGAGTTCGTCGAGCGTCAGCTCGAATCGCTCGGCAACGAGATCCTGGATCCGCTTGATCGACACCTCTGCGGCCTCGCCCTGGGGGAACACGTCGCGCAGGACGTCCTGCGCAAGCTCCACGGTCATCGGCCGCCCGGTGAGGGACGAGAACGCCACGACGCGGGTCAGCGCGCCCTCGAGCTCGCGGATGTTCGTCGACACGCGGCCGGCGATGAACGTGAGCACCTGCTCGTCGTGAACGTGGATTCCGTCGACCTTCACCTTCTTGCGCAGGATCGCGATGCGCGTCTCGAGGTCCGGCGGCTGGATGTCGGTGATCAACCCCCATTCGAACCGGCTGCGCAGGCGCTCCTCGAGGGTCGCGATGTCGCGCGGCGGCCGATCGGAGGAGAGCACGATCTGCGAGCCGGCCTCGTAGAGCGAGTTGAACGTGTGAAAGAACTCCTCCTGGAAGCGCTCCTTACCCTCGAAGAACTGGACGTCGTCGATGAGGAGGACGTCGTACGCGCGGTAGCGCTGCTTGAAGCCCTCGATGCGCTTGTCGCGGAGGGAGTTGATGAAGTCGTTGACGAACGCTTCGCTCGTCACGTAGCGGACGGTGAGCGCGCCGGAGTGCTCGGCGACGTACTGCGCAACGGCCTGTAGGAGATGCGTCTTGCCGAGGCCCGTGCTCCCGTAGATGAAGAGCGGGTTGTACGCCTGCGCGGGCGCTTCGGCGACCGCCAGCGCGGCCGCGTGCGCGAAGCGGTTCGACGAGCCGATCACGAACGAGTCGAACGTGTACTTCGCGTTGAAGCCCCCGCTCTCAGGCCGTCCCGGCAAGCGTTGAACGACGGGAACGGCGCCGTCCGCGCCCGCGCGATCCTCCGCCGCGATCCTGGTTTCGTTGGCGATCCGGAGCTCGATCGGGCGTTCGCCGCCGACGATGTCGCGCACCGCGGCGCCGATCAGGCCGAGGAAGTGCCCCTCGATCCAGTCGCGGTTGAACTCGGTTGGAACGGTGAGCACGAGCGTGTCGCTCTCGACCGCGAGCCCGTGGACGTCGCCGAACCACTTGCTGTACGTCCCGTCGCTGAGCGCCTCCCGCAGCCGCCCCGAGATCTCCTCCCAAAGGTTCTCTGCAGACAGCTCGAGTTGGTGTTCCACCGACGCTCTGGTCCTCCCCGTCTCCGGCCCGGCGGCCAGCATAACAGTGCCTTCGATGAGTACAAAATCGCCCTCTATGCAGGGATTTTTCCCGCTGTCCACATCCCTCCACAGCTGTGGACAGTGGTGGGGGCAAGTGGCCTCTCCCGCATCCCTGCAACGTCTGCGGCTGTGGACAAGCCGGTGGACAGGCGCGGCTATACTGACCGCCGCTCTGATCGCTCGACCCTGCCACCGGCGGGAATTTTCCGGCAAAGACGAGCCTTTTCACAGCCTTGAAGCGCACCTATCAGCCCAATGTCCGCCGCCGTAAGCGCAAGCACGGCTTTCGTGAGCGCATGGCCACGAAGGCCGGCCGCGCGATCCTGAAGCGCCGCCGCGGCAAGGGCCGCGCCCGCCTTTCGGCGTAGCGGCCCCCGGCACTAAGCTGCATCCGTGAAGCGCGCCAACCGCCTGTCCCGTTCCCGGGACTTCGACGCGGTGCACCGCCGCGGCCGGTCGGTGTCGTCCCGCTTTCTCGTTCTTTACTGGTTGCCGCAGGAGGAGCCGTCCGAGCCGCGCGTTGGGTTCGCAGTGCCGCGGGCTGCCGGCGGCGCCGTCGAGCGGAACCGGATCAAGCGGCGCCTGCGGGAGGTCTGGAACGAGCGGCTGGAGCGCGTCCCTGCGGGCCACGACTACGTGCTGATCGTCCGCCCCGGGCTCGTCGAGGCGGCCGAGACGAACGGCTTCGCGTGGCTCGGCGAGCGCGTGGACGAGCTGCTCGAGCAGACGGGAGCCCTCGCCGCGTGAGTGCCGTCATGCGTGTCCCGGCGTTGCTCGGAGCGGGCCTCGTCTGGCTCTACCGTCTGACCTTCGGCGCGCTGTTCCCGACGACCTGCAAGTACCACCCGTCCTGCTCCGAATACGCGCTGCAGGCACTGCGCCGGCACGGCCTGGTGCGCGGCAGCCTGCTCGCCGGATGGCGGCTGCTGCGCTGTAACCCGTGGAGCCACGGAGGCTTCGACCCGGTCCGATGATCCTCTACACGATTCCGATCATCAGCCAGCTCGAGACGGTGATGAAGCACGTCCTGAGCTGGTTCCACACGAGCCTCGGCCTGCCGTGGGCGTGGGCCATCGTCGGGACGACGGTGGTGGTGCGGATGCTCCTCGTGCCGCTGACGATCAAGCAGATCCACTCGATGCAGAACCTGCAGCGCTACGCGCCGCAGATGAAGGAGATCCAGAAGAAGTACAAGGGCGACAAGCAGAAGCAGAACGAGGAGCTGATGAAGTTCTACCGGGAGAACCAGATCAACCCGGCTGCCTCCTGCCTGCCGATGCTCCTGCAGCTGCCGGTCTTCATCGCTCTCTACTACACGCTGCGGAACGCGAAGTTCACGGGGGACCTCTCGTTCCTCCACTTCATCCCCGACATCTCGGCGCACACGACGACGTACTGGGGCGGCTACGTGCTGCTCGCCGTCTACGTGCTGAGCCAGATGGCCTCGACGTTCTTCATGGCGGCGACGGCCGACAAGACGCAGCGCATCATCTTCATGATCATGCCGCTCGTCTTCGTGTTCGTGATCGCGCACTTCCCGGCGGGGCTTGTCCTCTACTGGGTGACGACGAACCTCTGGACGGTGGGACAGGGACTGATCACACGGCGACTGGTCGCGCAGACGCCTGCGCCGGCGCCCGAGCGGCGTAGCTCGCGGACGCCGCCGAAGGACGACGGTACGAGCGGCAACGGAGCGAAGGCGGAGACTCCGCCCCCGAAGCCGGCACCCTCGACCTCGCAGCGGCCTCGCCAGGTGCGGCGCAAGAAGAAGCGCACGAGCCGGAGATGAGCGAGATCGCGGGCCTGACCGCCGAGGCGACCGGGGAGACGGTCGGGGAGGCGAAGTGGGCCGCGCTCCGCGAGCTCGAGCGGCGGTATCCCGGGCTCGACAAGGCCGCAGTGCAGTTCGAAGTCGTCGCCGAGGGCGAGCGCGGGATCCTCGGGGTCGGCTACGAGCCGGCCCGCGTCGTCGCGCATCTGCCGGCGGAGGCCGCCGAGGCTGCGGCTGCTGCGGAGCCGGCCACCGAGAAGACCGGCCAGGCGGCCGAGGCCCGCGCGCTCGTGGCGCAGATCGTCGAGACGCTCGGCGTCGATGCGGACGTGGTCGCGCGTGAGGAGCCGGAGGCAATCGTCGTCACCTGCTCGGGGCCGGACGTGGGCCTCCTCATCGGGCGCCACGGCCAGACGATCGACGCGATCCAGTACCTGCTCAACGTGATCGCCTATCGCGCTCACGGTGAGGAGAAGACAGACGTCGTCGTGGACGCCGCGGGCTACCGCGCCCGGCGGCAGGCGACGCTCGAGACGCTTGCAGACAGGGTTGCCGACCGGGTGCGGGAGTCCGGCGAGCCGGAGGAGCTCGAGCCCATGACGGCGGTCGAGCGCAAGATCGTCCACCTGCGCCTCAAGGAGGCTTCGGACGTCGGGACCACCTCCGAGGGCACGGAGCCGAATCGCTACGTCGTCGTCGTTCCTGAGTGACGACTGGCTCGCGGCGGTTCTCGCGACTCCGGGCCTGACGGCCCTCCGCGATCCGAAGCGAGCGCGGGAGATGCTGTTCGAGGACGCGCTGCGGGCGCAGCCGTTGCTCGAGCAGTTCGACGGCCCGGTGGTCGACGTGGGCTCGGGCGGCGGCTCCCCCGGGATTCCCCTCGCGGCTGCGTCGCCCGAGCGCGAGGTGACGCTGCTCGAGGCGGAGAGGCGCAAGTGCGACTTCCTCGGCCGCTGGGCACCCCCGAACGCCGAAATCGTCTGGGGACGCGCGGAGGAACAGGAGCCGGAGCGCTGGGGCGTAGCGCTGGCGAAGGCGCTCGCCCGGCCGCCGGTGGCAGCGGAGCTGTGTCTGCCCCTCGTCCGCCCGGGCGGGGCGGTGATCCTCTGGCTGGGGGAGAGCGCAGATCTCGAGCAGCTCGCCACGGCTTCCGAGCAGCTCGGCGGGGGACACCCCGAGCTCCACGAGGGTCTCGCCGTGCTGCCGAAGGTCGCGCCGACTCCCCCGGGGTTTCCGCGTCGCGCCGGCGTCGCGAAGAAGCGTCCGCTGGCCTAGCGACAATGACCGGGCGATGTCCCGGATCTACGCCCTCGCGAACCAGAAGGGCGGCGTCGGCAAGACGACGACCGCCGTCAACCTCGCCGCCTGCCTCGCCGAGGCGGGCGAGCGGGCGCTCGTGATCGACCTCGACCCGCAGGCGAACGCCACCTCGGGGCTCGGGATGCGGGCGAACGGGACTTCGAGCTACGACCTGCTCGACGGCGCGCCGCTCGCCGAGCTCGTCCACCCGACTGCCTTTGCGAACCTCGACCTCGTCCCGGCCAAGCCCGATCTCGCCGGCGCGGTGGTCGAGCTCTCGGGCCGCTCGGACGGCGAGCGCTATCTCGCCCAGGCACTCGCGTCGGGAAGCGACCGCTACGACTTCGTCTTTCTCGACTGTCCGCCCTCGCTCGGCCCGCTCACGGTCAACGCGCTCGCGGCAGCAGACCGTGTGCTCGTCCCGGTGCAGGCCGAGTACTACGCGCTCGAGGGGCTCACCCAGCTGCTGCACTCGGTCGAGCTGATCCGCCGACGCCTCAACCCGAACCTCGGGATCGGAGGCCTCCTGCTCACGATGGTCGACGGCCGGACACGGCTGGCCCACCAGGTCGAGGAGGAAGTCCGAAAGCACTTCGGCGAGCTCGTCTTTCGCACTTCCGTTCCCCGCTCCGTGCGCCTCGCCGAGGCCCCGAGCCACGGACTGCCCGCGATTGCCTACGACCGTCGCTCCGCTGGAGCCGACGCGTACTGGAAGGTGGCGATGGAGCTTGTCGAGCGCGCCTGAGTCCTCACCACAGCGTCGGGGCCTCGGCCGCGGCCTCGAGGTCCTGATCGGCGGTCACCCGGTCCCGAGCGAGCTGCTCGAGATTCCGGTCGACGCGATCCACCCGAACCCGCGGCAGCCCCGCCGCCGCTTCGAGCCCGAAGCCGCATCCGGGCTGGCGGAGTCGGTGCGGCAGCAGGGCGTGATCCAGCCGCTGCTCGTGCGGCCACGCGGCGTTGGCGGCTACGAGATCGTTGCCGGCGAGCGCCGCTGGCGGGCGGCGAGGGAGGCGGGCCGCGAGACGGTGCCGGCCGTCGTGCGCACCGCCGACGACCGCGACACCCTCCTGCTCGGCCTGGTCGAGAACGTCGCGCGCGAGCAGCTGACGCCGATCGAGGAGGCGCGCGCGTACGCGGTCTTGATCGACGATTTCGCGCTCTCGCTGGGTGCGGTGGCCGAGCGGGTCGGCCGCTCCAAGCCCTCGGTCTCGAACCGGATCCGCCTGCTCGAGCTGCCCGACGACGTGCTCGGGATGGTCGAACGTGGTCAGCTGTCCGAAGGTCACGCCCGGGCCGTTCTCGCGGTGCCCGATCACGAGGGTCGCCGACGGCTCGCGCGCGAGATCGTGCGGCGAGGCCTCTCTGTCCGGGCGGCCGAGCAGCGGGCCAAGTGGGCCGGCGCGCAACAGCGGCCACGGACGCGCTCGGCACCGGTCGACCCGGCGCTCGTCGAACGCGTGCGGAGCTCCGTCGAGCAGTTGATCGGCCGCCACGCGCGCGTGGTTCCGGGTCGCGTCGAGCTGCCCTTCGGAGACGAGCACGATCTGGCCGAGCTCGCCGAGGCGCTCGAGAATGCCGCGGCTACAATGGCCCACCGCGCGGGCGATTAGCTCAGCTGGTTAGAGCGCCGCTCTGATAAGGCGGAGGTCCCTGGTTCGAATCCAGGATCGCCCATCCCCGCGACGGTCTAGCCGAGGGCTTCGAGCAGCGTGCCGATGTCGTGGCCGAGCTGGCCCGAGTGCCCATCGCATGTCCGCGGTCGACCGTGTATCTGTTGCGCCGCGACTAACAGCCGCGCGGCTCAGTGCAGCCGATGTGTGCGGACGAGGTACTCCTCGACCGCGAGCAGGAACGACTCGTCCTGGGCGAGCTCGACGAGCCGGCCCTTCGTCACCGCGTCGAGGTCACCGTCGAGCGCGACCTCGACGACGAAGCTCGGCGTCCGGCCCGTCTGCGAAAGGGCGGCCATCCGGAGGAAGATCCTCCGGGCATCCTCGTTCTGCGAGATCGCCTCGAGCGATTCGATGTCGTCGAGCCAGAGCGAGCGCACGTGGGTCAAACGCCGCCCGGTGCGCCGCGGATACGCGGGTTTTCGGTCACCGGCGCTGAGCTATATTCGAGGCGAGGTCGCTCGGATGCAGGAGATGCTCATCTACGGGGTCAGCTTCGATCTGGTCGGCAAACAGCCGATCGTCCTCCTCAAGACGTCCGACGGGAACAAGTTCCTTCCGATCTGGATCGGGCATCCGGAGGCGGCCGCGATCCTCATGAAGCTCCAGAGCCAGACCTCCGTCCGGCCCATGACGCACGACCTCCTCAGCGACATGCTCGAGCAGCTCGGCGCGTCGATCAGCCGCATCACGGTGACCGAGCTGCGCGAGAACACCTTCTACGCGCAGATCACCGTGATCCAGGACGGCCAGGAGATCGAGGTCGACTCCCGCCCGTCCGACGCGATCGCGCTCGCCATCCGCGCCGAGGCGCCGATCTTCGCCGCCGACGACGTGATCGCGGAGTCGGCGATCGAGTTCGAGGGCGAAGAGGTGGACGAGGAGCAACTCGAGGCCGAGGTGCTGCGCTTCCGCAGCTTCCTCGAGGACGTCACGCCGGACCAGTTCGTCGTCGAGAACGGCGACGAAGAGGACGCGTAGAGCTAACTCACCACGATCAGTACCAGCGCCGTGGCGTTGAACAGCCCGTGCACGAACATGCCCGGCACGACGCTGTTCGTCCGGTCGCGAAGCCAGGCGAGCCCGATGCCGAACGGGACGAGGACAAGCAGCGCTTCGAGCAGCCCGTGAGCGAGGCCGAATGCCAGGCCGACGAGGACGATCGACGGCCACCGGCCGAGGAAGCGAAGCAACGACTGGCCCGAGCCGCGGAAGGTCAGCTCCTCCACGAACGGCGCGATCACCCCGAAGAGGAAGAGGTTGGCCGCGAAGGCGCCGGCGTGCTGCGGCTCCCACGGCACGTTCGTGATCCCCTGCTCCTGGCCCGGGCTCTCGGGCAAGGGCAGCGCCGAGACCACCTGCTCCCAGAGGAGGATTGCGACGACGACCGACGCGCTCAGGCTGAACGTCCGGCGCCAGCGCTGCGGCCGCCGCAGTGCGAGCAGATCGAAGCGGTCGACGACGATCAGGAGCACGATCCCGAGCCAGACCGCGTAGATGACCGTCCCGCCGGCGAACGTCGTGTATGAGTAGACCTCCTGATGCGAGACGCCCTTGCCGCCTTCGCGTCCCCCTGAGAGCCGGGACGCGTAGTTGACCGCGGCTATCGCCGCGACGAAGGCTGCCCAGAAGACCAGGCGGATGTGACTCGTGTGCGGACGGGGCTGCGCGGCTTCGGCCTCCACGACGGGTCAGCATAGGGTTCGGGTCATGCGCCACTTCACGCCGGATCAGGCGAACGCAGAGCTCGAGCACGTGCGGCCGCTCGTCGAGCAGCTCGTCGCGACGCGCCAGGAGCACGCCGCCGCCCTCGAGCGTCAGGAGGAGCTCGAGCGGAAGATCCGCGGCAACGGCGGCGGGATCCCGCCGGCGGAGCTTGCCCAGGCGACAGCCGAGGTCGATGGGATCGCGCGGCGCCTGGCGCGCCTCGTGGACGAGATCACCAGCCACGGCGCCCAGGTGAAGGACCTCGACAGCGGCCTCATCGACTTTCCGGCGCTGCACCGCGGCGAGACGGTGCTCCTCTGCTGGCAGCTGGGCGAGGACGAGATCGCGTGGTGGCATCGCGTGGAGGACGGCTTCGCGGGTCGCCGCCCTCTGCCGCTCGACTGAGGAAACGCAGAAGACGCGGCGAATCCGGCGGCGATGCCTTTCTGGCACCGAATCGTCATCGCTGCCGTCGTGCTGCTCGTTGTCACGCTCGTGGCACGCCTGGTCGACTGGTGGCTCTCGCGGAAGCCCGTCCCGCCGGAGGTGGAGACGCGGTACCGCGTTCTGCGGCGCGCCGTCACGACGATGATCATCGCCGTCGGGCTCTTCTCGGCCCTGCTCGTGATCCCGCAGGTGCGGGCCGTGGCGGGCGGGCTGCTCGCCTCGACCGCCGTCCTCGGCGTGATCATCGGCCTCGCGTCCCAGCAGACGCTCGGGAACTTCATCGCGGGTCTGCTGATCGCCACGACGCAGCCGGTGCGGATCGGCGACCGGGTGACCTACGACGGGGAGTCCGGCGTCGTCGAGGAGATCGGCCTCACCTACACGTTCATCCGCACCGTCGACCAGCGGCGGCTCGTCGTCCCCAACAACAAGCTCGCCTCCGACACGATCGTGAACGCATCGATCCGCAGCCGTGAGACCTTCGCCGAGGTGTCAATTCCGGTACCGCTCTCCACCGATCTGGAACGCGCGGTCGACGCGCTGCGAGACGACGTCGCAGACGAGCGCCAAGCCGACGTCTACGTCAGCTCGCTCGACGGCAATGCGACCGTCACGCTACGCGCCGCCGCCTCGGACGAGCTCGCGGCCGAGCGCCTCGAGCAGGAGCTCCGCCTGCGCGCCCACCGGCGGCTGCGCGCGCTCGGCGTCTGGGCGTGAGCCGCAAGCGCAGGGGCAAGCCGAAGCGTCGGCCGGCGCGGAGGCGTCGCACGCTCGTCGTCATTGCGATCGTCGTCCCGCTCGTGGCGCTCGCAGTCACCGCGGCCGGCGGAGCCGTCTATTTCGGCTCGAGCTGCGACCTCGGCGCGTTGCACCCCGTCCGCCAGGCCGACAGCTCGCTCGTCTACGGCGCGAACGGTGCGCTGATCGGCGTTCTGCCCGCCGTTGAGAACCGGACGCCCGTGGGCCAGGCTGCGATCAGCCCGTGGATCTCGAAGGCGACGGTCGCGATCGAAGACCGGCGGTTCTATCACCACGGCGGTGTCGATCCCGTCGGGATCCTCCGGGCGCTGGTGGCCGACGTGAGCGCCGGTCACATCGTCCAGGGCGGCTCCACCATCACGCAGGAGCTGGTGCGGAACCTCTACCTCTCACGCGACAAGACCCTGCAGCGGAAGGTCGTCGAGGCCTGCCTCTCCGTCAAGCTCGACCGCACGTGGTCGAAGCACAGGATCCTCACCGCCTACCTCAACGACGTCTACTACGGGAATCACGCGTACGGGATCGAGGCGGCGGCCGAGACGTACTTCTCGGTCCCCGCCAACCGGCTCACGCTCGAGCAGTCGGCGCTGCTGGCGGGTTTGCCTCAGGCTCCGTCCTACTACGACCCGCTCCACGACCCGTCTGCGGCACTAGAACGTCGCGACGCGGTCCTGCGAGCCCTGCGACGGAGCGGGGACGTCACGGACGCCCGGTACGAGGCGGCCGTGCGGGATCGCAACCTGCGTCTGCGCCGGAGCCCGGCGTACGCGAGCCGGGAGTCCTACTTCGTCGGCTACGTCGAGAACCTCCTGCAACAGGCGTACGGCGCGGCGACGGTCCGGGCCGGCGGTCTGAAGATCTACACGACCATCCGGCCTCGCCTGCAGCGCGCCGCCGAGCACGCGCTCTCGACGGAGCTTCATGCGCCGCACGATCCGGCGGGGACGATCGTCTCGATCGATCCCGCGAACGGCGCCATTCGTGCAATGGCCGGCATCGCGGCCGAGCGGCAGGCGGGCTCGACCTTCAAGCCGATCGTCCTTGCCGCCGCTGTCGCCGCGGGAATGAACCCCTGGGCCACGCGCTACCTCTCCGCACCGTTCTACTACCCGCCGCTGCAGTGGCACGTTCGCACCTACGACGGCGCATACGCCGGGCCCGAAACGGTCGCAGCGGCGACGCTGCACTCCGACAACACGGTCTACGCCCGGCTCGCGCTCGACGTCGGTCCCGACGCGATCGCCACGATGGCGCAGAAACTCGGAGTGCAGACGCAGCTCGAGCAGACCCCCTCGCTCGCTCTCGGCACCGGCGCGGTGACCCCGCTCGACATGGCCTCCGTCTACGCGACGCTGGCCGCCGCCGGCGTCTACTCCAAGCCGCTCGCGATCAGGCGGGTCGTCTTCCCCGGCGGCAACGCCGGGAGCGGCTGGGGACAGGTGCAGCGGGCGCGGGTCCTGCCCGACTGGGTCGCGGCGACGGTCACGCACGTACTCGAGGAGAACATGCTGCACGGGACCGCAGTCGGAGCGCACGTCCAGGGACGCGTCGACGCGGGCAAAACCGGGACGACCGACGACTACGCCGACGCCTGGTTCTGCGGCTACACGCCTGCGCTCGAGACGACGGTCTGGATGGGCTATCCCGGAGGAGAGATCCCGATGCTCGACGTGCACGGCGCCACCGTCTCGGGCCCCACCCTGCCCGCAAGCGCCTGGCGGCTGTTCATGGAACGCACGGTCGAGGACTCTCCCGTCACGACATTCCCGGCGCCGCTGTCAGCCGCGCAGTTCGTTCCCTGGACCGGCCAGTACGCCTATACGACTACGTCGTCGTCGTAGTCGCAGTCGTTCCGGAAGCCGTCGTGGTCGTCGGGGCGGTCGTGGTAGGCGCGGTCGTCGTAGGCGCCGTGGTGGGGGTGGACGTCGTCGGTGGCGCCTGGGTCGTGGTCGGCGCGGTCGTCGTGATCGGCGCCGACGTGGTCGTCGGGGGTTGTGTCTCCGTCGCTTGAGAGTGTGTGGTCGGCGTCTCGGTCGTTGCGGGCCGGCTCTTTGTGTGCCCGGGCTTCGAGGTGGTCGCGGCCGGCGCACTCGTGTCCGACCGTGTGACCGCCCACGCGAGCAGCCCTCCCCCGAGCGCCAGGAGGACGATCGCCGCGGCGATCGCCGCCGGCTCTCGCCAGAGAGGCCGTCGAGGAGGACCGGGCGGAGGCCCCGGTGGAGGTGCGTCGGCCGCGGAAATGACACGTGTGACAGCCGTCTCCGCAGGCGCGATCTGGATCGTCGGCGCCTCGCCGAGAGCCGCCAGTAACGCGTTTCCGTCAGCCGGTCGGCTTGCCGGATCCTTGCTCAGTGCAGCGAACGTGAGCGCGGCGAGATCCTGTGGCGCGTCCGGCCGCAACTCCTCGACCGCGGGCGGAGTCGCGTGACGGTGCATGTTCATGAGCGCGAGCGGCTCGTCGGCGACGAACGGCAACGCGCCCGTCAGCATCCGGAAGAGGATCACGCCGAAGGAGTAGACGTCGCTCTCCGGGCCCGCGGTCTCGCCGCCCGCCTGCTCGGGCGAGAGGTACGCGGCTGTCCCCATCACAGTCCCGGCCTCGGTCAGCGTTCCCGCACCCGCCGTACGTCGCGCGAGCCCGAAGTCGCCGAGTTTCGGCCGCCCCTCCTCGCCGAAGAGCACGTTCGCCGGCTTGAGATCCCGGTGGACGAGGCCGCGTGCGTGGAGATGCGCGAGGCCCGCTGCGATGCGCTCGGCCACGCCACGTGTCTCGCCGTCCGTCAGTGGGCCCTCGCGTAAGCGCTCCTCGAGCGTCCCGCCCGACAGCCACTCGAGCGCCATGAACGGACCGGCCTCGTCCTCGCCGTAGTCGTAGACCCGCATGATGTTCTCGTGCGTGAGCGCGGCAAGCGCCTGCCCCTCGCGCCGGAACCGGTCCAGGTCGGCGGTCGGCGAGAGCATCTTCAGCGCGACCGTCCGGTCGAGCGTTTCGTCATGCGCCCGCCAGACCTCCGACATCGGGCCGCGCCCCTGCAGCTCGTCGAGCCGGTAGCGCCCGGCGACTATGTCTCCTGGCCTCACGACTACGTACCGTATGTGCTCACGATGGCTTCGCTATCCACTCTCGAAGAGGCCCAGGAGCAGGTGCTGGGTCACGCTCGCCCGCTGCCCTCGGAGCCTGTCCCCATCGCTGCTGCCGCCGGGCGCGTCAGCGCGGAGGACGTGGTGGCCCGGGTCGACCTGCCGCCGTTCGCGAGCTCCGCGATGGACGGCTTCGCTGTGCGCGCGGCCGATCTGCCCGGGAAGCTGCGGATCGCGGGGGAGTCCGCCGCGGGGCGGCCGTCCGAGGAGAGACTCGAGCCCGGCTCTGCCGCCGCGATCTCGACAGGGGCGGTCGTGCCGGAAGGCGCCGATGCCGTTGTCCCGATCGAGAACGTTGTCCTACATGACAACGACGTGGAGATCGCAGGGGCCGTCGGTCCTGGTGCACATG
>JBKPLL010000032.1:0-9336 GCA_046731605.1 Actinomycetota bacterium | reverse complement strand
CGAATCCGAAGGGCGAGATCATCGAGCGGCCGATCAAGGCGAACTTCATGGAGGGCCTGTCGGTGCTCGAGTACTTCATCTCGACCCACGGCGCCCGCAAGGGCCTCGCCGACACGGCGCTCCGCACCGCCGACTCGGGTTATCTGACGCGGCGTCTCGTCGACGTCTCCCAGGACGTGATCATCCGCGAGGAGAACTGCAAGACGAAGGAGTTCGTGGAGCTGCCGCTCTTCCTGCCGGACGGGCTGAACAAGTCCGTCGCGGGCCGGATCGTCGCGGAGGACGTCCACAAGCCGCTCGCCTCGGGCAAGCCGGGCAAGACGGTCGTCGCCTCGAAGGGCGAGGAGATCACGATGCCGCGGCTGCGGGAGATCGTGGAGGAGCTCGGCGAGGTCGCCGAGGACTTCTCGATCCCGGTGCGGTCGGTGTTGAAGTGCAAGGCCGAGACCGGCGTGTGCCGCCAGTGCTACGGCACGTTCCTCGCGACGGGCGAGCTGTCGGAGATCGGCGACGCGGTGGGGATCATCGCCGCCCAGTCGATCGGCGAGCCGGGCACGCAGCTGACGATGCGGACCTTCCACACGGGCGGCATTGCCGGCGCCGACATCACGCACGGCCTGCCGCGCGTCGTCGAGATCTTCGAGGCGCGCAACCCGAAGGGCGCGGCGGCGCTCGCCGAGGTGGCAGGCACCGTCTCGCTCGAGGAGACCGAGCGCCAGCTGCGGATCACGATCGTGGCCGATACAGGGAACGAGGACGACGACGTCTCGATCCTCGTCCCGCGCCGCACGCGGCTCAGCGTCGCGCAGGGTGAGCACGTCGAGCCTGGCGATCCCCTGCACGAGGGCTCGCTCAACCCCTCCGACCTCCTGCGCCTGAAGGGCTACACCGAGACCGAGCTGTACCTCGTCGGCGAGGTGCAGAAGGTCTACAAGTCGCAGGGTGTCGAGATCCACGACAAGCACATCGAGCTCATCGTCCGGCAGATGCTGAAGAAGGTCCGGGTCGAGAACAACGGCGAAACCGACCTGCTGCCCGGCCAGCTCGTCGACAAGATCGTGCTCGAGCGCGAGAACGCGCGCGTGAAGAAGGAGAAGAAGGAGCAGGCGACCTCCGAGCCGCTGATCCTCGGCATCACGAAGGCGTCGCTCGCGACGGAGTCCTTCCTGTCGGCCGCCTCCTTCCAGGAGACGACGAAGGTGCTGACCGATGCGTCGATCGAGGGCAAGGTCGACCGGCTGCTCGGGCTGAAGGAGAACGTCATCATCGGGAAGCTGATCCCGGCGGCGACGGGCCTGAAGCGGTACCGGACGATCGACATCGGTCCCTCCGACAAGGTGCCGGCGAGCGCACTCGCGCGCCCGCAGACCGAGGAGCAGCTCCTCGCGGCGCTCGAGGAGATCGGCAGCGACGGCTCCGACGCTCTCGCCGGGCTCGGGCTCGATTTCGGCGGCGAGCCGGAGACGAACGCCGATTCCGAGCCGCGGAGCGACCTCGAGGCCGAGGAAGTGCCCGAGGTCGAGACACCGCTCGACGAGTAGGCGCTCGCGTAAGCAATTCGCGAGGAGGGCGGCGACGAGCCGCCCTCTTTGGTACACAGGGGGGCGGTCGTGGGGAAGCTTTCTCTCGTTCTCGTAGTCGCGCTCTCGACGTGCCTGATCGCTGCCGGCGCTGCCGTGTCGCAGCCCGTGTTCGCAGGCCAGTGTGGGATCAGGTCGCAGCAGACCGTCTGGGGCGAGTACGGCTGGCCGTCGCTGCTCCCGATCCTTGCCAAGCCGGGGACGCTGCTCGCCGTCACGACGCAGTCCGGCACCGACTACGCAGCCGCGGCGCGGGCCCGTGGCGCGGCGACCTACGCCTTCGACCTGAAGATGAAGGGGAAGGTCGGCACGCCGAGCGCTCCGGCCGATACCGCCACGATCGAGGCTGCCGCCCAGGCGCAGTACAACAAGGCGGTCGTGCGGACGGGCGGCTGTGCGACGCCGCTCGTCGTCGAGAACGAGCTCTTCGGCGCTGGGATCCCGACTCCGTGGACCACCTCGACCTCGCAGTACCGCGCGAACGTGCTCGCGTTTCTGCAGGACATGGCGGCGAAGGGCGCGCACCCGGTCCTGTTGATCAACAAGCCGCCGTACGCCGGCTCGAGCGACGCGGTCGCGTGGTGGCGCGAGGTCTCGAAGGTCGCCGACATCGTCCGCGAGGTCTACATCCCGGCCACCAAGATCTGGCCGCTCGGCCCGACGCTCGGCAACCGGCTCCTGCGTCAGAGCTATCGCAACGCGATCACCGATCTCACCTCGATGGGGATCCCGGCGAACCGTGTCGGCCTCATGCTCAGCTTCCTCAGCCACAGGGGCGTCGGTGGCCGCAACGGTCTTCAGCCCGCCTCGGCCTGGTACCAGGTCGTGAAGTGGGAGGCGCTCTCCGTGAAGCACGTCGCGAGGGAGGTCGGGCTGGGCTCGATCTTCTCCTGGGGCTGGCAGATGTGGAACCGCAAGGAGATGGATCCCGACAAGCCGAAGGCGGCCTGCGTCTGGATCTGGGCGCGGCAGCGGCGGCTCTGCAACGCGCCCAGGAAGCTCGGGAAGCACTTCGACCGCTCCCTGACGGCGGGGCAGATCCGTCTCGCCCACGGGACGGTCTGCCGCGTCGAGGGCCTTCGCGGCGTCGGCTCCCACGAGGTGGCCTCGCTCGAGGCGTTGACCGGCGATCGCGATGCCGCTCTCAGCGCGCTGTTCGAGCGGGTCGTCGAGGCGTCCCTGCACCCGGTGTCACGGCGTGCGGTGCTCGCGGCGCAGCGCGGGGTGATCCGGGACTCGTTCCACGGCAAGCGCAGTGCCTACCTCGCGGCGCTGCGTGAGGCCCACGCGACAGCGGGGCTCGCGCTGGCGGTGCTCGGCGACGAGCTCCGGCGCGCGCGGCTCGAGCAGCCGCGGTACGCCCCGAAGCCGAAGGGCAGCGAGGTAGCGGCGTTCTACGCGGCCTATCCGGACCTGCTCGTGCGGCGCGTGCGCGTGTCGCCCGCGCCGCCTTGGCTCGCGAAGCGCACCGGCTACGCGGTGGCGGAGGCGGCACCGCAGCGGCTGTTCTCGCTCCCGACGGGGCGAAAGTCCCGCCTCTCGACCCTCCTCGGCACCTTCTCGGTGCGCCCTCTCGGGCCCGCGCAGCCGCTGGGCGCGCTGCCGCTCTCCGCAGTGCGCCCCGCGATCGTCGCGGCCCTCCGCGGCTTCGAGCGCGCGCAGTCCTTCGAGCGCTGGACGATCGCGCAGCAGAACCACGCGCTCAACCGGACGATCTGCCTTCGCGACCAGCTCCCGCAGCCCGCCGCGATCGACCTCACCGAGTATCTCCCGTTCCTACGGATCCAGTGAGCAGGGACGACACCCTCAGGGCATAGCCTTGCGGGGTGCTCGAGAAGCTCTGGGGGAACATTCCGGTCGGGCCGGAGACGCAGGGGGTTCGCGTCGTCGGGGCCCTCGGCAAGCGCTGGCTGCACGTGGTCGCGCGCTACGCGCCGCTCCCGCCGGCTGCGCGCGCGTCGCTCCACCGACGGCGCGGCGTCAACGTCGGCCGGCGCGTCTTCATCGGCACCGAAGTGTTCATCGACGACGCCGCGCCCTCCTCGGTGACGCTCGAGGACGACGTGACCGTGATCGCGCAGACGACGATCCTCGGCCACACCTACTACCCGCGCCACTTCCATCCCCTGCTCGGCGACGAGGAGACGCGTGCCGAGCTGCGGACGACGATCCGCCGCGGCGCCTACCTCGGGCTGCGCAGCACGATCCTCGCCGGCGTCACGGTGGGGGAGTACGCGATCGTCGGCGCGGGCAGCGTCGTGACCGCGGACGTACCTCCGTACACGATGGTCGCGGGAGTCCCGGCCCGCATGGTCCGCGAGTTCGGCCCGGACGAGCTCGACTCGGGCGCCTAGTCCGCGGCCGCGAGCCCCCCCTTGCCGGCGTGCTTGGCCGCATAGAGCGACTCGTCCCCACGCTCGAAGAGGCTCGTGGGGCTGTCGTTCGGCTGGATGTCCGCAACCCCCGCCGAGACGCGCACCCGGCCCGCACGCGCGATCGGCTGCGCCGAGACTGCGCGCTGGATGCGCCCGACGAGCTGGCGCGCCTGGCCGACCTCGACCTCGGGGACGATCACGGCGAACTCGTCGCCGCCGACGCGGCACGGGATGTCTGCGGAGCGCACGACCTGCCGGATGCGGTCGGCGATCTCCGCGAGGACCGCATCGCCGGCGAGGTGGCCGATCCGGTCGTTGATCTCCTTGAAGCCGTCGACGTCCACGATCACGAGCGAGAGGGGCCGTTGGTAGCGCTGGGCGCGGTCGACCTCGCGGCCGAGCGTCTCGTAGAAGTAGCGTCGGTTGTGCAGGCCGGTCAGGGAGTCGAGGTCGGCGAGCTGCCTCGCCTCGCGGAACCGGCGCGCGTTCTCGATCGCCGGCGCGACGCGCTCGGCGAGTTCCTCGAGCCGGCGCACGTCCTCGTCGCCGAACCGAGCCTCCGGGTCGCGGGAGAAGACGCCGAGCCAGCCGATCTTGCCGTTGCGGCCGAGGAGCGGCACACCGAGTGCCTCGTGCACCGCTCCAGCCGCCTGCTCCTCCCCGTACAGATAGGAGAGCTCGATCGCCCGCGCCTCCCGCCGCTCGGGCGAGCCGGCGAAGATGCGGACGCCGTCCTCCTCGCCCTCCTCGCGGTCCAGGCCGAGGGAGCCGAGCAAACGTTCGTCACCGTCGCCGTCGGGATCCAGCTCGACCACTGCCGCGTCCACCTTCGGGAGGCCGGCGGCGGCCTGCAGCGTCGAGCCGATCGCGTCGTCGAGGTCGATCGTGGTGGCGATCTGGCCCAGGAACCTGCTGCGCTGCGCCTCCTCCTCGGCCCGGCTGACGGCACTCGCCAGCTCCCGCGCGAGCTCGTCGAGCCGTGCCTCGAGGATCTCTACCGTTGCGGTCACCTGCGCCTCGACGTCACGGGAATGCCGGCGCCGCAGCCGGCGCAGCAGCTCGAGTGCCACGAAGAGGCAGAGAACGAGCGCCGCAGCGAGTCCTATGGGTAGCCAGTTCATCGAAAGGGGAATCCGCAAATTGCGAGTTTTTGGGCGCGCAAACTTTAGGTTCGCGTACGGGCCTGGGCACTAGCCGATTTGGCGGGATTCCCCCCGATTGGCGGGGTTCGCGCGTGTTCGCTACCATGCCGCGGGCCGGTTGGCCGGGGCGCTTTTGTCCCAGCCGACCGTCTCTTTACGAAAGGACTCGTTTGCCGACTGTCAATCAACTCGTGCGCAAGGGCCGGAAGGCCGCGACGGCGAAGACGAAGACGCCCGCCCTCGCCGGCGCCCCCCAGAAGCGGGGCGTGTGCACGCGTGTCATGACCCAGACGCCGAGGAAGCCGAACTCGGCTCTGCGCAAGGTCGCCCGTGTTCGCCTGACGAACGGGGCCGAGGTCGGCGCGTACATCCCGGGCGAGGGCCACAATCTCCAGGAGCACTCCGTCGTGCTCGTGCGCGGCGGCTCGACGAAGGATCTCCCGGGCTATCGCTACAAGATCATCCGTGCCGCGCTCGACACCGGGGGCGTCTCGGACCGGAAGCAGGGCCGCTCCAAGTACGGCGCCAAGCGGGGCTCGTGATGCCACGTCGCGCCGAGGTCCAGGTCCGCTCGATCGAGCCCGACGCCGTGTACGGGTCGTCGCTCGTGACGCAGGTGATCAACAAGGTCATGCTCGACGGCAAGAAGTCGATCGCCGAGCAGATCGTCTACGGCGCGCTCGAGACCGTCGGGACGAAGACCGGCCGCCCGCCGGTCGAGGTGCTCGAGCAGGCCGTGAAGACGGTCACGCCCGTCCTGGAGGTGCGCAGCCGCCGCGTCGGCGGCGCGAACTACCAGGTGCCGGTCGAGGTGCCGCAACGGCGCGCCCGCACCCTCGCGGTGCGCTGGCTCGTCACCTTTGCGCGCGAGCGGCGCGAGAAGGGCATGCCCGACAAGCTCGCCAACGAGATTCTCGACGCGCTGAACCAGCAGGGCGGCGCGTTCAAGCGAAAGGACGACGTCTACCGGATGGCGCAGGCCAACAAGGCCTTCGCGCACTATCGCTGGTAGCCGGACCGAGGAAGGAAGACTTGAGCACGAAGATGACAGAACAGGCCGTCGCGCTCGACCGCGTCCGCAACATCGGGATCATGGCCCATATCGACGCGGGCAAGACGACGACGACCGAGCGGATCCTCTACTACACCGGTCGCACCCACAAGATGGGCGAGGTGCACGAGGGCGCCGCGACGATGGACTGGATGGCCCAGGAGCAGGAGCGGGGCATCACGATCACGTCCGCCGCGACGACGGCGTTCTGGCGCGAGCATCGCATCAACATCATCGATACGCCCGGGCACGTGGACTTTACGGTCGAAGTCGAGCGCAGCCTGCGCGTCCTCGACGGCGCGGTCGCCGTGTTCGACTCGGTCGCAGGCGTGCAGCCGCAGTCCGAGACTGTCTGGCGGCAGGCGGACAAGTACAAGGTGCCGCGGATCGCGTTCATCAACAAGATGGACCGCACCGGCGCGAACTTCTTCGCCGCCGTGCAGTCGATGCGCGACCGCCTCGGGGCGAACCCCGTGCCGATCCAGATCCCGATCGGCCAGGAGGACGCCTTCACCGGTGTCGTCGACCTCGTCGAGATGCAGGCGATCCTCTACAAGGACGACCTCGGCCAGGAGTTCGAGACGACCGAGATCCCGGCGGAGCTGCACGAGCAGGCGCACGAGTACCACCACCAGCTGATCGACACGATCTCGCATTTCGACGACGAGGTGCTGGAGGCGTACATCGAGGACGAGTCCTCGGTCACTGCGGAAATGATCAGGCGTGCTGTCCGCACCGGCACGCTCGCGGACGAGATCACCCCCGTGCTGCTCGGGTCCGCCTTCAAGAACAAGGGCGTGCAGCCTCTCCTCGACGCCGTAATCGACTACCTGCCGAGCCCGCTGGACGTGCCGGCGGTGCAGGGCTTCGACCCGAAGACCGAGGGCGAGGACGAGCGTCCGGCCGATCCGAACGCTCCGTTCTCGGCGCTCGCCTTCAAGGTCATGTCCGACCCGTTCGTCGGCAAGCTCACATACTTCCGCGTCTACTCCGGCACGCTCAAGGCCGGCGACCGCGTCCTCAACACGATCACCGGCAAGACCGAGCGGATCAGCCGCATCCTCCAGATGCACGCGAACCACCGCGAGGAGCGCGAGGCGATCATGGCGGGTGAGATCGCCGCCGGCGTCGGTCTCAAGGACACGACGACGGGCGACACGCTCTCCGCCGAGAGCGCGCCGATCGTGCTCGAGTCGATGACGTTCCCCGATCCGGTCATCTCCGTGGCTGTGGAGCCGAAATCGAAGAGCGACCAGGACAAGCTCGGCACCGGTTTGCAGCGTCTCGCCGAGGAGGATCCGACCTTCCGCGTCGCGACCGACGAGGAGACGGGGCAGACGCTCATCTCCGGGATGGGCGAGCTACACCTCGAGATCATCGTCGACCGCCTCAAGCGCGAGTTCAGCGTCGACGCGAACGTCGGCCGCCCGCAGGTCGCGTACCGGGAGACGGCCGGTCGGGACGTGGAGAACATCCGCGAGAAGTTCGTGCGCCAGACCGGTGGCTCGGGCCAGTTCGCGGACGTAATCATCAACCTCCGCGCGCAGGAGCCGGGGAAGGGCTACGAGTTCAGCGACAAGATCACGGGCGGCAAGATCCCGAAGGAGTACATCCCCGCGGTCGACGCCGGGATCAAGGAGGCGATGCAGTCGGGCGTGGTCGCGGGCTACCCCGTCGTGGACATCGCCATCGAGCTCGTCGACGGCTCGTACCACGAGGTCGACTCGAGCGAGCGCGCGTTCAAGATCGCCGGCTCGATGGCGTTCAAGGAAGCGCTCAAGCGCTCCAAGCCGAAGCTGCTCGAGCCGATGATGGCCGTCGAGGTGACGACGCCCGAGGACTACCTCGGGGACGTGATGGGGAACCTCAACAGCCGCCGCGGCCGCATCGAGTCGATGGAGCCGGTCGGCAAGGCCCAGGTCGTGAAAGCTCTCGTTCCGCTGTCGGAGATGTTCGGATACTCGACCGACCTGCGCTCGATGTCGCAGGGCCGGGCCGACTTCCACATGGACTTCGACCGGTACGAGGAAGTTCCGCAGTCAATCGCCGCCGAGATCACCGAGACCGGCGCAAGCAACTAGCGAAAGGGAGACAGGGAGAGCCACCAATGGCCAAGCAGAAGTTCGAGCGGACTAAGCCGCACGTCAACGTCGGCACCATCGGTCACATCGACCACGGCAAGACCACCCTGACCGCGGCGATCACGAAGGTGCTCGCGGAGAAGGGCGGCAACACGGAAGTGCGCGACTTCGCGTCGATCGACAACGCGCCTGAGGAGCGCCAGCGCGGCATCACGATCAACACGTCGCACGTCGAGTATGAGACCGAGAACCGCCACTATGCGCACGTCGACTGCCCCGGGCACGCCGACTACATCAAGAACATGATCACCGGCGCCGCCCAGATGGACGGCGCGATCCTCGTGGTCTCGGCGGCCGACGGGCCGATGCCGCAGACGCGCGAGCACATCCTGCTCGCCCGCCAGGTCGAGGTGCCCGCGATCGTCGTCGCCCTCAACAAGGCGGACATGGTCGACGATCCCGAGCTGCTCGAGCTCGTCGAGATGGAGGTCCGCGAGCTGCTCTCGAAGTACGAGTTCCCCGGAGACGACATTCCCGTCGTCCAGGTTTCGGCACTCAAGGCGCTCGAGGGCGACGAGGAGTGGACGGGGAAGATCGTCGAGCTCATGGAGGCTGTGGACAGCTTCATCCCCGAGCCGACGCGCGCGCTCGACCGGCCGTTCCTGATGCCGATCGAGGACGTGTTCACGATCACGGGTCGCGGCACGGTCGTCACCGGCCGGGTCGAGCAGGGTGAGGTCAAGGTCGGCGAGGAGGTCGAGATCGTCGGCATCCACCCGGAGACGGCGAAGACGGTCGTCACCGGCGTCGAGATGTTCAACAAGACCCTCGACACCGCGCAGGCCGGCGACAACGCGGGTGCGCTTCTCCGTGGCACGAAGCGCGAGGAGGTGGAGCGCGGCCAGGTGCTCGCCAAGCCGGGCTCGATCACGCCGCACACGCACTTCAACGCCGAGGTGTACGTCCTGTCGAAGGACGAGGGCGGGCGCCACACGCCGTTCTTCAACGGCTACCGGCCGCAGTTCTACTTCCGCACGACGGACGTCACGGGCTCGATCAAGCTCCCGGAGGGCCAGGAGATGGTCATGCCGGGCGACAACACGAACA
>JBKPLL010000031.1:0-14299 GCA_046731605.1 Actinomycetota bacterium | reverse complement strand
GAGTACGACCGCGCGCGGGTGCACGGCCACGTCCTCACGCGCGAGGGCGCGCGCACCCAGGTCGAGCGGCTCGCTGCGCTGCCGCTCGAGGAGCGGCGGCGCGTGCCCGCGCTGGAGCCCGAGCGCGCGCCCGTGATTGTGGCGGGCGGGGCGATTCTCCTCGCCATCCTCGACCGCTACGGGCTCGAGTCGATCCGCGTCAGCGAGCAAGACCTGCTCGACGGCGCCGCGCTCGCCGCAGCCGATCTCCCGGAGCCGGAAGAGGGCGCGGCACCCCCCGGCGCCTACACCTGCTGCTAGAGGCTACGCCCAGGGCAACCGTCTCCAGCTCGGCGGCCGCTCACGCCGGAACGGCTCGACGGTCGAGTACGCCTCTCTCCAGTCGGACGTGTCCTCCGCGACGCTCGCGCCGTGGCGTGCCGCGCGCTCCGAAGCGGAGTAACGCACCTCCGGGCTCGAGCGCGCGCCGACCATCAGGATCGCGCACGGCCCCTCGCCGCCGCCCGCGAAGCCGTGGGCCGTCCAGGGAGGAGCGTGGAAGAAGTCCCACTGCTTCAGTTGCTGCTCCTCGCCTTCGACGAGCAGCACGCACTCACCGGCGAGCACGAGGAACGCTTCTTCGTTCGCCTCGGCGTGGTAGAGGACGGTCTGCCCGGGCTCCAGCACGGTGATGTTCACGCCGAGCTGTGCGAACTCGACGGGCGGGTCGCCGTACTCGTTCTCGAAAGCGCACCGCGCGCCGCGACTCTGAGCGAACCACCACTCGGCGTCGCGCACGCTGACGACGAACCAGCCGTCGGAAAGAGGCGTGAGGCCCGAACCGAGATCCTCGAGCTTCGCTTCGCCCACGGCGCTAGAGCACGAGCGAGCCGGGCTCGGGCTCGCCCTCGGGCGGCTCGTCCTCGGCGAGGCGGCGCCGGACGACCGCGCGCGACAGGACGCCGACGAGCCTTCCGTCCTCCTCGACGACGGGCACTCGCTCGAGGTCGTGCTCCTCGAGGAAGCGGAACGCACCGTCCAGCTCCAGCCCGGCGTCGAGGGTGAAGTTGGGCGACTCGGCAATCTCCCGCAGCGCAACGCCGGAGGGATCACGCCCCGCCGCGACCACCTCGCGCACGAGCGTCTTCCGCGTCAGGACGCCGAGTAGCCCGCCGCCGTCGTCGGTGACGAAGATCGCCCGCACGTCGTCGTTGTCTGCAAAGCAGCAGCCGGCCTCCCGGGCCGTTTCGCCGGCGGCGAGCGTCGTCGGCTCGGGCACCATCGCGTCGCGGACGGTTTCTGCGCTCATCGTGGACATTCTCGCTGTCTAGGGGTAGATGCCGCGTGCTTCGAGGGCGGCCGCGACTTCGCGGATGGCGGCGACCATCGCCGCCTGGCGCAACGTGATCCCCTTGTCCACGGAAACGGCGTACACGCGGTCGAGCGCGTCCCCCATCTTGTCGGAGAGCTTGCGGCGGATCTCGTCGCGGTCCCAGAAAAGCCGGCCCAGATCCTGCACCCACTCGAAGTACGAGACCGTGACGCCGCCGGCGTTCGTGAGGATGTCGGGCACGACGGGGATGCCGCGCTCGCCGAGGATCTCGTCGGCCTCGATCGTCGTCGGCCCGTTCGCGCCCTCGATGACGAGCGAGGCGTGGACGCGGTCGGCGTTCGCGCTCGTCAGCTGGTCCTCGCGGGCAGCGAGGACGAGGACGTCACACGGGAGCTCGAGGAGCTGCTCGTTCGTGATCCGCTCACAGCGGTCGTAGCCGGCGAGCGAGCCGTGCTCGGCGACGTAGGCATGGAGCGCGGGGACATCGAGGCCCTCTTCGGCGTGGACTCCTCCCGAAACGTCCGAGACCGCGACGACGAGCGCCCCGCGCTCGTGCAACTCGGTCGCGGCGACCCCGCCGACGTTGCCGAAGCCCTGGACGACGCACGAGCGTCCGGCGAGCTCGTAGCCGAGCCGCCGGGCGGCCTGCTCGGTGACCATCACGACGCCGGCGCCGGTCGCCTCGCGGCGGAAGACGGAGCCGCCGATCGAGATCGGCTTGCCCGTGACGACCTCCGGGACGGCGTAGCCGGACTGCATCGAGTACGTGTCCATCATCCAGGCCATCGTCTGCTCGTTCGTCGCCATGTCCGGTGCGGGGATGTCCGTCTGGGGACCGAAGTCTCGGATGAGCTCCGACGTGAAGCGGCGGGTGAGCCCCTCCACCTCACGTGGCGACAGCGCATGGGGATCGCAACGGATACCGCCCTTGGCGCCGCCGTAGGGGAGCCGCAGCAGCGCGCATTTCCACGTCATCCAGGTCGCAAGAGCGGCGCATTCGCCGAGCGAGACCTCCGGGTCGTAGCGGATGCCGCCCTTCGTCGGACCGAGCACCGTCGAGTGCTGGACGCGGTAGCCAGGGAAGATCTCGATCGAGCCGTCGTCGCGACGCAGCGGGACGCTGACGATGACCGCGCGCTCCGGGAAGCTGAGCCGCTCGGCGACCATCTCGGACACGCCCGCATGGGGCAGCGCCTGCTCGTACTGGGCGCGCGCCATGCGAAACAGCTGCGTGTCCCACTCGAGGACCGGCTCCGTCGGCGACGCATCCAGCTCGGACACGCGGCTGAGTGTACGGTCGGCCGTCACTCGGCGGCTCGGCTGGGCGCGGCCGCTGGGGCCACCCCGCGCCACCACCCACTGTCGAGCCTAACGAGAAAGGCTGCGCGTGTCCGTCACGGAATCGTCGCGAGAGACCGGCGACTCGGGCCCTTTCGGCGCCGCAGGCGCGAGCATGCTCCGGCCCTCCATCTCGGCGGGTACCGGCTCGCCGAGGAGCTCGAGCAGCGTGGGCGCGACGTCGTGCAGCGCCCGCTGCGGGCCCGGTCCCGCCGGAACGCCGTCTGCCACGAGCACGTACAGCCCCTCGTGCGCGTGGTTCGCGTCGTCAGGCCCGGTGTCGTTCTCGAACACGTGCACCGTGCCGGTCCCGACCTGCCCCACGCTCCGCCAGTAGAGGTCCCCGAAGTAGACGAGGAGGTCCGGCGCGATCCCGCGAGCCTCGGCGTAGAGCTCCTCCGGCCGGTGCGCGACGGTGTTGATCGGCCGGCCGTGGTCGTCGCCGAGCGCCTCGAGCCGCTCCTTCAGTTCGCTCCGCACGCGCTCGTAGTCGTCCGGAGAGACGACTCCCTCCGGCTCCCGACCCGCGACGTTGAGGAAGAGACGGCAGTAGTAGCCACCCTCGCCCCAGGCGACAGTGCGCGTCCAGTCGATGAGGTCGGGCGTCAGACGGGTCGGCTCGGCCGGCTCCTCCCGCAACACGAGATAGCCCTCGCGGCGCAGCCACTCGTTCACGCAGATGCCGCCGTCCATCCGCTTCGCGCCGTGGTCGGAGACGACGAGCACCGCCGTCTCGTCGTCGGCGAAGCGGAGCAGCCGCGCCATCTTGGCGTCGAGACGCCTGTAGTAGTCGAGCATGGCGTGCTCGTATGGATTGCCTGCCTCGAACAGCCGGTGCTCGGAGTCGGTGAAGCGCCAGAACCCGTGGTGGATGCGGTCGGTGCCCATCTCGACCATGAAGAAGAGATCCCAGGGTCGCGTCTCGAGCAGGTGCTCGGCGAGGCGGAACCGCTTCTCGGTCATCTCCTCGATCTGGTCGAGCAGGCGGTCCTTGTCGTCGGAGCGGAAGTTCTCGACGTCGACCATGTAGTGACCGACGACCTGCTCGATCTCGTCCTTCAGCTCCGGCGGATACGTGTAGCGGCTCGTCCGTGTGTCCGGGGTCAGGAAGCAGGAGACCATCTCACCCTTGACGCGACTCGGCGGATAGGTCTGCGGCACGCCGAGGACGACAACGTCGCGCTCCCGCGCCGAGAGAATGTCCCAGACGCGGGGCACGCGCACCGCGCGCGAGTCGGCGAACGCGAGCTGGTCGTAGGAGTGATCGCGGCGGTTGCGGAAGCCGTAGAACCCGAGCGAGCCCGGGCTCCGCGAGGAGGTCATCACGGACCACGCGGGCACCGTGATCGGCGGATCGCAGGAGCGCAGGACACCGAACGAACCCCGCTCGGTGAGCGAGCGGATGGTCGGTAGCTCCGGCAGCCAGCGATCGAAGACGAACTGGGGGGCCGCGCAGTCGAGCCCGATCACCATGACGCGCTTGGACATCGAGCGCAGGCTAGTCGCGGGGCAGCCCGAAGCGTTCCGCTGCCGCGCCCGCGAGCTCGCCCGCGGCCAGGCAGATGCCGCCTCGCTCGCGCACCGCCTCGATCAGCTCGAAGTAGAGCCGGTCCCAGCCGCGCGCGCTCGGCGCATCGAAGCGCTCGGGGTGCCAGAGGATCGAAAACGCGCCGCCCTGCTCGGCCGCCCGGTCGAGGAGCGCCCACACGCGTGGCTTCGCCTCGTCCGCGGAAAGCCCCGCGTACCGCTCCTCGGCGAGCGTCGCATCCATCACTGCGAGCGGCACCTCGACGAGGTCGGCCGGCCGCTCGTGTGCGAAGTCCCACGGACGGAACGGATGCGCGATGCCGGCCCGGAACCCGAGCGCGTCGGGGAAGCCGAGCGACGTGTCGTAGCGGAAACCGATCCCGGCGAGCGGCGCGAGGTTCCGGTGCGGATCGACGCGGAGGTAGTGGTAGCGCTGCCCGATCAGCGGCCCGTCGAGCTGCGCAAGAAGCAGGCGCTCCCGCGCGAGACGCTCGAGCTCGTCCGCGGCGACGTAGCTGCCATGGAGACCCACCTCCGCCTCCGCCTCGAGCAGCGTCTCGACCAGCCGCGGACGGAGCCGGTCGTACGCCTCGGGCGCGGCGCCGTCGGCGCGGTGCCCGTGGCCCGCCATCACGAAGAAGGTCGAGCGGGCGCCGTGGGCGCTCTCCTCCGCGGCGATCTCCGCGAAGCGCCAGTTGGGATCGGTGCCGCGCACCTTGTGGAGCGGCACCCGTGCGAGCCCGCGTGCCTCGTGCGCGGCGGCGCCGGTGCGACCCGCGAGCGCGTGGCTCTTCAGCCGGGCGGCCGCGCCGCGGACTCCGATCCCCGTCCAGCGCCACGGGACGTCGACGTCGTGTGTGAGCGCGACTACGAACCGCGCCCCGCGATAGCTCGGCGGCTCGACACCGAGCTCCCGGCGCAGCCGCTCGAGCGGGGGGTCGAGCGGGTCGAGGCACGACGAAGCGGCGAGGAAGCGTCCGTGGCGATCGCGTCCCGCCCCGCGCTCCTCGACACGCGCGAGGTGGAAGAAGCCGGCCGCGAGCTCGTCCCCCTCCGGCAGCTCGCCTCGTTCGACCGCCTCCCAGGCGTCGGGCCGGAAGGGCAGATCGTCGCCGAGGCGCAGGCCCGGGGCTCCCACCATGTCGAGCACCCAGCGCGCCCGCTGCTCGACAGAAGCGGGGATCGCCACGGCGCGAGTCTAGTGCCCGAAACGGATTGCCCGCCAGGCAGCGGGCTACCCTTGGAGCCCGTGACCGACGAGCCGCAGGAGCCGCCCGCACGCACGCGGTCGCTCGCCTCCCAGCTCTTCGAGCTCAGCCGCCACTCCGTGATCTACGGGGTCGGCGGTCTGGTCTCGCGCTTCCTCGCGGTCCTCATGTTGCCGCTCTACACGAGCTACGTCTCCGTCGGGGACTACGGCCGGATCGAGCTCCTCATGTCCGTGATGGCCGTCGCGGTCGTCCTGATCCGGGGCGGCGCCAACTTCGGCTTCATCCGCTTCTATTTCGTGGACAAGGAGCCCGAGTACCGGCGCCGGCTGATCCGCACCTGCTTCTGGGCGCAGATGGGGTACTCGACGCTCGCGCTCGCCCTCTGCGTCCTCTTCGCCTCGGAGATCGCGCAGTGGCTGAACGTGAACTGGCGGCCCGGCGCGGGTCTCCACGGCAGTGGCACGAGCCTCGTCATCGCCACTGCCGTCCTGCTCTGGGTCAACGTGAACTACGCCCAGATGACGAACCTGTTCCGTGCCGAGCAGCGCTCCATCGCCTTCTCGATCGCGACCCTCCTCAACATCGGCATCACTGTGCCGCTCACCGTCATCCTCGTGGTCGTCTACAAGGAAGGCCCCCTCGGGATCATCGTCGGCAACCTCAGCGGCACCCTGCTCGTGTTCCTCGCGCTGCTCGGCTACCGCCGCGAACAGCTCGGCCTCCAGTTCGATCACCGGCTTCTGCGGACGCTCAACCGCTTCGGGATCCCGCTCATGGCCGCTGCGCTCGCGACGTGGGTGATGAACTTCGGCGACCGCTTCATGCTGGCCAAGCTCCTCCACGGCTCCTATGCGCTGCATCAACTGGGCCAGTACTCGCTCGCCGTCAAGATCAGCTCGGCGATGGTGCTCCTCTTCACCGCCTTCCAGGTCGCCTGGCCGGCGTTCGCGTACTCGATCGACGACGAGGGCCACGCAAAGCGCACCTATTCCTTCGTCCTCACGTACCTGATGTTCGTCGCCGCCTGGACGGCGGTCGGCCTGAGCCTCTTCGCGCCGTGGCTCGTCCGCCTTCTGGCCCGCAGGCCCGGCTACTGGCCGGCTTCGGAGGCGATTCCGGCCCTCGCGTTCGGAAGCATCTTCTTCGCCGGCTTCATCGTCGTGACGATCGCCACCGGTCGGGCGCGCCGGACGCAGTTCAACTGGGTCGCGACCACGGCCGGCGCACTCCTCAACTTCGCGCTCAATCTCTGGCTGATCCCGGCCTACGGGATGCTCGGCGCGGCGTACGCCACCCTCGCCGGCTACATCCTCATCATGGTCCTACGGACGTGGAACGCGCAGCGTGTCTACCCGGTCCAGTACCAGTGGCGGCGGGTGGTCGTCCTCGTGGCCGTGGCCGGGGCGCTCACCGCGATCGGCAAGGAGATGCCCCAGTCACTGGCCCTCGCCATCGGCCTGACGCTCGCCTACCCGCTCCTGCTCGCGGCGGTCGGCTTCTACCTGCCGGCCGAGCGGAAGCGCCTGCGGCGACTGCTTCCGGCCCATAACTAGACTCGCGCGGATGTCTGGGAGGGGCACGGCCGTGGTCGTCGAGGTCGCATGGGTGAACGGCCTCGCGGCGATCCGCTCGCTCGGGCGGCAGGGCCTGCGGGTGCTGGCCGTCGACAATCGCCCCTACGCCCTCGGCCTGCGCTCGCGCTACGCGGAGGCGCGCATCGCTCCCGACCCCCTCGACGACGAGGGCGGCTTCATCGAGGCGCTCCGCGCGATTGCGGAGGAGACCGACGGCGTCCTCCCCGTCTTCCCCACGCACGACGAGCACCTGAACGCGATCGCCCGCCACGCCGACGTCCTTGGCGAGCGCTACCGCTTCCCGTTTCCGGGCTGGGGCGTGCTGGAGAAGATCCAGAGCAAGCGCCACCAACACGATACCGCGGCAGCGGCCGGAGTGCCGATCCCGCGCACGCTGTACCCCACCTCCGCAGAGGAGGCGCGCGCCGCCGGCGAGGAGGTCGGCTTCCCGCTCGTCGTCAAGCCGTCGGCGAACGTCGGCTTCCGGCGCAGCCACAAGCGCCAGCTATTCCGCTGCGAGACGCCTGCCGAGCTCGAGCAGGCGTACGAGGCCGCGGCCCCGTACGAGCCGATGGTGCAGGAGCTGATCCCATCGGGGCCGGAGGAGATGTACACGCTCGGCAGCTACCTCGACCGCGACGGCGAGGCACTGGGGCTCTTCTCCGGCCACAAGCTGAGCCAGACGCGCGGCTACATGGGCAGCGCCCGCGCCGGCGAGGCCCTCTGGGTGGACGAGGTCGTCGAGCACGGGCTCGCTCTCCTGCGTGCGCTCGACTTCCACGGCATCTCGCAGGTCGAGGTCATGCGCGACCCGCGCGACGGCCGCTACAAGCTGCTGGAGGTGAACCCGCGCCTCTGGCAGTGGCACAGCCTCGCCGCGGCATGCGGCGTCGACCTGCCGTGGATCGCGTACCGCGACCTGATCGGCGACCCGCTGCCGCCCGCGCGGATGCACGGCGACGGCAAGCGCTGGGCGATCACGCTGATGGCGGGCTCCGGACGCGCGCTCGAGCGGCCGCCGTACGTCGACGCGGTGTTCGCGCGGGACGACCCGAAGCCGGCGCTCGTCCAGATCGGCCGCCATGCGGTGCGCGGAGTGCGGACGCTCACCGGGTCGGGACGCCGTGGCTGAGCAGCTCACGATCCTCGGCATCGGCGACGCGAAGTCTCGACACTTCGCGCGCTGGGCGACCCGGCTCGCGGAGCGTGGACACGAGGTGCACGTCGCATCGGGCCGCGTCAACCCACGCGAGGGCGAGCTCGACGGCCTCGTCGTGCACCAGTTCCAGGATCTCGACACGCTGCTGAAGGTGCCGCTCGTGCGGCGCTTCCGCATGGCGCCGGCCCTCGCCGGGCTGGCGCGGCGCATCGAACCGGACGTCGTGCACTCGCACTACCTGCTTCCATACGGGTACTGGACGGCGCGCGCCGGGCTCGGGCCGCTTGTCGTCAGCCCGTGGGGAAAGGACGCGATCGTCGACGCGTGGCAGTCGCCCGAGGCCGAGGAGCGGGCCCGCGTGGGCATCGCGCCGGACCGCGCGCTCGCCTACGTCGTCAACTCGCAGGCGCTCGAGGACGCATCGGTTCGGCTCGGCGCCGACCGCGCGAAGTTCCACCGCATCTTCTGGCACGCGCGGATCGACGGGTACTCGCCCGAGCACGCGGACCGCAGCCGCTGGCAGGCGCTCGGCTGGCCCGACGACGCGGTCGTCTGCCTCTCGCTTCGCAATTTCCGCCCTTACTCGAACCTCGACGTGGTCCTGCGCGCGTTCGCCAAGGCGAGAGAGCAGGCGCCGCAACTGCGCCTCTTCTCGAGCGCCGGCGGCGGGTGGACCCGCGACGAGTTCGACCGGCTCGCAGCGGAGCTCGGAGTCGAGCAGTACATGGCGGTGCGCGACGTGCCCGCGGCGGAGCTTCCCGCGTTGACCGCCTCAGCCGACTTCGCAGTGACGCTCGCCGACGTCGACTCCTCCCCCGCCTCGCTGCTCGAGACGATGGCGAGCGGCGTCCCGCTCGTCGTCGGGCTCGCGCCCTCCATGGACGAGTGGATCCAGCAAGGCGAGGGCGGCGAGCTCGTCGCCGACCGCCACGACGTGGACGCGGTCGCCGCCGCGATGGTGCGCCTCGCCCGAGACGCCCGGCTGCGCCGGAGCTACGGCGAGCGCAACCTCCGCGAGGTGCACGCCCGCTTCGGCGACCCGACTGCCCAGCTCGAGCAGGTCTACCGCGCGGTGGTCGGCCGATGAAGCGCGTTCTCGCGCTCGCCTTCGACGGCGCCGACTACGACCTCGTCCGGCGCCTGATGAGCGAGGGCAAGCTGCCGACGATCTCGCGCCTTGCACGCGAGGGAGCGTTCGGCCCGCTTCGCTCGACGATCCCGGCCTTCACGCCGACGGCCTGGTCGAGCTTCCTCACCGGACTGAATCCCGCCGGCCACGGCATTTTCAACTTCACGACCAACCCGAACCGCGGCACGCATAAGCTCGAAAGCGCGGCGAGCCGCGCGGGCACGCCGATCTGGCGGCTTCTGGGCGCGGCCGGGATTCGCTCGGCGTACGTCGGGATCCCGTTCACGTACCCGGCGGAGCCGCTGGACGGGATCGTCGTCACCGGCTACGGCGGCCCGCAGCGGCCGCAGATCCTCCCCGCGAGTGCCGAAAAGAAGATCTTCGCCGCGTACCCGGACCTCGTGACCGCGCACCATCCGATGGCCGAGCGCTGGTGGGAGGACTTCCCCGCCTACACCGGCCGCCTCCTCGAGCACGCCGAGCAGATGGCCGGCGTCTGCAAGCTCGTCTTCGAACTGGAGCCCGACCTCGGGCTGCTCGCCGTCGACTTCATGAGCACCGACCACGTCGGCCACCTCGGCTACGCCCGCTTCGACCCCGAACACCCCGCGCACGCATCGACCGGCTCCGGTGACGAGCTCCTGCAGGTCTACGAGCGCGTCGACGCGCTCTGCGGCGAGCTGATCGACGCGGCCGAAGCTCAATACGGCGAGGAGCCAACCGTCCTCCTCTTCTCCGACCACGGGATGAAGCCGATCTACTGGATGTTCCACCTCGACCGCTGGCTCGAGGAACGCGGCCACCTCCGCTTCCGCAAGCGATCACTGCAGCCGTGGCGGCGCGGCCGGCTCGACTACCTGGCGCGCGTCGACCAGAAGCTCGTGCGGACCGTGCCGTGGTATGGCCGCACTCTCGACAAGCTCCCGTTCCTGCCGCGCCCGGCGGCCGACCGGAACTTCGCCGACATCGACTTCGGGACGACGCGCGCCTACGGCTTCGCCTCGCAGGGCCAGCTCTACCTCGGCGAGCTGACCGGGGCGCGGAACGACGCCGCGTACATCGACTCGCTCGCGGCCGAGCTCGCCGAGATCCCGCACCCGCAGACCGGTGAGCACGCCTTCCAGGTGCTGCGCAAGGAGGAGCTGTTCAAGGGGCCCTTCCTCGCCAAGGCGCCGGAGCTGATGCTCATCCCGTACGACGAGCGGATCAACGTCGACCCGTCGCGCCGCCGCTGGACGCAGGCCTTCGAGCGGCACGAGCGCCTCGACCCCGAGGTCTCCTACGGTTACTCGGGCCATCACGGAGTCACGGGCATCCTCGCGGCGACCGGCCCGGGGATCCAGCCGGCGGACGTACCCGACGGCTCCGAGATCGTCCAGCTCCCCGCCACCGTCCTCAGGCTGCTCGGGCTCTCGGCGGAAGGCCTCGACGGCGAGCCGCTGACGGCCATCCTCGAGGAGCACGGGGGCGCGGCGGCCGAGACGGTCGCGGCAGAGACGCCGCGGGAAGCGAGCGACGAGCCCGTGTACTCCGAGGAGGAGGAGCGGCAGATGGTCGAGCGCCTCCGCGATCTGGGCTACGAGTAGCAGCCGACCCACGACGCTAGGCTGCACCCGTTGAAGCCGCTCGCCTTCGTCATCTTCCAGCTGCTCGTGATCGGCTGGGCGCTCGTCCACCACGTCCGGCGTGACCCGTCCGTTTCGTACCGGCTCCTCTGGGCCGCGGCCTACGGCGGCGTGATCGGGTTCGACGTCTGGTACCTGCACGGCTACGCGTACCCGGGCCCCGGCGGCTTCAGCTTCTGAGAGCGAGCACGACCTCGGTGTCGCCGGGCCAGTCCCAGAAGACACCTTCAGGGGAGCGTGACGCCAGCAGTTCCCGAACCTCGGCGGCGAAGGCACCGGCACGGTCGCCGAACAGGTGCGGGGCCGAGGACGACATCGAGAAGTAGCCCGACAGCACGCTCTCGCTGTCCCGCACGAGGTCGGGGATGCCCGGGACGAAGATCGAGCGCGGTGCCCCGAACCGCGTGCGGACGAGGACGTCCTCGAAGCGATGGTTGCGCACCGGCGCGACTCCCTGACCGGCACGCCGCGCCGGGCCGAGGTACTTCTCGACCAGCGCCCCGATCTCTGCGTGGGGGATCGGAGGCGCGCCGGGGCCTGGCGGTGTCGGACGGCCCTCCACGGTGTGGACGATCAGGGCCAGGGCGCCACGCGGCTCCAGCATGTCGTAGAGCGCCTCGGCCACCCGGGCCTCGTCCGTCCAGTGAAAGGACTGGCCGAAGGTGACGAGCCGGTACGGCCCCGGCGCTGCCCCGGGGAGGTCCTCGGCCACCGCCTGCACCCAGCGGATGTTCGCGATGCTCCGCTCGGCGGCGACGCGGCGCCCTTCCGCGAGCATGGCCGCGTCCGGGTCGAGGCCGACGGCCTCTTCGAACAGGTGGGCGAGCCGGACGGTGAGGATCCCCGGCCCGCAGCCGCCGTCGAGCAGCCTGCCGCTCCCGTCGAGCCCCAGCTCCTCTGCCAGAACTCCCTCGAGTTGCGGCGAGTAGGGCGGCCTGCCGTAGCGGTAGTGGGCGGCGGCCCCTGCGAAGAGCGTGGGGTCGTACGAGGTCAACCCTCGGCTGCCGGCCGCTCGCCGCGGATGCCGTCGCGCGCGAGCCGAAGGCCGACCACACCGACGAAGACGGCGAAGACCAGGCGCAAGGTGTCGGCCGGCAGCGCGAGGGCGAGCAGCGCGCCGAGCACGCTCCCGACGGCCCCCACGACGCCGAAGCGAAGCGCCAGTCCGAGGTCGCCGATCCCTCGACGGCGCAGGGCGAGGCTGCCGGCGATCGCAGTCGGCAGGATCACGAGCAGCGAGGTCGCCTCGGCGGCGTGCTGCGAGAACCCGGCCGCGAGGGTGAGGAACGGGACGATGAGCGTCCCGCCGCCGACACCGAGCAGCCCCGAAGCGATGCCGACGACGACGCCGAAGGCCACGAGCACGACGTAGAGCGTCGGCCCGCTCACCCGCGGGCACCCAGCAGCACGGCCACGCCGACGAGGAAGATCCCGAAGACGATCTTGAGCAGCCGCTCGTCGATCCGCGCCAGCCAGCCGGCACCGACCCGCGCGCCGACGATCGACCCGGCGGCGAGCGCGACGGCCGTCCCGTACCGGACCTCGCCGGCGACGCCGTACGCCGCGATCCCGGCGATGCTGATCGGGATGATCGCGCCGAGCGAGATCGCATGCGCGTCGCGCTGCGCGTAACCGGCCCAGAGCACGAGCAGCGGCACCATGACGATGCCTCCACCGACGCCCAGCAGCCCCGAGAGCAGGCCGCCACCGACCCCGATCGCGAGCAGCTTCGGGTCGAGGCGGAGCGATTGCAGGCGGGACGGCACGGCGCGGCAGACTAACGTCTGGCGTATGACCTTCTCGACGAGGCCCGAGCTGCGGGGAACCTTCGGGATGGTGGCGTCGACGCACTGGCTCGCCACCGCGGCGGGGATGGCCGTGCTCGAGCAGGGCGGGAACGCATTCGACGCCGCCGTCGCCACCGGCTTCACGTTGCAGGTCGTCGAGCCGCACCTCAACGGCCCCGGCGGCGACCTGCCGGCGCTCGTCTGGCCGTCCGGGCGCGACCGGCCACTCGTCCTCTGCGCCCAGGGGCCTGTGCCGCGGGCGGCAACGATCGAGCGCTACCGCGACGAGCTCGGGCTCGCCCTGATCCCGGGCACGGGCCCGCTGGCCGCGGTCGTGCCCGGCTCCTTCGGCGGCTGGATCGCGTTGCTGCGCGAGCACGGGACGCTGCCGCTCCGGGACGTACTCCACTTCGCGATCGGCTACGCCGAGGAGGGCTACCCGGCCGTCGCAGCGATCGGTGACGGGATCCGCAGGGTCGAGCAGCTCTTCCGGGACGACTGGACGACGTCCGTGGACGTCTACCTGCCGATTCCGGAGCCGGGCACCCTGCACCGGAACCACACCCTCGCCGAGACCTACCGCCGCATCCTCGCGACGGCCGAATCCGCGTCCTCCGATCGGGACGCGCAGCTCGAGGAGGCTCACGACTGCTGGTATCGCGGCTTCGTCGCGGAGGAGATCGTCCGCTTCCAGGAGCGCGAGTGGCTCGACAGCTCCGGCGAGCGGCATGCCGGCCTACTCGCCGAGGACGACCTGCGCGACTGGGTGCCGACCTGGGAGGAGCCGCTCTCGGCCAACTACCACGGGTACGAGGTGTTCAAGGCCGGCCCGTGGAGCCAGGCGCCGGTCTTCCTCCAGCAGCTCCGGCTGCTCGAGGGGTTCGACCTCGGCGGCATGGGCCAGGCGAGCGCCGAGTGGGTGCACACGATCACCGAGTGCGCGAAGCTCGCGTTCGCCGACCGTGAAGCCTGGTATGGCGACCCCGACTTCGCCGACGTGCCGCTCGCCGAGCTGCTCTCGCGCGACTACGCGGAGGAGCGACGCGCACTGCTCTCGGACGAGGCCTCGCCCGAACTGCTGCCAGGCTCGCCCGGAGGATGCGAGCCGCGGCTCGCCCACCCCGTGGCTGGCGCCCCCGTGGCGCCCGGGGTCGGCGAGCCGACCCGGGGCGACACGGTCCACCTCGATGTCGTCGACCGCTCCGGGAACATGGTCTCGGCGACGCCCAGCGGCGGCTGGCTCTGGGGCGCACCCGTCATTCCCTCGCTCGGCTTCCCCCTCGGCACACGAGCGCAGATGTTCTGGCTCGAGGAGGGCCTGCCGAACTCGCTCGAGCCCGGCAAGCGGCCGCGCACGACCCTGTCGCCGACGATCGCCGCGGGCGGCGAGGAGACGCGCGTCGCGCTCGGCACCCCCGGGGGCGACCAGCAGGACCAGTGGACGCTGCACGTCTTCCTCAGCCACGTCCACCACGGCCTCGATCTCCAGGCAGCGATCGACGCGCCGAACCACCACACCGAGGCGTTTCCCTCGAGCTTCTATCCGCGCGAGACCATCCCGCGGCACGTCGCCGTAGAGGAGAGGGCGGGCGCCGAGACGATCGACGGTTTGCGCCGCCGCGGCCACGACGTCGAGG
>JBKPLL010000030.1:0-4524 GCA_046731605.1 Actinomycetota bacterium | reverse complement strand
CAGCGGGACGCCGACGTATCGCGCCGCCGACGTCGTGTATCTCGCGGACAAGCTCGACCGTGGCTTCGAGCGCGCCATCTACGTGCTCGGCGCCGACCACCACGGCACGCGCAACTGGTACGCGGCCGTCGCGCGGATGCTCGGTTACGATCCCGCCCGCGTCGAGGTGCTCCTGTATCAGCTCGTTCACCTCACGCGGGGCGGTGAGCAGACCAAGATGTCGAAGCGTCGCGGCGACGTCGTCTTCCTCGACGAGTTCGTGGACGAGATCGGGGTCGACGCCGCGCGCTGGTACCTCGTCAACCGAGGGCCGGACCAGACGATCGAGATCGACGTGGACCTCGCGGCCGAGCGCTCGCAGAAGAACCCGGTCTACTACGTGCAATATGCGCACGCGCGGATCGCCGGGATCCTCCGCAACGCGGGGTCTGACAACGCTGGTGACACAGTGTTACCTGCCGGTTCCTTGGCGCCCGAGGAGCGGGAGCTGATCAAGCGACTCGCGGAGCTGCCCGGCGTGGTTGCCGATGCACTGGCGAAGCGTGGCCCGCAGGCGGTGCCGGCCTACGCGATCCGGGTCGCCGACGACTTCCACCGCTTCTACCACGAGCACCGCGTGCTCGAGAGCGAGCAACAGGCGTTTCGGCTCGCGCTCTGCACGGCGACGCAGCGGGTGATCGCAACCTGCCTCGAGCTCGTCGGAGTCGAGGCACCTGACAGGATGTGACGCATGAGCGCTCGGCAGGCCCCCGACCGCAACATCGCGCTGGAGCTCGTCCGCGTGACCGAGGCGGGCGCGATGGCTGCCGCGCGCTGGATCGGCCGGGGGGAGAAGGAGAGCGCGGATCAGGCAGCAGTCGACGCGATGCGCTTCGTCCTCGACAGCGTCTCGATGCGCGGCGTCGTCGTGATCGGCGAGGGGGAGAAGGACGAGGCGCCGATGCTCTACAACGGCGAGGAGGTGGGGAACGGCGAAGGTCCCGAGGTCGACGTCGCGGTCGACCCGCTCGAGGGCACGCGCCTCACCGCCCTCGGTCAGACCGGGGCGATCGCGGTGATCGCCGTCGCAGAGCGCGGCACGATGCTCTTTCCCGGCGCGGCCGTCTACATGGAGAAGATCGCGGTCGGGCCGCGCGCGATCGACGCGATCGACATCGCGAACAGCCCCACCGAGAACGTCCGCGCAGTCGCCGAGACGCTCGGCAAGTCGACGCGGGAAGTGGACGTCGTCGTCCTCGAGCGCGAGCGGCACAACGACCTCATCGCCGAGCTGCGCGAGGCGGGAGCGCGTGTCCGGCTCATCCGCGACGGCGACGTGGCACCTGCGATCGCAGCGGGCCAGCAGGGCACGAACGTCGACATCCTGTACGGCATCGGCGGGACGCCGGAGGGCGTGATCTCGGCCGCCGCGCTGAAGTGCGTCGGCGGCGGCATCCAGGGCCGCCTCTGGCCGCGCGACGCCGAGGAGCGGAAGCAGCTGGTGAGTGCAGGCCTCGACCCCGAACGTGTTCTCCACACCGACGATCTCGTGTCCGGGCAGGACGTGTTCGTCGCAGCGACGGGGGTGACGAACGGGCCGCTGTTGCGGGGCGTCGTCTACTCTCCGGGCGGTGCCGAGACGGACTCCATCGTCATGCGCTCGCGCTCGGGAACGGTACGTCGCGTCGTTGCGCAGCAGTCGCTTGCAAAGCTGTCGGCCCTGACCGGATTCGAGTACACGTGATGGACGAGGCGACGTTCGACGAGCTGCCGAACGGCCGGAACCCGGCCTCCGACGGCTGGTTCGTGCTGAACCTCGCGGATGCGGCCGCGTTCCGGAACGAGGAGAAAGGCGGCGCCGTCCTCCCGCTCGAGCCCAGGGGAGGGCCGTTCACCGACTTCGGCGTCAACGTCCACGTCGTCTGGCCGGGCGAGCCGAGCGCGCTCTACCACTCCGAGAACGTGCGCGAGGCGTTTCTCGTGCTCTCCGGAGAGTGCACGCTGGTCGTCGAGGAAGAGGAGCGGCCCCTCCGCCAGTGGGACTTCTTCCACTGCCCCGCCGGAACGCGCCACATCTTCGTCGGCGCCGGCGACGGACCGTGCGCGATCCTCATGATCGGCGGGCGCACCGAGGACGAGAAGCTCCACTATCCGGTCAGCGAGGTCGCGGCGAAGCACGGGGCCTCCGTCGCGCAGGAGACGCCGAACCCGGACGAGGCGTACGCGGACTGGCCGGGAGAGTTCGTCCCGGTCGACCTGCCCTGGCCGGTCGAGTAGCCGTCAGTCAGCCGCGAGCCAGGCGTCGCAGATCGCGGTCACGTGGCGGATGTCGGTCCCGCAGCAGCCCCCGACGAGCTCGAGTCCGGGCAGCTGGCGCCGAAGATCGAGGTAGTGCGCGGCGAGGTCGGCCGGGTCGCCGGAGTCGAGCTCCTCGGCCTCGTCGAGCTCCGCGTGACTGAGCCTGGACGCGTTCGCTCGCAGCCCGCCGATCCTCCCTCGCGCATCGCCTTCCGGCAAGCCGTCGGCGAAATGGGTCGGGTGGGCGCAATTGATCATGAAGGACTCGACCGCTCCGTCGGTGGCGTTGTCCACGGCCAGGAGCGCGTCCTCGATCGAGTCGCCGTTCGGCAGGCGGCCGTCGGTCTCCACCGTGAACCCGATTCGAATTCGGAGCTCAGCCTCGCTCGCCGCCCGCGTGATCCCGATCGCCTCCTCGGGGTAGGTGAGCGTGAGCGCGGTCGCCTGCCCGCAGCCGGCGTCGGCGAACGTGTTGACCTGTACAGCGTGGTACCGCTCCGCCTCGCCCGCGTCCATCAGGAAGCTCGGGCGATAGGCGTCGCTTCGTGGCCCGATCGAGCCCTCGATCTCGACGTTGCCGCGTGCATCAGACCGGAGTGACTGGTCGCGCACGGACTCCACGAACGCGACTGCTCGCTCGTTGGCGTCCGCCAGGTCCTGGGCCTCGTACCCGAGCAGCCGTCCCCAATCGGCGTTCGCGCGCCAGGTGGGTGCCGACAGGACGAGAGGAACGCTCCGATCCCCCGCGAGCGCGAGGAACGGCTCGTAGTACCGGCGGAGCGCGGCCCGACCCTCATCGCTGTCGACGAGCGGGAATGCCGCGAACTGCGGGAGCTCGATGCCCTCGTTGAAGACGAGAACCGTTTCCAGGCCGGCATCGGTCAGCCTCATCCGACGCCGACGGCCTCCCGCTCCATCTCCGGGGCGTAGGCGCCGGTGCGCGCAGCCGCGTTCATCTTCGCGCGGTGGTAGTACGCGCGCTGGCCCGCCTCGATGTTCTCCTCCTTGCCGCCCCACGCCTTCAGCGCCGGTGCCTGCAGCGCACGGCCGTAGGAGAAGGACAGCTGCCACGGGTGCGGCCCGCGTGCGTTCATCGCGTTGAGATGGGCGGTCGCGTCCTCGTCCGACTGGCCGCCGGAGAGGAACACGATTCCGGGGACCGCCGCCGGCACGTGCTTGGTCAGCGTGTGGATCGTCGCCTCGGCGACCTCGTCGACACCGGCCCGGTCCGACGCCTCGTAGCCGGAGAGGACCATGTTCGGCTTGAGCAGCGTCCCCGCGACGTCGACGCGCTGGTCGAACAGCTCGGTGTAGACGGCGGCGAGGACGCGCGAGGTGACGAAACCGCTCCGCTCGATCGAGTGCGTCCCGTCCTGCAGCACCTCGGGCTCGACGATCGGGACGATCCCGGCCTCCTGGCAGAGCGCGGCGTAGCGGGCGAGCGCGTGCGCGTTCGTCCAGATGCAGTACTCGCTCGGCATCGTGTCCGTGATCGAGTACGTCGCGCGCCACTTTGCGAAGCGCGCGCCGAGCCCGCGGTACTCCTCGAGCCGCTGGCGCAGGCCGTCGAGGCCCTCGGTCACCGTCTCGTTCTCGGCTAGCGCGAGCGGCTTCGCGCCCTTGTCGACCTTAATCCCGGGGATGACGCCCTTCGCGGCGAGCAGCTCCGGGAACGGCGTGCCGTCGTCCGCCTTCTGGCGGATCGTCTCGTCGAAGAGGATGACGCCGCTGACGAACTCCTCGACGCCCGGCGTCGTGAAGAGAAGGTTGCGGTAGCCGCGGCGCGTCTCCTCGGTCGACTCGACGCCGATGGTGTCGAAGCGCTTCTTGATCGTCCCGTCGCTCTCGTCGGCCGCGAGGATCCCCTTCCCCTCGGCGACGAGCGCGCGCGCGGTGTCGTGCAAGTCGGTGTGCGCCATGGAAATCTCCCTGTCTCGCTTCTCGCTGTCTGGAGTTCCATTATGGCCGGGCTACAATCGCGGCAGCCGGGCGGACGTAGCTCAGTTGGTAGAGCATTGGCTTCCCAAGCCAAGGGTCGCGGGTTCGAGCCCCGTCGTCCGCTCCTCGGGAATCAAGCCGATTTGCTAGGCGCGTTTCGGCGTCTTTGGGGACGAAGCCTCTTTGGGCGGCTTCTAACCCCGTCTCCTTCGCGCTCGCTCCTGGCGGCAGCCCCGGCAGCCGCCGACGCCAGGTCACGAGGCTCGAGCGCGCGACGATTCGCCGAACAAGTTAGCGGCAGGCTTCCGC
>JBKPLL010000029.1:0-19072 GCA_046731605.1 Actinomycetota bacterium | reverse complement strand
TGTTGCGACAAGCATCCGCGCGACAAGCTCGCGATGGTGCACGAGCGGTTCGACGGACGCGCGCGCACGCTGACCTGGGGCGAGCTTCAGGACCTGTCGAGTCAGGCGGCGAACCTGCTCGAGGCGCACGGTGTCGGACGCGGCGATCGCGTGGCCGTGGTGCTGCCGCCGATTCCGGAGGCAGCGGCGGTCTTCTTCGGGACGTGGAAGCTCGGGGCGATCCTCCTCTCGATGTCCGTGCTCTACGGGGACGAGGGGATCGCGCACAGACTGAACGACTCGGAGCCGAAGGTGCTGGTCACCGACGCTGCCAACGCGCCTCGATTCCGGGAGAGCGACGTGCCGCTGGTCGTGCTGGCCGAGGAGACGCTCGCCGAACATTCCGCAGAACACGTGACTGCCGACACGGCTGCCGACGATCCCGCGCAGCTGTACTACACGTCGGGCACGACCGGGCTGGCGAAAGGGATCGTTCATGCCCACCGCTACCTGCTCGGGCACGAGGAGTTCGTCTACTGCCACGAGGTCGAGGACGGGGAGCGCTTCCACGGGATGGGCGAATGGGCATGGGCGGCCGGGATCGCGCCGCTCCTCGGGCCCTGGCGGCTCGGCGCCGTCCAGTGCGTCTACCAGCGCGAGGGCGGTTTCGACCCGCACAAGCAGCTCGACTTCCTCTCGCGGCACGAGGTGACCAACGTGTTCACGACGCCGACCGCGATGCGCTCGATGATGGCCGTCTCGGACGCCGGCACCCGCTACCCGTGCCGGTTCCGCCGCGTCTGCTCGGCCGGTGAGCCGCTCAATCCGGAGGCGATCCGCTGGTTCAGGGAGCAGTACGGCGTCACCGTGCTCGACTACTACGGGCTGACCGAGTCCTATCCACTCGTAGGGAACTTCCCCTGGATGGAAGTCCGCGAAGGATCGATGGGACGACCGATGCCCGGGTGGGACGTCCGGATCCTCGACGAGGACGAGAACGAGGTCGCTCCGAACGAGCGGGGGGAGATCTGCCTCCGCGCGCGCTCGAATCCGCACTACCCGCTCGGCTACTGGCGCAACGAGGAGGCGGCGCGCGAGACGTTCGGCGGCGAGTGGTTCCACACCAAGGACGCGGCGACGATGGACGACGACGGCTACGTCTGGTACGCGGGGCGCGCCGACGACGTGATCATCTCCGCCGGCTATCGCATCGGCCCCTTCGAGGTCGAATCTGTGTGCATCGAGCACCCCGCCGTGCGCGAAGCCGCGGCTGTCGCCTCACCCGACGAGAGACGGGGCTCCGTCGTGAAGGCGTTCGTCGTCCTGGCCGCCGGGCACGATCCGAGCGACGAGCTGGCGGCGGAGATCTCGCAGTTCGTGCGCGAGCAGCTCTCGCAGTATGCGTACCCGCGCAAGGTGGAGTTCGTCGACGATCTCCCGAAGACCCTCACAGGCAAGATCCGCCGCATCGAGCTCCGCGAGCGCGAGCAGCAGCTCGCTCACGCTTCTCCGCACTAGGGCTGGCTTTTCCGCGCCGGCGCGTGTGGCGCGGGTCGCGAGCGGGCACCTCGTCGGCCATGCGATCCGGTCTTGCAGCGCGGTCGGTCGAGATCATTCTCGACGGCCAGGCAGCATCGGGAGCGTATGCGGCGTCGCCGACGTTTTCGCAATACCGCGACTTCTGCTGGTTTCGTGACGGCGCCTTCATCGCAGAGGCGATGTCGCGCCTAGGCGAGATCGAGAGCGCAGAGCGGTTCTTCGACTGGTGCGCCGAGATCGTCCGACGCGTTCCATCTGGGCCGTGGGATGCGCGGTACAGGCTCGACGGTTCGATCGATCCGGTCGCGTGGTGGCCGCATCGGCAATTCGACGGTCTCGGATTGTGGGTCTGGGCGATGGAGAACCACGTCGAGCGGCATCGCGTCTCGTCACGGTGGAGCGACGCAGCCGAGGCGACACAGGTCTTCCTCTCCGAGCACTGGAGCGAGCCGTGCTACGAATGGTGGGAGGAGCGCAGTGGCGTGCATGCAGCGACGCTGGGCTGTATCTGGGCGGCGCTCCCCAGGGACGACATCGCGTCGAGCGTGCGCGAGGCGCGCGAGCGGGAACGGCTCGATGGGTCACACGCGTTCCTCGTCGTGCTCGGTCTCGCCGGGGTCGAGGTGCTCGCGCAGCTCGAGCGCACGCTCGGCTATCACCGTCATCTCGACGACGAGTACTACGGGGGTGGCGAGTGGCCGGTCCTGGCGGGGCTGATCGGGTGGGCGCGCCTGGTCAACGGTCTTGACGCGACCCCGCAGCGGGCGTGGATCGAGTCGCAGGCGGACAGCGGCGGAGCGCTCCCCGAGCAGGCCGGAGAGCAGCTTCGACCGTCGCTCTATGGCACGTGGGTTGCGCGGTGGGGTCAGCCGGCTTCGCCGTTGCTCTGGTCGCACGCGATGTACCTGATCCTCTACGCGCTGGTGGCCGGATGATCCACGACCTCTGGTACAAGAACGCAGTCGTCTACAGCCTCGACGTCGAGACGTTCCTCGACGCAAGCGGAGACGGATGTGGCGACTTCGAAGGCCTGAGCCGACGGCTCGACTATCTCGAAACCCTTGGCATCGACGCGGTGTGGCTGGCACCGTTCCAGCCGTCGCCGCGCCGCGACGACGGATACGACATCGCGGACTTTTACGGCGTCGACCCCCGGTTCGGCTCGGGCGGCGACTTCGTCGAGTTCATGCGCGAGGCCGACAGCCGCGGCATCCGTGTCTTGATCGATCTCGTCGTCAACCACACCTCCGACCGGCACAGGTGGTTCCGGGAGGCGCGTGATCCACACTCGCCGATCCACGACTGGTACGTCTGGTCGAAAAAGCGGCCGAAGAACTTCCGCAAAGGCGTCGTCTTCCCCGGCGAGCAGACCCAGACGTGGACGTACGACCGTGTCGCGCGCGAGTACTACTTTCACCGGTTCTACGACTTTCAGCCCGACCTCGACATGGACAACCCACGCGTCCGCGAAGAGGTTCGGCGGATCATGGGCTTCTGGCTCCAGCTCGGCGTCGCCGGATTCCGCGTCGACGCGGTCCCCTTCATCCTCGAGGAAGCGCCCCGCAGCAGCAAAAAGCCGGTGATCCACTTCGAGTACCTGGAGGAGTTCCGCGAATTCCTCCAGTGGCGCGTCGGAGACGCCGTTCTCCTCGGCGAGGCGAACGTGCCACCCGACCAGACGCTCCCGTACTTCGCCGACGGTGACGGGCTGCACCTGATGTTCAACTTCTGGGTGAACCAGCACCTCTTCTTCAGCCTCGCAACAGAAGATGCGCGACCGCTTGCCGCTGCTCTGCAGGCGACGCGAAGGCTGCCACCGACAAGCCAGTGGGCGCACTTTCTGCGCAACCACGACGAACTCGACCTCGGTCGCCTTTCCACTCCCGACCGTCAGCTCGTCTTCGAAGCGTTCGGACCGGAGCCGTCGATGCAGCTGTACGGGCGCGGAATCAGACGCAGGCCGGCACCCATGCTCGGCGACGCCGCGCGCCTACGTCTCGCGCACAGCCTCGTCCTCTCGCTGCCCGGCACTCCCGTTCTGCACTACGGCGACGAGATCGGCATGGGCGAAGACCTGCGACTGAGGGACCGCGCGGCGATCCGCACACCGATGCAGTGGTCGGCCGAACGCAACGCCGGCTTCTCGCACGCAGACTCGCTCGTCAGACCAGTAGTCTCGCGCGGGCCGTTCGCGTACGAGAACGTCAACGTCGAGGAGCAACAGCGCGATCCGGATTCCTTGCTCCGCTGGATGACCGGAATGATCCGCCTTCGCAAGCAATGCCCCGAGGTCGGCTGGGGCGACTGGCGCATCGTCCCGAGCGGGTCGCGAAGCGTCTTGGCGATCGCGTACACCTGGCGGGGCAACACCATCGTGACCGTGCACAACCTCGCCCAGGAGGCACGCGAGGCGAGGCTGAAACTCGGCGGCGGAGTGCTTACGAACCTCGTCGATGCCGAGGAGATTTCCGCCACACGAGACGGTGCCCACCGCCTCACGCTCGACGCATACGGCTACCGGTGGCTGCGACTCGGCGACACCAACCAAGCGCTCGCCCGCGAGATCACCGATTGATCAGGGGTGATTGTCGCGGGGGTCCCAGAGCGGGATCGGCGCGCTCGCCTCGTAGGCCATCCCGTGCGGGTAGCTGATCAGCTCGATGTTGGTTCCGAATGGATTTTCGAAGTAGTTGATCGACTGGCCGGCCGCGGGGCCGTCCGTCAGCGTCACCGGGCCGAACAGCTTGGTTCCGGTTTCGCTCTGCAGGAATCCGACGCCCTTGTCGATGTGGCGGACGTAGAACGCAATGTGGTGGGCCCCCCAGTCGGAGTTCCTCCGGAACGTCCGATCCTGGTCGGGCGAGGTGTACTGGAACAGCTCGACGCCCGGCCCGTTGCCACCGCGCAGCATGCGGATCTGCTCGACGACCGCACGCGGGTTGACGTCGACGAGGTCCGTCATGAACGTGCCGGTCGGATCGCTGAACGGCCCGAAGGTGAGCGGGTTGATGAAGCCGAGGTTCTGCTCGAGCCACGCCGCGGCCACATCGATGTTCGGGACGGTGATGCCGACGTGGTCGATGCCGAGCAATCCGGGAACCGTGGTCACGACAGAGTCCAGCCCATTCAGCTTCGGCGACCAGAGCGGCTTCACGCTCGGCACCTCGTACGCCATGCCATCCGGGTAGCTGATGAACTCGATGTAACCGCCCCACGGCGTCTGGAAGTACTGAATCGTCTGTCCGGCCGCCGGCCCGGCGGTCAGCGTGAAGGGCCCCGCCGGCATCCTGCGTACGCCTTTCTCGACCATGTATTCGACGGCTGGGCCGATGTCGGTGACGTAGAAGGCGATGTGATGGCCGGACCAGTCTGAGTTCTTGGGCATGTCATGGCGCTGGCCGTCGGGCGCCGTGTACTTGAACAGCTCGATCCCGGCGCTGTGGCCGATACGGAGCATCGTGATCTGGTCGATCGAGGCCGTCTCCGCGACGTCGACGACACTGGCGACGAACGGCCCCGCAGGGAACGGGCCGAAGGTGAGCGGCGCGACCGCACCCATCACGTCCTCGAACCACTCGATCGCCTGGTTGATGTCGGGAACCGTCAGTCCGACGTGGTCGCAGCCAACGAGACCCAACAGGCCACGACCGATACCGCGGAACACCCGCCCGGCTTGCGCACCGGTGACACCGATCACCGGAGCCGCTGCCACCGATCCCAGCGCGACCGCCCCTCTGGTCAAGAACTCCTTGCGCCGCATCCCCGCTTCGCTCACCGTCAACCTCCCCGAGTTGCGATTGCGCCGATCTTCTCACGCCGAGCCGAGCCTGTCGAAGAAGTCCGATATGCTCGGGACTCGGTGTGATGGCGACCGGTGTTGCTCAGCCGACGAAGTTCTTGCTGGACGAGTCGCAGCTGCCGCGACGCTGGTACAACATCCGCGCGGACATGCCGACGCCGCCGCAGGCGGTGCTGCACCCCGGTACCGGGCAGCCGGTCGGCCCGGAAGATTTGGCGCCCCTCTTTCCGATGGCGCTGATCCAGCAGGAGGTCAGCGAGGAGCCGGAGATCGCGATCCCGGACGAGGTGCTGGGGATCCTCAGCCTCTGGCGGCCGACGCCTCTCTATCGCGCGCACCGGCTGGAGCAGGCGCTCGGGACGCGCTCGCGGATCTTCTACAAGTACGAGGGCGTCAGTCCGCCCGGTAGCCACAAGCCGAATACGGCGGTTGCGCAGGCGTACTACAACAAGCAGGAGGGGCGGACGCGCCTGTCGACCGAGACCGGTGCGGGGCAGTGGGGAAGCGCGCTCTCGTTCGCCTGCCGTCTGCTCGGCCTGGAGTGCAAGGTCTACATGGTCAGGATCTCGTACGACCAGAAGCCCAGCCGGCGTTCGATGATCCAGACCTGGGGTGCCGAGATCGTCGCGAGCCCGTCCGGTGACACCGAGTCGGGCCGGGCGGTTCTCGCCGAGCATCCGGATTCGCCCGGCAGCCTCGGGATCGCGATCTCCGAGGCGGTCGAGGACGCGGCGGGCCGGGAAGACACCGCCTACTCGCTTGGCAGCGTCCTCAATCACGTGCTGCTGCATCAGACCGTGATCGGCCAGGAGGCGATCGCACAGATGGAGCTCGCGCAGGCCTTCCCGGACGTCGTGATCGGCTGCGTCGGGGGCGGCTCGAACTTCGCCGGGCTCGCCTTCCCCTTCCTGCGCGAGAAGATCGCCGGACGGGAGATCGACGTGCTCGCCTGCGAGCCGGCGGCATGTCCGACGCTGACTCGCGGTGTCTTCGCCTACGACTTCGGGGATACGAGCAAGCTCACCCCACTGGTGGCGATGCACACTCTCGGCCACGATTTCGTCCCCGCTCCGATCCACGCCGGCGGCCTCCGCTACCACGGCGTTGCACCGCTGATCTCACAGCTGGTCCGCGACGGACTCCTGCGGGCCGAGGCGTACCTGCAAAACGACGTCTTCGCGTCGGCGCTGACCTTCGCCGGCAGCGAAGGGATCCTGCCCGCGCCGGAAGCAGCGCACGCCATTCACGGCGCAATCACCACGGCGCAGGCCGCCGACGCGGCGGGGGAGGTAAAGACGATCCTCTTCAACCTCTCCGGCCACGGCCACTTCGACATGTCCGCCTACGACAAGTACCTCTCGGGAACTCTCGAAGACGTCGCCCTCGACGAGCAAGAGATCACCCGCGCCCTGCACGCGATCGAGGGTCTACCCACACCCGCCTAGTCGGTGGCCGTGTCCGGCGCGCGGCGGGCCAGGCCCCGAGCGAGAAGCTCAGGCTTGGACGCCCGCCACCCGTCTGCGTACGCGGTCATGGAACTGCGCGTCGGAATTCAGCGCGGCTAGAAAATCCGACCGTCGGGAATTGCGTCAGGTGTGACCAGACGACCCAGGGGGTCAACATGCGCCTTGGTACGAGAACGCTGATCGGAATCGCCGTGCTCGCGCTCGTTGCGCCGGCCGGCGCCTCGGCCGCTCAGACCTATAACGACACGATCAGCGGCCACGAGTACTACTTCACTTCCACCGACGGCAAGTTCGCCGGCACTGCCTCCGGCTCGCTGCCGGGCGACTGGAACGCTGACGTCCAGCACACCAAGCTCTGCCTGTCCTGCACGCCCACGGCAACGATCACCGGGGGCACCGTCTCCATCGCCACGGCCCTTGGCGACCTACCGACGCTGGTGACGGGGAATTTCACGGGCGGCACCGTGCAGGTGATGAACAAGGGCGCCGACTGCACCAACCAGACGTTCTCCGTAAACGGGATCCTCGGCAGTGTCGGCCCCTGGTATCGCGGCCACGGCAGCGGCACCTTCACCGTCACCCTCACCCACTACCGCACCTCGATCCTCGGCAGTTGCGTCACGTACGGCGCCTCGGTGAGGGGGGCCATCAGCCTCACGTTCTAGGTGGAGGGAAGAGATCGCGAGGCGACGTTTTGCTTCCGAGCCGTCGGCGAAACGATCGAGTGAGGAAAGGAGAATCTGATGGCAACCATGAATGTCTGGGTCTATCGCGACACGCTCTGGACGCAGAACGACCTGAGCGGCTTCAGCGTCGAGGCGCTGGACGGGTCGATCGGAAAGGTGGACGAGGCCTCGAACGACGTCGGGGCGAGCTTCCTCGTCGTCGATACCGGCCCGTGGATCTTCGGCAAGAAGGTCATGCTGCCGGCCGGCGTGGTCCGCGACGTGGATCTCGACGCGCAGACGGTGTTCGTCAACCGCAGCAAGGACGAGATCAAGAACGCACCCGAGTTCGACCAGGATCGCTATCGCGACGACGCCTACAAGCAAGATCTAGGCGGCTACTACAGCCGTGGCGGCGCCGGCTACCGCGACGACGAGCTCTAGAGCGATGTGACCGGGGGAGCTTGCCCAGGCGTGGGCTAGCTCCCTCTGTCGCGTGAGGTCCTACTCTGCCGCGAGCTCGGTGGTGTCGAGCTCGTACAGCCGCTCGGCGTCCTCGCCCTCGTCGGCGCTGCGGTAGAGCATTGCCCGGGCGGCACGGTTGGAGAGATGGAGCTCCCCGAGCGAGTTGTGGAAGCTGGGCTGCCGGATGAGCCTCCAGTCGGTGCGAGAACGCGGGACGCTAGCCAGGCGAGCGAGTAGTCGCGTCACGGAAGCGGCAGGTCGGGAGGTGATCATCTTGACGGAGCGCCTCTGCATGGCGCTGAGGGGGTTCCGGAACGGTGAGCAGACGATCTGGTAGACGCGACTCGGACCGGTCGATGTCGTCGGGAGCGTGACCTGGTTGATGTAAGCGTTGTGGACGTCGCCTCCGAGCAGCACGATCGTCGAAGGTGGCCGCTCGGCGTCGTCGCCGTCGGCGACGGCGCGGAGCCAGTCGCAGAGGCGTTCGAAGGAGTCGTGGAAGGCGCTCCAGTGCTCGAGGTCGACCGCGCGGCGGATCTTCTCGCCGAGCCGTGCCGCCGGCCGCCCCCAGGCGCCGGCGCAGGTGGCCTCGTTCCAGGCCTCGAGGTGGTGGATCCCCTTCGGCATGAAGACAGGGAGCGTGCTGGCGATGACGAGGTGGTCGAAGTCGCCACGCGCGTGATCGACGATCCAGTTCCATTCCTCTTCGTCGATCATCTCGCGGTGATCCTCGTCGAGGACGCGGGCGGCGCGCGAGTCGATCACGAGGAGCCGCGAGTCGCCGAAGTCGCGGTAGTAGGCCCAGCGCGAGTGCGCCGATTCGCGATCCCAGCGGCGAGCTGCCTCCCGTAGCCGAGGCCCGGCGTCGTCGTCGGCCCTGACGAGCGGCAGCAGCTCGTCTTCGTCGAGCTGGGGTGGCGAGAGGTTGCCGAGGTGCTGATAGAGCCAGTAGGACATGAAGGCGCCGGTGATCCGGGCGTCCCACCACGGCTCCTGGCGCATCTCGCCGACCCATTCGGCGGAGATGTTCCAGTCGTCGTTGACATCGTGGTCGTCGAAGATCATCGCCGTGGGCACCGTCGAGAGCAGCCAGCGGATGTCCGGGTCGGACCACGACTCGCGGTAGAGACGCGTGTACTCCTCGAAGTCCGCGATCTCCTCGCCCGGCGGCTCCCGGACGTCGCGCCTGGAATCGATGAACTCGCGTGTCGCGGGGGAGACCTCGTCGGCGTAGACCTGGTCCCCGAGCAAGAGCACCGCGTCGGGCCACTCGACCTCACCGCGCTGCAACTGCCGCGAGTAGGCCCAGAGCGCGTCGATGCCGGTCTCGGGGAACTCTCCCGGCTTCGGTTGTGGGTCGCCTCTTCGACAGGAGCCGAAGACGAGTCGCACCTGCCGCTCGCCGCCACGCGTGTGCACGACCGGCGCCGGCCTGCCGTCCTCGGGCGGCCAGACCACGCGTCCGTCAAGCCGGAGGTCGTAGTCGATTACCGAGTCTGGCTGGAGGTCGTCAACGAGGAGCAGCGCGTAGTGGTGCCCCTCGACGCAGAACGTGCGGTCGCGGTGCCCGAGGACCTCGACCTCGCAGGGCCCGCTCGTCTCGAGCCAGAAGGTCGCGCTCTTCGTGCCCGCGTAGCGCAGCAGCGGCCCCAGCACCAGCTCCGCTGCCGCCGGCGGGCCTGCGGGATGACGAACGCTCTCGGCCGGAGTCGCCTCGTCTTCGAGATCCATGCCGCTCAGACAACTCTCGACCGGCCGGCTGAAATCCAAACGGCGAACGGGCTGGGTATCCGGCCGGCTACGGGACTCGTTGTATGGGGGTCGAGGAGAGGAGCTGCCGTGCTGATCGCGGTCGTCGTCGCCATCTGCGTCATTCTGTTCGTGCTAGCGCTGCTCGCCCCGCGGCTGTCTCGTAAGCCGCAGAGGGCAGTCGATCGTAGCTTCGGAGCGGGAGCGCGAGCAGCCGGACACGCGCCGGGGCCGCTCGGTCGCTGGCTGCCGAAGCCGTTCAGGAGTTCACGGCGAGCCGCTGACAAGAGCGCCGCAGCGGGTCGGAAAGCCCATCAGAAGGTGAGCTAGTTCCAGCCGATGGACTTTGCCGAACGAGCGGCTCGCAACGAGGAGGCCTTCCGCAGCGTGAACGAGCGGATCGAGGAGGGTGCCGAGCAGCATGCGGTCTCGGCGTCCCTGCCTTTTCATTGCGAATGCGGCCGCGCGTCCTGTCTCGAGACGATCGAGATCCCGCCGGGCCGCTACGCAGCGATCGTGCGCGAGCGGTACCACTTCGTCGTGATCCCGGGACACGAAGAGCCGAAGATCGAACGAGTAACGGAGACCGAAGCGGGGTTCCTCGTTGTCGAGAAGCTTGGCGAGGCTCGCGAGCAGATAGATCGCGACCACCCGCAGCAACACCACCATCCGTAGCAGCGCCTCCAAGGCCCTATTGACAGGGAAGCGTGGGGGTGGGATTCTCGCCCTGTAGGGCTCTGCGGCACGTTGTCTGCGGCGCCGCCAGCGGTTCGGCGACTTGAACCGCAGGAAGGAGGCCGCAGTGAACGTCAAGCTTCTCGACTTGCTCGCGAGGATGGGGCGAATCAATCCCGCCGTCTTCGATGTGATCCCGAGGGGGCCGCAAAGGGCTTTCAGGGCTCTCGCTCCAGGCGAAACGGTCGAGCTGAACCCGCAGCCGCTGCCGCCACGGATCGAGGTGCAGTTTGCGGCGGCTCAGGTCGCGCACGAGATCGCGCTGGCAGCGGTTGCGGCCGCGGCGGCAGGCAACGAAGAGGGGGCGGAGCGGATCGTCATGGAGGCGGTCGATGACTGGTGCGGCACGCCGACCGGGCATCGACCCATTCCGTGGCCCCGGCCGTGGCCGTTCCCGTTCGATCTGCTGGCGCCTGACCCTGAGCCCTGGCTGGTCGACACGGTGAGGCTCGTGGGGGCGTTGACGCTCGCCTCTGTCGGCGCCCAGGTGGCAGAGGGGCCGGCACGCGAAGCACTCGGGCACGGGGCCGAGCGCTTGCTGGAGGTCGCGCTTGCCGGCGAAGGCGCCGAGAGCTTCCAGTCCGCGTTGTCAACCAGGGGCTGAGAGCTCGACGAACCAGGCACGAGGGGCGACGCAGTAAAGCGCCCCTCGTGCCTCAAGGAGAGTGCTCGGTCGCTCTCACGCTCAGCAGCCGGATCAAAAGGGTGTCCTGGTCCTCGTAGCTCAACCGAGGGAGCACACGATCGATCGCCTGGTCCAGAAACACCGCCGAAGCCGATCTGCCCGCAGCTTCGACGTGCCAGAGCCGGTCTTTCGTGGCCGTCACTTCGATGCCCTGGAAGGTGACAGTGGTCATCGCTGCTGGAGAGGTCATGTCACATCTCCTCCCCGGGACCGCAGCCGGGGAGGAGGTGTTCCGCAGAGCCGGGCGTCGGGTGCACGAGTCGGGGGCCTCTCCGCTCAACTGTCCGGCTCGTCGGCGCAGGGCACCAGTCGGCGCAATGGAACAACTTTCGTGTTCGCGTCCCGATCGAAGCGCACCACTGCGGCGTTGGCTCCGTACAGGTACCGGAGCACGCCGACGCGGCCGCCGAGGCTGACGCGCTCTCCTACCCGAAGCTCGCGCTCGGGACTGCTCTGCAAAGGCTCGTTCATCTCGTATTCCTCCCCCCTTACTGGGGTAGAGGCATACGGCGGGCGAATCCTTTCGCCAGGCCCTACGGGATCGGCAGGGTGACCGTCGTGATCGGCGTCGTCACCGTTGCTGTCGTAACCGTGGGAACGGTGACCGTCACGGTCGTGACCGGTGTGCTGACGGCGACCGTCGCAGGCGTCGTCGGGACCGTCAGCGTCGGCAGGTGAACGTCCGGCACCCGGAGGGTCGTGCGCGACGCCGTGGTCGTCGGTGCGGTCGTCGACGAGATGGTCGGTGCTGAGGTCGAAGCCTGGGTCGACCCTCGCTTGGCGGCAGGAGCCGCGGCGACTTTCGGCGTCTTGCCCGTCCCACGGTGGTGGCCGGCCGAGTCGAGCGTGGGGGCGTTGCCAGCCGCCCGCACCACCTTTGCGGCGGCGGTCTCGTTCGTCCCGACCGGAGCGATTGCCCGCGCCGCGACGATCCCCGTGGTCGCGAGACCGGCGGCGACGACGACTGTCGCCGCCCCCTTCGCAACCGCCACCTGCGGCATGCCGATCCGCTTGCCCCAACGCCACGCGCCGATACCGACTGTGGTGACACCGAGCGCCTGCCGGAGCCGCCGCCGGCCGCGATGCAGCAGCATCGTGACCGCGTTGACCGACGTGCCCATCTGTTCCGCGGTCTCGCCGTACGAGAGGCCGAGCACGTCCCGGTACACCACGGCGGTGCGTTGCTCTCTCGGCAAGCTCTCGAGTGCCGCGTTGATCTCGGGCACCCCCGACGCCTCCTGCACGGCGTACTCCTCCAGCGGTTCCGCATTCAGGCGCCGTCGCCGGAGACGGCGGCCGGCGTTGAGCGCGATCGCGGCGAGCCACGCGCGCGGGTTGCGGGGGATCGTGCCGCGCTCGAGGGCACGCTGCGCAGCGAGGAACGCCGTCTGCACCACGTCCTCGGCGTCGTTGCGGTCGTGCAGCTCGCGCTCCACGAGCCGCACGAGCCCGGCGCGGTGCTCTCGATACAGTCGCTCGATCTCGCTCGGCACGGTCTAGACGTTCCCGCGCACAGAGGGGAGCGAAACGAAGAAATCGAGGCTCTCGCCCACGCGGTACCTCTACACGGCTGAGCGGCGCCACTTAGAATCGCCCCCCGGATCGGCGGCCCAGCCCTCGATCCCAGCGGTAACCGCACTCGATTACGGGGAGGTCACCCAATGAGCAGCCGATTTCGGCGTTTGCTCGTTCTCACGGCGGTACTCGCCCTTGCGCTGGGAGCATCCGGTGCGACGGCGGCGCGCGGTCTCGTAGGCAATCCGACGAACACGAGGGTCGCCGGGATCAACGTCGACCAGACGACGATTCCGCAGCTCGAGGCGTTGATGAATTCCCACCGGATCAACGCGGTCAAGCTGACGAACTTCTATCTGCGGCGCATCCGTCAGACCAACGCGACGCTGCACGCAGTGATCACGGTCAGTCCGACGGCCCATGCCGACGCGCTCGCCGCCGACCGGGCGCGACGCAGCGGCGACCGCCGTCCCCTGCTCGGGATGCCGATCATCGTCAAGGACAACATCGACACGCCCGGTATGCCGACGACAGCCGGCTCCTGGGCCCTCGCCGGGAGCACGCCTCCCGACGCCTTCATCGTCCAGCGCCTGAAGGCCGCCGGCGCGATCATCATCGGCAAGGCCAACCTCTCCGAATGGGCCAACTTTCGTTCTGCCCCCTCGTCGAGCGGCTGGAGCGGAATCGGCGGCCAGACGAGCATGCCGTACGTTCTCGACCGCAACCCCTGCGGCTCGAGCTCCGGGTCCGCCGTCAGCGCTGCCGCCGACCTCGCGGTCGCAGCGGTCGGCACGGAGACGGACGGCTCGATCGTCTGCCCGTCCGGCGCCAACGACGACGTCGGAATCAAGCCGACCCTCGGGCTGTGGAGTCGCGCGGGCGTCGTCCCGATCAGCGCCAACCAGGACACCGCAGGCCCGATTGCCCGCAACGTGACCGACGCTGCCGTCCTGCTCGGCGCAGCGACCGGTGTCGACTCGAACGACGACGCGACGAGCGCTCAGACCGGCCACGCCTTCAGCGACTACACGCAGTTCCTCAACGGCAACGCCCTGCAGGGTGCTCGCATTGGCGTCTGGCGGGCCGGTACCTACGATCCGCTGCTCGTTGGGCCGGTGGTGGAGCCGATCCTCGCCAACGTGAAGTCCGCGCTCCAGGCTCAGGGCGCGACCGTGGTCGATCCGACCGACATCGACCTGTCGGCGACGTCGAACGAGCTCTCGGCGCTCCTGTGCGAGTTCAAGACCGACATCGCGACGTACCTCCAGACCTACGTCCACGGGACGAACCCGGTCTCGCACGCGCCGTACCCGCAGACGCTCGCCGACCTGATCGCCTTCGACCAGGCCCACCCGAACCTGGAGGGGCCCTGGAACGACCTGATCTTCGAGCTGGCGGATGCAACGAACGGCCGTGACAGTGCGTGCGACGACCTCCGCGCGGCGACGACGCCGCCCGTGCAGGCGGCGATCAACTCGCTCATGGCCGATAACCATCTCGACGCGATCATCGCTCTGACGAACGGGCCCGCCTGGCCGAACAACGCGGACCCGAACGAGGGCGACCTCAACGGTCACTTCGAGCTGTTCGTGGGCTCGTCCGGGGCAGCCGCGGTCGCCGGCTATCCGGACATCACTGTCCCGGCCGGCTACGACGACGGACTGCCGCTCGGCATCACCTTCATCGGCGGCCAGTGGGCCGAGCCGAAGCTGATCGGATACGCCTACGACTACGAGCAGGCCACGCATATCCGTGTCCCGCCGCGGTTCATCCCGACGATCGGCGACGCGCTCTTCCCGGGAGTCCCGAACCCGTAGCAAGGTAGGCGGCCCGGCGTCTCACACGTCCTGCGCGAAGCCCGGCCTCCAGCCGGGCTTCGCGCTTTCGTCGCGCCTTAACGGCCGACCCCTTGTCTGAATCGCGATGAGCTTCTAAGGTCAGGGGGACCGTCGTCACGGATCGGAGGCCCAGGTGGCCGAACGGATCCAGCCGTTGAGCGACGTCGGGCCGGTGCGGCACGTTCCGGCGCAACCGAGAACCCCTGCGCGCACCCCGAGCTTCAGTGAGCTCGTCCACGCCCACCATGCCTGGTGGCGGGGCCGGCAGGGTGCGCCCGACCACGCGACCGAGGCCGCCTACGACTCCATGCACGCTGCGTTCGAGGCGAAGCACGGTGAGATCGTCCGCGCTTACTGGTGCTCGGACATCCCGAGCGCGATCGCACTGACCGAGAAGAAGCGGCTCAGAGGTCGCATGCCGTCCACGTTCGGCTTCCATCGCGAGAGCGACTGGGCGACGAAGAACGCTCCGGACGTCGCGGCGGAGCTGCACCGTTGCGACGCGCTCGCGGTGCGGGCGAAGGCGGTGTTGACGGGCGTACGGCAGCGGATCTGCCTCGAGCTCGCCGTCTCGTGCGCGGCCAACCTCCTCAGCCTGGTCGACAAGCGGGCCCGGTCGGGCGACGAAGACAGCACCGCGGAGGCACTCAACCGCGAGCGCGACGCGATCAAGAAGGTCGAGTCCTACTACTGCGAGGCGGCGAACGGGCAGGCGCAGCTCGTGTACTTCGGCGGCATCGCGACCGTGACCCTCGTCATCGCGGCGGTTGCCACCGTCTGGCTCTCCATCACCTGGGAGGCTGCCGTCGCGGCGCTCGTAGCCGGCGCCCTCGGTGCCGTCGTGAGCGTGATCCAGCGGATCAACAGCGGCGTGTTCGAGCTCGAGTACGACGTCGGCGGCCCGTACACGTTCTTCCTCGGCGGCCTGCGGCCCGTGCTCGGCGGCCTCTTCGCAATGGCGATCACGTTCGCCATCAGCGGCGGGCTGGTGCACATGCCGGTCGACGCACCCGAGCACTCGCCCACGCGCCGGTTCGCGCTGCTCGTTCTCGCCTTCCTCGCCGGGTTCAGCGAGCGGTGGGCGCAGGACACGCTCACCGCGATCGTGCCGGCTTCGCACGCTCCGGCCGGCGGCTCGCATGCGAGCGGTGCAGCTTCTCGGGCTCACGAGGCCCTCCCTCAGAAAGGAGCAGGTCATGAGTGACACGACACTTGCTGTCGTGAGCGACGCCCCGACGGGTCTGGCCGTCAGGACGCAAAAGCGGTACGGCTGGAGGCCGGACCACCCCGACATGCGCGACTACCTGGCGGCGGTCGAGCCGCTGAAGACCCTGCCGCGCGAGGCGAGCCTCCGCGACCAGATGCCGCCGGTCTACGACCAGGGCCAGCTCGGCTCGTGCACCGCCAACAGCATCGGCGCGATCCTCGAGTTCAACGAGCTCAAGCAGAGCCAGAAGGACGCGGCCACACCCTCCCGTCTCTTCATCTATTACAACGAGCGGGTGATGGAGGGGACCGTCGACCAGGACTCCGGCGCGGAGATCCGGGACGGGATCAAGTCGGTCGCGCAGCTCGGCGCGCCGCCCGAGACGGACTGGCCGTACGAGATCAACGAGTTCGCGGCCAAGCCGCCGGCCCAGGCATACGAGGACGGGCTCAACCACCAGGCGATCCGGTACGCACGGGTGCCGCAGACGCAGATGGGGATCCAGAACGTGCTCGCCTCCGGATATCCGATCTCGTTCGGGTTCACCGTCTACGAGTCGTTCGAGAAGGACGTCGGCCCGGACGGGATCGTCCCGATGCCGCAGCCGGACGAGACCGTGATCGGCGGCCACGCCGTCGTCGCCATCGGCTACAAGCCGATCGGCCGGCAGCTGTACTTCGAGTGCCGGAACTCCTGGGGCGCCGACTGGGCCGACCACGGCCACTTCTGGATGCCGGCGGCCTACGTCACGAGCGCCAACCTCGCGCAGGACTTCTGGGTCATCGAACAGGTCGAGTAAGGGGGGCTTAATCGTGGCAGTAGACGAGAGGCACCGCGCCGACGGGGTCTTCGAGGGCGGCGGCGTGAAAGGGATCGCCTTCGCCGGAGCGATCGCCGCGGCCGAACGCGACGCGGGTGTGCAGGAGTGGGTGAACGTCGCCGGCACCTCGGCGGGCTCGATCGTCGCCGGGCTGCTCGTCGCGGGCTACGACGCCACGGGCATCCAGAAGCTCCTCGCGGACGCGAAGTACTCGCGCTTCGCCGACACCGGCCTGGGCGGGGTCTGGGGCGGCGGACTGCTCAACGCGCTCCTTCGCATGCGCGGGGCAGCGCCAGGCAAGTACTTCATCGAGTGGATGGGCGAGCAGCTCGCCGCCTCGCCGCTGGCGAAGGAGCTGGGCAAGAGTGAGCTCACCTTCGCCGACGTCAGGCGGCGCGACCTGCCGCCCCGCGACGAGGTGCCCGAGATCAGCGACGCGAAGTACGAGCGCGCGAAGTACCGGCTGCACGTGATCGGCTCCGACGTGACCACGGGCCGCATGATCATCCTCCCTGACGACCTGCCCGACTACACCGACGAGCAGGGCAAGCCGTTCGACAAGGACAGCTTCCCGGTCGTCCAGGCGGTGCGGATGAGCATGAGCTATCCGTTCCTCTTCACCCCGGTCGTGCTCCACCGCGAGGGCGAGCCGGTCTACGTGGTCGACGGAGGGTTGCTCTCGAACTTCCCGATCTGGCTCTTCGACAGCCCGAATCCGAAGCGTCCGACCTGGGGCTTCCGGCTCCACGGAGGCTCGGACGTCCAGGAGGGGCTGCCCTACCGGAAGATCCCAAGGCCGCTGTGGGCGGTGCCCCTGTTGAAGGCAATGTTCTCGGCGGCGACGGAAGCCTGGGACCGCGAGCAGATGGAGCAGGTCGTCTCGGCTCGCACCGTCTCGATCCCCACGCACCAGATCAGCACGACCGATTTCGGCCTCACCAGAGCCGAGGCCGACTCGCTATACGCCTGGGGAGTGAACGCCGCACACGACTTCTTCACCTCGCCCGACCAGCAGGCGTACCTCAACTCGTTCGGCAAGACGCTGGCCCAGAACGAGGTAGCGGTGGCGCGTTGAGCACGGTCGCTCAGGCCCGGCCGACGACGGTCGAGCTCGAGCAGCTCAGGGGAGCACTGAACCTCGGCTGGTCGATGGCGGAGCTCCGGGGGCGGCTCCGCTACGGCCACGTCGAGCCGCCGGGAACGGTCGACTACCAGTTCCCGCGCGAGGAGTTCCACGCGCTGCCGATCGGCGGAGAGCACTCGCTCGTCGAGCAGCAGATCGCGACGCGCGTGGCAGTGGGATTGCTCGCCGACCGCTTCTCTCTGAACCAGCCGCTGCCGCAGCGGAACGAGTCGCCTCCCGAGACGATCAAGGCGCTCGCCATGGACCTCGAGCAGAAGCTCGAGGCCGCCGAGAAGAACAGCGCTCCCGTGCGACCCGACGCATTCCCGGCGGGAAGCGAGGTCGCGAAAGCATGGGAGGCGGCGGCGGAGGCGATCTACTACTGGGACGAGCAGATCCAGGACGGCCTCGGCACCTCGGCCGAGCTGCTCGCGGCCTACCAGCTCGGGCGCGGGCTCGCCGAGGCGTTCTGGGCCCTGGATCCCGAGGCTCCCGCGCCGGAGAAGAAGCCGACCCTGGAGTCGATCGACTCGCCGCCTCATCCCGGCAGCTGGGAGTTCCTGCTCGGCCCACGCCGCCAGCAGATGCTCGGCGCCTACCTGGCGATGCTCGAAGGAGCGTTCGCGCCTCTGAGCGGCTCGGCTGTGCGCGGGCCTCTGACTCGCTGGTGCGTGCTCGTATCCGACAAGCAGGTGCGAAACCGGCCAGAGGCGGCCCTCGTCGCGCTTCGCGGCCAGCTGCACAACTGGCGCGACGTCCTCCTCGGCTCGCGGGACCCGATCTCCTTCGCGAAGGGCTTCGGGTTGAAGCTGGCGTTCCGCCAGGCGTTTCGGGTCGCCCAGACCTTGCCGCTCGAGACCTTTCTCCTCCTCGGCGGGATCGCGCTGATGGCGGCCGCGGGCTACGCCCTCGGCTCGGACACGACGCGGACCGGCACGGCGGTGGCGGCCTCCGTGCTCGGCTTCTTCGGCGTCACCGGCGCCGGTCTGCTCGCGCGCGCGAAAGCCCAGGCGGCGGTGCTGGGGCTGCACCTTCGCGAGGCGTTCTACCGCGACATCGTGGAAGCGCAGGCGACGGTGCTGCCGAAGTGAGCCTCGCCGAGATCGAGCACGTCGTCGTCCTGATGATGGAGAACCGCTCCTTCGACCACATGCTCGGTTATCTGAGCCTCGAGGGCGGCCGCGCGGACGTCGACGGGCTGCGGGCGGGGCTGGCGAACGGCCACGGCGGCCGGTCGTATCCGATCCACCATCTCGACCGGACGGCGTTCGAACCGGCCGAGGATCCCGACCACTCGGGCGAGGCGACGAGCGTCCAGATCGCCGGCGGAGAGATGAGCGGCTTCGTCGACAGCTTCGCCGCGAAGCTCGCGCAGCGCGGTGTGTCCGGGCACGACCCGGGGCTAGTCATGGGCTACTACGACGCCGCCGACCTGCCCGTCTACGACCACCTGGCGGCCGAGTTCTGCGTTTGCGACCGCTGGTTCA
>JBKPLL010000028.1:0-45838 GCA_046731605.1 Actinomycetota bacterium | reverse complement strand
CGTGCGGCACGTGCCGTAGGGCCTGCGCGATCACGTGGCCGTCGGACTCGTAGTCGTCCTTCAGGCCGAGCAGATGGAGCATCGTCGGCCGGATGTCGGTCTCCTCGACCCAGGTTCCGACCTGGCTCGCCTGCGGAACGGTGTGCGTCGACTCCGGATCGCTCGGCTGGTTCCCGTCCGCGGGCGCGGGGCCGTCGACGCCGTTCACGGCCACGCCCTTGCCGGCCATGGCGACCCAGGTCACGTCGATGTTCGGACTGTAGTACCCGTGGTCGTAGGCGAAGCTGCTGTTGATGCTGACGTTCGGGCCCGACGTGGAGAAGAAGTAGTCGGGCTTGGGGAACAGCGTGTACGTCGGGAACCGCAGCGGATCCCGCGTCTGCATGTGCAGCACCCGCTGCTCGAGCGCACCCGCCTGGTACTGGACGATGGGCTCGTTGTCGGCCCCCGAGTACGGGTCGTGCGGGTTGGTCATCGCCGCGGTGTCCCGTTCGAGCTGACGGACCGTGGGATCGTCCGCGGCCGGGTTCCCGTGCACGTAGATCGACGCGCCCTGCGGCTCGATGTCGAACTGCGTGCCGGAGCTGGGCGTCGTCGAGAGCAGGCCCTTGATGTTCGCCTGCAGCTCGCCGAGCTGGCCGGCGGTGTACTGGCACGCGACGGTCACGCCGTCGCAGCCGGCCGGCGTCGGCTCGGTCGCCCGTCCGACGTTGGCGCCGGCGAACTGATCGTTCTCCTCCGCGCTGATCACGAACAGCGTGTTGGCCGGGGTGATCCCGTCCGCGGCCAGGCGGGTGAAGAACGTCTGGAACGCCTGGTCGTAGTGCTGCGCGTTGGTGACGTAGCACGAGTCGCCGGGGCCGACCGGCCGGCCGGCAGTCGCGGCATTCGCGGTCGTGGTGCAGCCGACGCGCGTGTCGGACTTCTTCTCGTGCAGGTCGGAGATGTAGCCGTACGTGACCGGGATCCCGGCCTCCTGCATGTCGGCGATCACGGCGAGACTCTGTGAGGCCACCGGGTTGAAGCCCGAGAAGCCGGCTACTCCGCTGAACGGCTCCCGGATCGTGTTCCCGTCGAGGTCGACGAGATTCCCGTCCGAGTCGGTCACCCGGTACCCGTTGTGGAAGGTGTTCGGGCCGCCGCCGATCGCCGGAGCGATGTACTTCGCGCCGAACAGCGCCTGGTAGCCGTGATATCCCCGAGGCTCGGTCGGCAGGACGTCGTCGACCGGACGCGAGGAATCCGCGCAGAGATCGGCATTGCGTGCACAGTGGATCGCCTCACCCACGTACTCGGCGACCTCCTTGTCCTTGAAGTTGTCGGGGTCGGCGGCGGTCTCCGCCGCTTCGGGCGAGTCCGCACCGAACGCCGTCGGGACGTCGCCCGCCGCGTTCTCGAGCACCATGTTCGCGGTCGAGAAGTTGCCGACCGTGCAGCCCGCGCGGGTGAAGGGCACCCACGGCGCCGGCGTGATGCCGCCGCCCGCATAGGCCATCGACGGATTCGGGTCGACCGGATTCGGCGCCGGCGGGATGGTCTTCGTGTCGATGATCGGCGACGTCCAGTACGTGAACGAGGTCGCCGGATCCGTCGACCCGTCGGGGTTGTAGACCTTGTACGAGTTCGTGACCGGCTGGCCGTGCCGGTCTCCGTACAGCCCCGTGTAGATCGCGAGGCTGTCGTTGGCCGTGTGCGCGATCAGCGGGGTGTGCGAGTTCGAGAACACGGTGCCGTTCTGCTTCAAAAAGTTGAGCAGGTGCGGCATCTGCTCGAGATCGGACGGCACGTTCGGGTTGTCCCGCGAGAAGTGGACGTTGTCGAAGACGATGTTGATGACGTGCTGCACGCCGTGCCCGAGGTGACACGGCGGCTTTCCGCCCGCGTTCTTCGGACCTCCGGCGCCTGCGACCTGGACGGCCACGAGCACGGCGAGCGCGGCAGCTGCGACTACCGCCGTTGCTGTGAGCCTCTTCATCGATCTCCCCCCTCTGTTGCGGTCAGGACCAATGCCGCAGTTGGCGGGACGAGCCTCGCGACGACCTGCCGGCGCGTGGGCGTCGCCGTGGTGACACGGTCGAGACGAAGCTGTGGACCCGCTCGCCGGAGCGTTACAAACCGCGGGGCCGCGCTGCGCCGAACAGCCGCCCGGCCTCGGCCTTGACGAACCCCATGCGCTCGTACATCGCCTCGAGCGTGGGCTCGCTGGCACGCCGCGCCTTCTCCGCGCCGACCGCGAGCAGCCGCTGCAGCTCCCGCTCGTCCGCGCGCAGCTCGCGGTAACGCTCCTGGATCGGAGCGAGCAGGGTGACGACCGCCTCGCCGACCGCTTCCTTGAAGTCGCCGTAGCCGCTGCCGGCGAAGCGGCGCTCGAGCTCCGCGACGGGCTCGCCCGTGGCGACGGACATGATCTCGAGCAGGTTCGAGATGCCGGCCTTCGTCTCCGGGTCGTGTCGGATCTCCTTCTCCGAGTCCGTCACGGCGCTTTTGAACTTCTTCCGAATCACGTCCGGGTCGTCGATCATGCGGACGACACCCTGCGGCGCTCCCCGCGTCGTGGACATGAGCCGCTCCGGCTCCTGGAGGTTCTTGATCCGCGCGCCTTCCTCGGGATAGACGCCTCGGGGGACTGTGAACGTCTCGCCGTAGCGCTGGTTGAAGCGCTCGGCGACGTCCCGGGTGAGCTCGAGGTGCTGGCGCTGGTCGTCGCCGATCGGGACGATCTCGGTCTGGTAGAGCAGGATGTCCCCGGCCATCAGCACCGGATAGGTGAAGAGCCCGGCGGAGACGAAGTCCTGGCCCTCGGACTTCTCCTTGAACTGCGTCATGCGGCGGAGCTCGCCGAAGCTGGTCGCCGCGCTCAACAACCAGGCAGCCTCGGCGTGCGCGACCACGTGGCTCTGCGCGAAGACGGTCGAGCGATCCGGGTCGAGGCCGGTTGCGAAGAGCATCGCCGCGCCCGCGAGGGTGTACTCGCGCAGCTCCGCGGGCTCGATCGGGGTCGTGATGGAGTGCAGGTCGACGATGCAGAAGAAGGCTTCGCCTTGCTCCTGCGTCGCGGCGTACTGCCGATAGCCCCCCGAGTAGTTGCCGAGGGTCTTGTCCCCGGTCGCCCGGATCCCGGAGAAGACCCGAGGCCTGGCAGGCTCGGTTGCGGGCTGCGGATCGGCCATGAGGAGTGATTCTGCCTAAGCTGTTCCGATGGCTGTCACCGGCGCACCCGAGCTCCTGATCGTGATGGGCGCGAGCGCCACCCAGGACCAGGTGGACGAGGTCGTGGCGCGGCTCGACGAGGCCGGCTGCTCGGCGCTCGTCACGCCCGGCCGCGAGGCCACGGTGATCGGCGCGATCGGCGAACGGGAGCTCCTCGCGACGCTGCCGCTCGAGGGCTTCGCCGGCGTCGAGCAGGTGCTGCCGATCCTCAAGCCGTACAAGCTCGTCTCCCGCGAGCTGTCCCCGGACCCGACCGTGATCGAAGCTCGCGGTCGCCGCATCGGCGACGGCTACTTCGGCTTCGTCGCCGGCCCGTGCACGGTGGAGACGCGGGATCAGACCTTGGAGACGGCCCGCGCCGTGGCCGCCGAAGGCGTGACGATGCTGCGCGGCGGCGCCTTCAAGCCGCGCACGTCGCCGTACGCCTTCCAGGGGCTCGGCGACGAGGCGCTCGAGATCCTCGAGGAAGCGCGCGCCGAGACCGGGCTGCCGCTGGTCACCGAGCTCATGGACCCGCGCCATGTCGAGGCGGTCGTCGAGGCAGCGGACGTGATCCAGATCGGCGCTCGCAACATGTCGAACTTCTCGCTCCTGTCCGAGGTGGGCCGCGCGCCGAAGCCCGTGCTGCTCAAGCGTGGGCTGTCCTCGACGGTCGAGGATCTGCTGATGGCCGCCGAGTACATCGTCAAGGAGGGGAACTCCGAGGTGATCCTCTGCGAGCGGGGGATCAAGACGTTCGAGACGGCGACGCGGTTCACGCTCGACATCGGCGCGATCCCGGTGCTCAAGCAGGAGACCCACCTGCCCGTGATCGTCGACCCGTCCCATGCGGCGGGCCGGCGCGACCTGGTGCTGCCGCTTGCGCGGGCGGCGGTCGCCGCGGGAGCCGACGGGATCATCGTCGAGGTGCATCCGCGCCCCGAGGAGGCGCTCTGCGACGCGGCGCAGCAGATCCCGACCTCCGAGTTCGGCGAGTTCGCCGACGAGATCCGCGCGCTCGCGTCTCTCATGGGCCGCACGATCGGCTAGTGCCCCGCGCGGTCATGCTGCCCAGTCACTGGGTCGCGAGCACCAAGCGATGCAAGGACGCAGGGAGCCTCGATAGCGGTTGCTATCGGGGCGACCGAGGACGCCGCAGCGCGCAGTGTGATCGCGGGCCAGAGGCCGGCAAGTATGGCCGGGTGGGGCACTAATGCGCGTAGAGCCGGCCGCTTCGCTCATCGGGCACGTCGTCGTGCCCGGGGACAAGTCGATCTCGCACCGCGCCGTCCTGATCGGCGCGCTCGGCGAAGGGGAGACACGAGTCCACGGCTTCGGCCGCTCCGGCGACACGCAGGCGACGGTGGACGCGGTGCCCGCGCTCGGCGTCGAGATCGAGGACGTCGCCGACGACGAGCTCGTCGTGCGCGGTGTGGGGCTCCGCGGCCTGCACCCCGGCACCGTCGACTGTCGCAACGCCGGAACACTCATGCGCCTGCTGGCCGGCGCGCTCGCCGGGCAGCGAGGCGAGTTCACGCTCATCGGCGACGAGTCGCTGACGCCCAGGCCGATGGAGCGGGTCGCCACGCCTCTGCGCCGGATGGGCGCGGCGGTGGAGACCACGGACGGGCATGCACCGCTCGTCGTCCGCGGCTCGGGCACGCTCCGCGGGATCGAGATCGAGCCCGAAGTGGCGAGCGCGCAGGTGAAGTCGGCGGTCCTGCTCGCCGGCCTCAACGCCGAAGGGGCGACCACGGTCGTCGAGCGGATCCCGACACGCGACCACACCGAACGCATGCTCGAAGCGGCCGGAGTTCGCGTGCGCCGCAGCACGTCGTCCGTCACCGTCGAGCGGGTGGGCGCGCTGCGGCTCGAGGAGGTCGTCGTCCCGGGCGACTTCTCCTCGGCTGCGCCGCTGCTCGTCGCCGCGGCGCTCGTGCCGGGCAGCGACCTCACGATCCACGATCTCGGCGTCAACCCCCGGCGCACCGGGCTGCTCGACGTGCTCGAGCGGATGGGCGCGCGCGTCTCGGTCTTCGAGCGGCGCCGCGAGGGCGGGGAGCCCGTCGCCTCGGTGCAGGTTCAGCCGGGAGAGCTGGTCGCGACGGAGATCCGGGCCGCCGAGGTGCCGGGGCTCGTCGACGAGTTGCCGCTCGTCGCGCTGCTTGCCTCGCACGCCCGCGGCGAGACGCGCGTCTCGGGCGCGGCAGAGCTGCGCGTGAAGGAGAGCGACCGCATCGAGGCGGTCACCGACGGCCTGCGCTCGCTCGGCGCGCGGATTCACTCGCTTTCCGACGGCTGGACCGTCACGGGAGTTCCGGCGCGGCTGCGCGGCGGGCGGGTCGACGCCCGCGGAGACCACCGGATCGCCATGCTCGGTGCCGTCGCCGGCCTCGCCTCGCGTGAGGGCGTCGCGCTCGAGGGCGCCGACACGGCAGCTATAAGCTTCCCCGGCTTCTACGACCTGCTGGAGTCGGTGACGAGGCGATAACACGATGGTGGTGGCGATCGACGGGCCCGCTGGCGCGGGGAAGAGCACGGTGGCGCGGGCGCTCGCCGAGCGTCTCGGCTTCCGCTACCTCGACACGGGCGCGATGTACCGGGCACTCACCTGGCTCGCGATGAAGCGGGGGCTCGACCTGGGCGATGCGCAGGCGCTGGCGCAGCTCGCGCGCGACCAGCCCGTCCTCTTCTCCGAGGACGACCGCGTCTGGATCGGCGGCACCGACATCACCTCGTCGATCCGCGAGACCCGCGTCGACCGGATGGTGCCGGTCGTGGCGCGCCACCATCCCGTGCGCGAGGTGATGCGCGAGCGGCAGCGCGAGCTCGGCCGCGACGGCGACGTCGTGATCGAGGGCCGCGACATCGGCACCGTCGTCGCGCCCGACGCGGAGGTGAAGGTGTTTTTGGTGGCCGACCGCGAGGAGCGCGCCAAGCGGCGCATCGCCGAGCGCCCCGGGATCGGCGCCGACGCCCTCGCCACCGACCTGCGGCTGCGCGACGAGAGCGACGCGGCACGGATGCAGCCGGCGCCTGACGCGATCGAGATCGACACGACGAGCCTCGAGGTCGATGACGTCGTCGACCGGATCGAGTCGCTCGTCCGCGAACGCTCCGCGGCGGCGTGAACGCCCACGACGTCATGTGGCTGCTCGGCCGGCCGGTGCTCGGCGGCTCGGCGGCGCTGGCGACGCGGCTCCGCTCGTACGGCGCCGACCGCATCCCGCCCAACGGCGGCGTGGTCTTCGCCTTCAACCACTTCAGCTGGATAGACATTCCCTGCTTCGGCTGGGTCTGCCGGCGCAACCTCTACTTCCTTGCCAAGGTCGAGGCGCACGGTGTGCCGGGGCTCGGGCAGCTCATCCGCAGCTTCGGGACGTTGTCGGTGCGGCGCGGCGAGTCGGACCGCGACGCCGTCCGGCGGATGCGGGAGGTCGTGCGCGACGGCAACGGCCTCGGCGTATTCGTCGAGGGGACACGCCAGGGGAGCGGCGTTCCCGGCCACGTCCAGCCGGGTGCGGCGATGGTCGCGCTGCAGGAGAACGTGCCGGTGATCTGCGCCGCGATCCACGGCTCGCAGGACTGGAGGCTCGGCAACTTCGCGCCGGTCTCGATCGCGTGGGGCGAGCCGATGCAGTTCGACGGGCTCCCGCGTGGCGGCAAGGGATACCGCGAGGCGTCGGCGCAGATCGAGGCGGAGCTGAACCGGCTCTGGGCCTGGCTGCGCGACCTGCACGATGCGGGCCGGCCCCGCCACGCGGTGCCGCCGACCCGTGACGACGCCGCACCGGTCACGCTTCCGGCGTGACAGACACCGAAGACATCGACGCGGGCGAGCTGGCCGCGCCGCCGCCCCCGCCGCTCCTCGGCGCGGTGGCGATCATCGGCTTCCCCAACGTCGGCAAGTCGACGCTCGTCAATCGGCTCACCGAGACGCGGGCGGCGGTCGTGCACGAGAGCCCGGGTGTGACGCGCGACCGGAAGGAGCTTGTCTGTGAGTGGACGGGCAAGCGCTTCGTGCTCGTCGACACCGGCGGCGTCGACATCGCCGATCCGGCGCCCATGACACGGGCGATCGCGCAGCAGGCGCGCGAGGCGGTGGGGGAGGCGGATCTCGTCCTCTTCGTCGTCGACGCGCGGGCCGGGGTGACCCCGGGCGACGAGGAAGTGGCTCAGATCCTGCGCGAGGCACACAAGCCCGTGCTCGTGCTCGCGAACAAGATCGACGACCCGACCCAGGAGCCGCTCGCGCTCGAGCTGCACCGGCTGGGGCTCGGCGATCCCATTCCGATCTCGGGTCTGCACGGGACCGGCAGCGGAGACCTCCTCGACCGCGTCATCGAGGAGCTCGAGAGGCTGGCGCCGGCCGGCCGGCCCTCGCTGCCCGACGAGGCGATCCGCGTCGCGATCCTCGGCCGGCCGAACGTCGGCAAGTCGAGCCTCGTCAACGCGCTCCTGGGCCGTGAGCGGCTGATCGTGAGCGAGATCCCGGGCACGACCCGCGACGCGGTGGACACCGTGCTCGAGCGCGGCGAGCGCACCTTCGTGCTCATCGACACCGCCGGCCTGCGGCGCAAGCGGCGGCACCGGCAGGGGATCGAGTTCTACTCGGAGCTGCGCGCGCTCGAGGCGGCCGAGCGTGCCGACGTCGCGCTCGTCCTGATCGACTCCGCCGAGGGGATTGTCGAGCAGGACATCGCCGTCGCGGATGTCGCGCGGCACGCCGACTGTTCGACGCTCGTCGTGCTCTCGAAGTGGGACGCGACGACGATCAACGTCGAGGACGCGCGCGGCGAGCTGCGCCGTCGCCTTCGTCAGCGGCCCGCGTTCGTCGCCGTCTCCGCGCATACCGGACGCGGCCTCGAGCGGCTGCTCGACGGCGTCGCGGAGCTCTTCGACCGGCATATCGCGCGGATCCCGACGGCGGAGCTGAACCGCGCGTTCGCGGAGCTGCGCGAGGCGCGCCAGCCGCCGAGCGGGCCGCGCGGCCGCAGGCTCAACCTCCTCTACGGCGCGCAGGTCCGCGTGCGCCCGCCGCGCTTCCGCGTCTTCGTCAACGACCCGGGCCTGGTCACGCGCGACTATGGCTACTGGGTCGAGAACCGGCTGCGCGAGCGCTTCGGCCTCGACGGCGTGCCGGTCTCGATCGACTTCGTGAAACGATCCTGACGATGCGGTTCCTCGTCGCGGGAGCGGGATCCTGGGGGACGGCGTTCACGCGCATCCTGCTCGAGCGCGGCCACGACGTCGTCCTCGGCTGCCGCTCGCGCGAGCAGGCGGAAGCGATCGCCGCGACCGGGTGGAATCCGCACTACCTGCAGGGCGTCGACCTCAGCGAGGCCGCGGCGGTGCCGCTGGCCGAGGCGCCCGGGGACGTCGACGTCGTGGTCGCCGCGGTGCCGAGCAAGTCCTTCGCCGCCGTCGTCGACGAGCTGCCGGGCGACGCGCCGGTGCTGAGCCTCGCGAAAGGGCTCGATCCCGAGACCGGTGAGCGCCTGTCGACACGGGTACGGGGGCGCTCCGTCGCCGTCCTCTCGGGTCCGAACATGGCGGAGGAGATCGCGGAGGGCCTGCCGACCGCGGCGGTGATCGCGAGCGAGGACGGCTTCCTCGCGGGCCAGCTCCAGCATGCGCTGAACTCGAGCCTCTTCCGCGCCTACGTCAATCCCGACCTCGTCGGCGTCGAGCTGTGCGCGGCGGCGAAGAACGTGATCGCGCTCGCGGCGGGCGGCGTGGACGGCCTCCGGCTCGGCGACAACGCCAAGGCGTCGCTCATCGCGCGTGGCCTGGCGGAGATGGCGCGCCTCGGGGAGGCGGCCGGCGCCCGCGCCGAGACGTTCGCCGGCCTCGCGGGCATCGGCGACCTCGTCGTCACGTGCTGGAGCCGCCACGGCCGCAACCGTCATGCAGGCGAGCTGATCGCCCAAGGGCTGACGCCGGAGCGCGCAGTCGCCGAGATCGGCCAGACGGTCGAGGGTCTGACGACGGCACCGATCCTGCGCGACCTTTCGCAGCGCCTCGGAGTCGAGTTGCCGATCACCGAGGGCGTCTGCGCCGTCCTCTCGGGCCAGAGCATCACCGATCTCGCCGCCGGTCTGATGGGAAGGGAACCCACAGAGGAGTGAGGCGCGTCCGCTAGCCTCCGGCGCATGTCAGCCAGGTCCTTCTCCTTCACCTCAGAGTCTGTGACCGAGGGCCATCCGGACAAGATGGCCGACCAGGTCTCCGACTCCGTGCTCGACGCCGTGCTCGCCGACGATCCCGAGGGACGCGTCGCCTGCGAGACGCTGATCACGACCGGGCTCGTCGTCGTCGCCGGCGAGATCACGACGAGTTGCTACGTCGACATCCCCCAGCTCGTGCGCAACCGCATTCGCGAGATCGGCTACACGCGCGCGAAGTTCGGGTTCGACGCCGAGACGTGCGGCGTCGTCGTCGCGATCGACGAGCAGTCGCCCGACATCGCCCAGGGCGTCGATGCCTCGTACGAGAACCAGCACGGCGACAGCGATCCGCTCGACCGGGTCGGCGCCGGCGACCAGGGGATGATGTTCGGCTACGCGTCCCGGGAGACGGACGAGCTGATGCCGCTGCCGATCATGCTCGCCCACCGGCTGGCGCGGCGGCTCGCCGAGGTGCGGAAGGCAGATGTGCTCCCGTACCTGCGGCCCGACGGCAAGACGCAGGTGACGGTGCGCTACGAGACCGACGAACACGGTCGCCAGCGGCCCGTGGAGATCGAGCGCGTGCTCCTGTCGACACAGCACCGCGAAGGGCTCGACATCGACACCCTCCTCAAGCCGGACCTGATCGAGCACGTGATCGAGCCGATCCTGCCGAAGGCGCTCTACGACCAGCAGCGGCTCGAGCAAGACCGCGACTTCGTCTACTGCAACCCGACCGGGAAGTTCGTGATCGGCGGCCCGATGGGCGACTCCGGCCTCACGGGGCGCAAGATCATCGTCGACACCTACGGGGGCGCAGCTCCGCACGGCGGCGGCGCGTTCTCGGGCAAGGATCCGACGAAGGTCGACCGCTCGGCGGCGTACGCGGCGCGCTGGGTGGCGAAGAACATCGTCGCGGCGGGCCTCGCCGACCGTTGCCAGATCCAGGTCGCGTACGCGATCGGAGTCGCGCATCCGCTCTCGGTTCTCGTCGACACGTTCGGCACCGAGGCGATCCCGGTGCCGAAGATCGAGGAGCTCGTGGGCGAGCACTTCGACCTGCGCCCGGCCGCCATCCTCCGCGATCTCGACCTGCGCCGGCCGATCTACGCGAAGACGGCCGCGTACGGACACTTCGGCCGCGAGGACGGCGACTTCACGTGGGAGCGAACCGACCGCGCCGACGCGCTGCGCGCAGCCGCCGGCTTCGCCGAACCTACGACGGTCTGACGAAGAGCCCGGCGGCGGCCTTCTCCGAGATCGCCCGCTCGCCGACGTTCTCGATCGCGACCGTGAACTGATCCGCCGCCGGCTCGGCGGTGCGCACGAGGATGCTCGTGCCCGGCACGAGCCCCTGGTCGTAGAACCAGTGGAGGAGGTCGCCGTCGTGCTCGGCGAGGCGAACGATCGTCGCGCGCGTTCCCGCCCGCAGCGTCGCGAGCGGCGCTAGCTCCGCGTTCTCCGCCTGCTCCACCTCCGGGTCCACCGGCCAGCCGTGCGGGCACCGCTGCGGATGGCCGAGCTTGTCGTCGATCCGCTCGATCATCTCGTCGCTGAAGGTGTCGCCCAGCTCATCGGCCCGCTCGTGCGACTCGTACCCGGTGTAGCCCATGAAGTCGGTGAGAAGCCGCTCGATGATCCGGTGCTTGCGCACCACGCGCTCGGCGCGCTCGCGGCCGCTCTCGGTGAGGAGAGCCTCCTTCTTTTTGCCACGCTCGATCAAGCCGTCGGCTTCGAGGCGCTTCAGCATCTCGCCGGCCGAGGCGCGCGAGACGTGGAGCATCTCGGCGACCCGCGAGGCGAGGGGAGGGGAGCCGGCCCGGTGCGGCGTGTACTCGCCGATCGGGAAGGCGAGGAAGTAGATCGTCTCGAGGTATTCGTCTACCGAGTGACCGGGGGCGGGCACGCAGCTATATTGCCGCGGAGACTGCGTGTAAGGGCACCCTTACAGCGGCAGACAGGGACTGACACATGTCGACGGCACACATCCTGATCCTGGGTGCGATCGCAGGCGCGACGATCTTCCTCGGCCTGCCCATCGGCCGCGTGCAGGGCCTCAGCGTCAACGCCCGCTCGGGACTCTCGGCTCTCGCGACCGGCATCCTCATCTTCCTCTTCTGGGACGTCGTGTCCGAGGCCGTCGACCCCATCGAGGGAGCACTGGACGCACGTCACTGGGGCCGATTCTCCGGACTGAGCGCTCTGGGCCTGCTCGGCTTCGGGTTGGGACTGATGAGCCTCGTCTATTACGACGCCTGGATGAAGAACCGCGCCGGCCGGCGCTCGACACCCCTCATCGGGCCGGGCGCAGCGGCGATCGACGAATTCACGGAGCGGCCGCGGCTCGATCTGACCAACCCCGCGACGCGGCTCTCGTTTTTGATTGCGATCGGCATCGGCGTGCACAACTTCGGCGAGGGCCTCGCGATCGGCCAGGCGGCCGCGGCGAGCGAGATCGCGCTGGCGGTGACGCTGATCATCGGCTTCGGGCTGCACAACGCAACGGAGGGCTTCGGCATCTGCGGCCCGCTGAGCGGCGCCGGGATCGTCCCGAGCTGGCGGCTGCTCGGCCTGCTGGGGCTGATCGGCGGTGGACCGACGTTCCTCGGCACCGTGGTCGGCCAGGCGTGGTCGAGCGACGCGGTCTCGGTCGTCTTCTTCACGATCGCCGGCGGCTCGATCCTCTACGTCGTCCAGGAGCTGTTCGCGGTCAATCGCAAGTACGGCCATCCGGTGCTCATCAGCTGGCTGCTCATGGCCGGGATCGTGCTCGGCTTCGCGACGGACTTCGTCGTCAGCGCGGCCGGCGTCTGACTCGGCCGGGCCGGAAGACTCGCTCCGGCGGGGTACGCGTGAGATAGTCGCGTGCGTTGGCTGACCCGGATCGGGAAGGAGCGTCGGATGGCGTACGGAGTCGTGCACAACTTTCCAGGCGGGACGAAGGAGCAGTACGAGGCGGCGATCGCGGCGGTTCATCCGAGCGACGGGAGCCTCCCGGAAGGACAGATCTTCCATGCGGCAGGTCCGTCCGCCGACGGCTGGACGATCATCGCGGTCCACGAGTCGCAGGAGAGCTGGGAGCGCTTCCGCGACGACACGCTGATGCCGACGATGAGCGCGGGTATCGACGGCGGCTTCCCGACACCCCCGCAGGAGACCGCTTTCCCGGTTCACAACCAGCAGACGCGCTAGCCCTCGCCGCCCGACCGCCGCAGTACCGACGCCAATAAGGTGCGGCGGACAGGATGCGAGTAGCCGGGATCACAGCACTCGGCGAGCCGGTCGAGGTCCTCGAGGTGGACGAGCCGGCGCCGCCTGCCGCAGACGAGGTCCTGATCGATGTCGCCGCCGCCGGCATCGGGAACTGGGACGAGCTCGTCAGGACCGGCAGCTGGCAGATCGGCGGCCCGGCTCCGATGGCGCTCGGGACGTCGGCGGCCGGCACGGTCGCAGCGGTCGGCTCGGGCGTGGCCGAGGTCCGCGAAGGTGACGACGTGATGACACATCCCCTGCCGCTGCGGAGGCACGGGACGTGGGCGGAGAAGCTGCTCGCGCCGGCGGCGACGGTCGCGCCCCGGCCGCCCGAGGCGCCCTGGGAGGCCGGCGGAGCGTTTCCCATTCCGGCGCTCACGGCAGCGCAGACACTCGACGAGGCTCTCGGGGTCGAGAGCGGAGACTGGGTCGTCGTGAACGGAGCCGGGGGAGTGACGGGTGGCCTGCTCGTCCAGCTCGCCGCGGCTCGCGGCGCCCGTGTGATCGCGACCGCGAGCGCGAGAAAAGCCGAGCGGATCCGCGGCTATGGCGCAGAGGAGGTGCTCGACTACCACGGCGACTGGCCTGCGCTCGTTCGCGAGCTCACCGGAGGCGGTGCCGCCAGGGCGGTGAACGCCGCCACCGGTCAGGCAGCGACCACGTTGAAGGCGATCGCCGATGGGGGCCGCCTGGCCACGATCACGGGCGACCCGCCGCGGGAGGAGCGGGGCGTCGCCGTATCCGACGTCTACGTCCGGCCCGACGGTCGGCAGCTGTCGGCCCTCGCGGAGCTGCTGGCCGACGGCACACTCAGCGTGCCGATCGCGTCCGTCCGTAGGCTCGAGGAGGCGGCGCAGGCGCTGCGCGAGGTGGTCGTTGGACCCGACGGCGCAATTGTCCTGTCAGTCCGAGCCTAGGGCGGCACAGCGCGCTACCGGGTGGCCGTGGCGATGTGGGCGGACATCGGTGCATCCTTGCCGTCCCACGGCTGGAGGGCCCGCTCGACGGCGGCCGTCGCGCGCTCGAGAGCCGACGCGTCGAGCCGCTCGATCTCGGCTCGGAACGGCGAGCCGAGCACGATCCCGTGGGCGGCATCCTGCGCTGTTACCGGGGTCGACAGCTCGACTGTCTCGAGCTCGACCGTCTCGAAGCCTGCCGCGCGCAGATCCTGCTCGAACAGTCCGGTGTCCGTGTAGCTGAAGGGCCCTCGCTCCATGTAGCGCGGATCATCCGAAAAGAGGCTCGCTACCGCCTCGCCTGCCGCTCTCGGAACCGGGTTCAGCTCGAGGCCGTTGAAGGTCACCACGACGTAGCGGCCTCCCGGCCGCAGCACGCGGTGTGCCTCGGCGTTCGCACGCACCTTGTCGGGAAAGAACATGACCCCGAACAGGCAGAGAACGAGATCGAAGCTCGCCTCCTCGAACGGGAGATCCTGCGCGTCCGCTTGCTGGAAGGTGAGGCGCTCGGAGCGCACCCCCTGCGCGGCGAAATCGACCACGGCCGGGTTGATGTCCGTCGCGACGACCGTGGCGTCCGGCAGGCTCTCCAGGAGGGCACGCGTGGCGATGCCCGTCCCGGCCGCGGTCTCGAGGACGCGCTGCGGTCGCAGGAGCGCCACGCGCTTCGCCACGTACCGCGCGTAGGGGTCGAACAGCAGCGGGCCCATGTACCGGTCGTACAGCGAAGGGCTCGAGTGCTTGAAGACATCGGTCTCCGCCATGACAGCCCGCCCTCTCCGCGGCAGAGCGTCAGCCGATGCTGACGCAGTTGTCGGCGGTATAGGCGGTGACCTTGCGCGGGCTCCAGTCGTAGAACCCGATCGGCCGTCTCTTGGCGTTGTCGTTCCGGATCGCGAGCAGCGCGTGCGACGGAGTGTGGTCCGTCGACTGGACCCGGAGCCGGACGAGCACCCGGGCTGCCGTCCCGCAGCGCTCGCTGTCGTGGCCGAAGTGGCTCGGCGTCACCGTGATGGCAGGACCCGGGAGCCCTTTCCGCTTCAGCGGGATCCGGTGCTTGACGCGCCGGCACGACTTCGTGTCGATCCTCAGGCTGTTCTTCGTGGCCTGGAGGCTCACCTGCGCCACCTCGACCGTGGCGCCGTTCTGCTGGGTCACCCTTGCACCGGTGGTCACGTCGAGGATTCCCGGCTGGGGCCGGTTGTCGGCCGGCGGGAGAGTCACGCTCGCGTAGAGCTCGACGAAGTGCTGCTTCCGGACGCGGCACGAGTACGTCTTGTCGAGAGTGCTCGCGCCGGCGGCGGCCCGGCCCGGAGCAGCGGAGCTCGCGTGCGTACCAACGGCGGCTGCACCGAGCGCGGCTGCCACCAAACCGACGATCCAGATGCCGCGGCGACCCCACATACGCATGGAGATTACGCCCGACCGGAGCTCTTTTCCAGCACACCGCCCGGCCGCGATCGTGTCGCCGCGGCCGGGACGGTCACCGGTTTCCGGCCCTGGTCAGGCGACGCCGGCGAGGATCTTGGCCTTCTGAGCCTCGAACTCGGCGTCCGTGAGAACGCCGGAGGCCTTCAGCTCGCCCAGCTGCTTCAGCTGCTCGAGCGGGTCCGCGGCTGGCGCCGCTGCGGCAGGGGCGGGCTCCTGATAGCCGCCGTACTGCGCCTGGTCCTCCTGCGCCCAGCGGTCCGCCTGCCGGCGGGAGACGCGGTTCGAGACCGCGGTTGCGGTCCCGGCGATCACAGCGGTGCGGGCAACTCCACGTAGCAATGGCATGTCTCGTCCTCCTACGCGTTCGCGGTCTCGAGTGTCTCGGCATGCTCGACGAGCTCCTGCCCGGGGATGCCGCCCCTCGCGACGAGCTGCGCTCCGCTCGAGCGAACGGCCTCGGCGAACGGCCGGGCCCAGCGGTTCTCGTAGAGCAGGATTGCGGCCGAGGCGCCCGGCTCGAGTGCGCCGCTCGCGTCGTCGTAGTCCTCCGGGCCGAGCAGTCCGGACGACGCACCCTCGAACTGCAGAAGGTCGAGGTCGCCGTCGGAATCGATGTCTGCCAGCGCGAGCCCCGCCACCCCGCCGTCCTCTCCTTTCATCACGAACACGAGGTCGAGCACGCGGATCAGGCCCAGCTCCGTCAGGTTGGCGAGCTCCTCGAGCCCCTTGCCGTTCGGCTGCGTGCCGGCCGGCCATTCGACGATGAGGTAGTCGACGGGGCCGAGCGCGGTCTCCTGGTCGGTCATTCCTCTCCTCCTTGCTGGCTTTCGCGGCCATCGTTCCCGTTCCGGCTTGCCGGGGCATCATCCCGAGAGGGCGATAAGGCGCCGACCAGCCGCGCGGCTACGCTCGCTGCCCGTGCCGCGCCTCGCCTCCGTCTACCCGATCGTCAGCGCCCGCGCGCTCGCGCGGCCGTTCACGTACGAGATCGGGGACGAGGTGCGCAAGGGCGCCGTCGTCGCGATCCCCTTCGGCAACGCGAGGCGGCGCGGGGTCGTCGTGGACGCCGACACCGAGGCGCCGCCGGACGTCGAGCCGGTCGCCGCCGAGCGCGTGCTCGAGACGCTGCCGCCGGCGCTCGTCGATCTCGCCCTGTGGCTCGCGGACTACTACGGCTCGACCCCGGCTCGCGCGCTCGCGCTGATCGCTCCGCAGCAGCCCAAGCGGCGCGGCGAGCGGCGGGAGGTGACCGCAGCGTCGGGACTTGCGGCGGAGCCGGCGCCCGCCCGGCTCTCCGAATCGCAGGAACGCGCACTCGAGCGGATCGAGACCCTGCTCGGGAGCGGCGGCGGCAACGTGCTGCTCTCGGGCGCGACGGGCAGCGGCAAGACCGAGGTCTACATCCGCGCCTGCGAGGCCGCCCTCGCGGCCGGTCGCGGCGCGATCGTCCTCGTGCCCGAGATCGCGCTCACGCCACAGACGCTCGGCCGCTTCCGCGCGCGCTTCGGCGACCGGGTCGCTCTGCTCCACTCCGGCCTCTCCGAGGCAGAGCGCAGGGACGAGCGCGAGCGGATCGTCGCCGGCGAGGCCTCCGTCGTCGTGGGTGCCCGTTCGGCCGTCTTCGCCCCGCTCCCGTCGCTCGGCGTGATCTGTGTCGACGAGGAGCACGACGCTTCGTACAAGCAGGAGTCGGACCCGCGCTACGACGCCCGCACGGTCGCCGCGAAGCGGGCCACGCTGGAAGGAGCGGTCGCGATCTTCGGCTCGGCGACGCCGCGTCCGGAATCGTGGCAGGCGCTCGAGCGGCTCGAGCTCGGCGGGCGGATCGCAGCGCCGATGCCCACGGTTCGCGTTGTCGACCTGCGCGACGAGACGGGCTATCCCCTCTCAGCGCCGCTCCTCGCCGAGCTGGGACGACTCGCGGAAGGAGGCGGGAAGGCGATCCTGCTGCTCAACCGGCGCGGTGTCGCACCGGCGCTCCACTGCCGGGCCTGCGGCCTCACGCGCCGCTGTGCGAACTGCGACGTCGCGTTCACGCTGCATGGGGACGGGACGCTCCGCTGTCACCACTGCGGCGCCCGTGAGCCGGCAGCCGAGACCTGTCCCGCCTGCGGCTCGCCCGAGCTCGCGCGGATCGGAGCCGGCACGCAGCGACTCGAGCGCGAGCTCGAGCGCCACGCCCCCGAGCTGGAGCGGATCCGGCTCGACGCCGACGCTGTCGCAAAGCCCGAGCAGCTACGGGAGGCGCTCGAGCGGTTCGCGCGCGCTGACCGCGCCGTGCTGGTGGGGACGCAGATGGTCGCGAAAGGGCACCACTTCGTCGGCGTCGGACTCGCCGCGGTGGTGGATGCCGACACGGGGCTCGGCCTGCCCGACTTTCGGGCCGAGGAGCGCACCTTCCAGCTGATCACCCAGCTCGCCGGCAGGAGCGGACGCGACGCGCCGGGACGTGTCCTCGTCCAGACGTTCCAGCCCGAGTCGCGAGCGGTCGAGCATGCCGCACGCCACGACGTGGCCGGCTTCCTCGCCGGGGAGCTCGACCGTCGCCGCGCGCTCGCCTACCCGCCGTTCCGGCATCTTGTGCGCGTCCTCGTCTCCGGGCCGGAGCTCGCCGACGCGACCCGCGCGCTCGAGGAGCTGAAGGCGGGACTGCCGGAGTTCGAGCTCCTCGGCCCAGCGCCACTGTTGAGGCTGCGCGGCCGGCACCGCGCCCAGCTCGTCGGCAAGACCGACCGGCCGCGCGCTCTCGCCTCTCGCGCGGCGGCGCTGCTCGCGGCGGGTGCACCCACGATGCGCCGCGCCGGTCTCGCGGCCGTGGTCGACGTCGATCCCCAGAGCGTCTAGGTTCCTGGGCGTGGAGGAGAGAACACGCAGCGGCGGCTGCGTCTGCGGCGCAGTCCGCTACACGGTCCGCGGCGAGCCGTTCCACGTCGGCCGCTGCCACTGCGCCGACTGCCGGAAGCGGTCGGGCAGCACGTACACGATCTACGGGCAGTGGCCCCTGGCCGCGTTCGAGGTGACAGGTGAGTACGCGACCTGGGACAACGACAGCTTCTGCCCCCGTTGCGGCTCGCGCCTCTTTCTCCTCGACGACGAGGACGTCGAGCTCCAGCTCGGGACGCTCGACGACGCGCCGTTCGAGCTGCAGCCCGAGGCGGAGATCTGGATCAAGCGCCGCGAGCCCTGGATCCCGCCGGTCGACGGGGCCGGCCAGCACGACGAGAACCGGAGCTAATCCGCCAGCCGCTGGAAGAGGAGGAAGTCCCGCCAGACGCCGTTGATGCGGAGGTAGCGCCGAGCCAGGCCGATTCGCTCGAAGCCGGCCTTCTCGAGCACCCGCTGGGACGGCACGTTCTCGACGAGCGTTGCGGCTTCGGCGCGATGCAGGTCGAGGTCCTCGAACATGTACCCGACGATCTCCTCGACCGCGGCAGTCGCGAGGCCGCGGCCGTTCCGTCCGCGGTCGACCCAGTAGCCGATCGTGCCGCTCTGGAGCACCTCCCGGACGATGTGGAACACGTTGATCGTCCCGGCGATCGCCTCGCCGTCGAGGATCGCGAACTGGTGGAAACCGTCCGCCGTCCGCGCCGCGATCCGCTCCTTCTGCGTCTCGGCGGTGAAGAACCCCGGCGGCCGGACCGGCTCGAACGGGGCCAGGAACTCGCGGTTCGCGAGGTAGAGCGCCGCGAGCTCCTCCGCGTCCTCCGGCCGGATCGGCCGGATCACTGCAGGGCAGCGTCGCGGTCGGCGGGGAAGCGCGCGAGGATCCAGCGCTCGTCGAGCGGCTCGCGGAGGTACGACCGGCCGTTGACGCGGACGAAGTCACGCGTGCGCGGATCCATTGCGAGTCGCGCCTCGACGGGGAAGTTGCGGTTGTGGCGGTCGATCAGGTCGTTCACGTGGACGAAGCTCCAGGTGCCGGCGAGCGCGCGCCACACGGTCGCGAACTCCGCTGCGTCCTCGAGCTCCACGGCGAGCGCCCGCCACTGCTCCCCGAGCTGGCGTTCGTGCTGTTCCATCGCATCCTCGATCGCGCGCAGCCTCCGCATCCAGGCCGTGGGCCCTCCGAGTGCGCGCACTCCCGACTCGGGGTCGGGACGGAAGTTGCGTAGCCGCTGCCGGAGCGGCTTCCCCCGCACGGGGCTCGTCGCGAGGTCGGCCTCGAGCTGCTCGCGCTCGCGGCGGTCCTGGGGCGTCTCCGGCCGTATCGCGCCCTGTCCCATGATGTCGCGAAGCGTCTTGGGATCCATGTCCGCGAGGGTACAGTCCGGCCGAATGAGCGAGATCGAGGGACAGGTCAAGGACGAGGAGCTCGACCCCGAGCAGCAGGCGCGACGACGACTCGCGCTCGCGCAGATCCGCCAATACCCGGACGCGGCGCTGAAGATGGCCGCCCGTCCGGTCGAGGAGTTCGACGACGACCTGCGCCGGCTCGTGGAGCGCATGAAGCAGCTGATGGCCGACGCGAACGGGATCGGGCTGGCCGCGACCCAGGTCGGCGTGCTGCAGCGGCTCTTCGTCTTCCAGGCCTCCGAGGACGAGACCGTCGCGCTCGCAAACCCGCAGATCGTCGAGCACGGCGAGGTGACCACGGTCGAGGAGGAGGGCTGCCTCTCGATCCAGGGCGTGCTGCTCCCGGTCGAGCGGCCGGCGAAGATCGCGATCGAAGGTCAGGACGAGCGCGGAGGCCAGGTTCGGTACGAGCTCGAGGAGCCATACTCGCGCGTCGCGCAGCACGAGGCCGACCATCTCGACGGCGTCCTGATCCTCGACCGAACCACGCCCGAGGCGAGGCGCGAGGCGCTCGCGAACCTCCGCCCGCGCATCGTCATCGGCTGAGCATGGCCCGGCGGATCGCGGTCGCCGCGACCGGGGAGTTCGGGGCCGACGTGTTCGAGCGGCTCGCGGCGGAGCACGACGTCGTGCAGCTGTTCACGCGACCGGACAAGCCGCGCGGTCGCGGCCGGAAACTGGGAGCGCCGCCGGCGAAGGAGGCGGCCGAGCGGCTCGGCATTCCGGTCGAGCAGCCGCCCAAGCTCGACTCGTCGGTTCCGATCGCAGCGGACACGGTCGTGGTCTGCGCCTATGGGCTGCTGATCCCGAACGAGCTGCTCGAGCGCGCGCTCTGGCTCAACGTCCATCCCTCGCTCCTGCCGCGGTGGCGCGGGGCCGCCCCGGTCGAGCGGGCGCTGCTGGCCGGAGACGTGGAGACCGGCGTCACGATCCACCGCACCGTCGAGGCGCTCGACGCCGGGCCGATCGCGGCGCAGCGCGCTTTCGCGCTCGCGCCGGAGGACGACGCAGGCGCTGTCTACGCACGCGCGGCCGAGGTCGCCGCCGAGCTCCTCCGAGACGTGCTCGCGCAGGACGAACCGAGCTTCGAGCCGCAGGCCGAGGAGGGCGCGACCTATGCGGAGAAGATCCGGCCGGAGGATCGCGAGCTCGACCCGGCCGCGCCGGCGGAGGAGCTCGTCAATCGCGTTCGCGCGCTCTCGCCGCACATCGGCGCGCGGCTCGGCGACCTGCTCGTCTGGCGGGCGCGGCTGGGGGAGGGCGGCTCGTTCGAGCCGGTCGAGGTGCAGCCAGCCGGCGGCCGGCGCATGGCCTACGACGCGTACCTGCGAGGCCGTCGATGACCTGGTGGCACGCCGTCGTCGAGTCGGAGCACGAGATCCAGAACCCGACGAGCGCGGACAAGATCCGGCTGCTCGGCAGGCATCTCGGTCTCGGTCCCGGATCGCACGTGCTCGACCTCGCCTCCGGCCGCGGCGGGCCGGCGCTCGTGCTCGCGCGGGAGTTCGGCTGCCGGCTCACGTGCGTCGAGCGCGCGCCCGAGTTCGTCGCGGCCGCGCAGGAAAGCATCAGAGAGGCGGAGCTCGAGGATCGGATCGACCTCGTCGAGGCCGACGCCGCGACGTTCGAGCTCGGCCGTTACGACGCCGCGCTCTGCCTCGGCGCGACGTTCGTCTTCGGCGGGCTCGTCCCCACCCTCGAGCGGCTTGGAGCGGCAGCCCCGCTTCTCGGGGTCGGCGAGCCGTACTGGCGCAGCTGGCCGCTGCCGCCCGAGCCCGAATCGAACGCGGACAGGCGGACCGACGAGGAGGACTGGCTGCCGCTGCCCGAGACCGTCGAGCGTGCGGAGTCGACCGGCGTGCGCGTGGTCTCGCTCATCGCTTCCTCCGAAGACGACTGGGACCGCTACGAGTCGCTGCACTGGCAGACGCTCGACCGCTGGCTCGACGCGAACCCCGACCACCCGCAGGCGGAGGAGTTTCGCGCGCGCGGCGCAGCCGACCGCGACCGCTACCTGCGCTGGGAGCGGGCTGTGATGGGCTGGGCGATCTTCGTCTGCCGCACGTGAGCGTCTCGCCTGCGCGGCGTGCGGCGTACGAGGTGCTGCTGCGCGTCTTCGAGCAGGACGCGTACGCCGACCGCGCCTTCCGCGCGGCCGCCGAGGGCCTCGACGACCGGGAGCGGGCCTTCGCGCAGCGGCTTGCGTACGGCTCCGTCCAGCGGGTGCGGACTCTGGATCACGCGATCGAGACACTCGGGCGGCGGCCGGTACGGAAGCTCGACCCGCCGGTGCGCGCGGCGCTCCGGCTCGGCGCCTACCAGCTCGGCTACACCGACACCGCGGCCCACGCGGCCGCGAACGAGTCGGTCGAGCTCGTGCGCCGTGCCCGGCTCGAGCGCGCGGTTCCGTTCACGAACGCCGTCATGCGGCGGCTCGCGGACGGGATCGCGACCCTTCTCGGGTCGCTCCCCGACGGGCCGCTGAAGGAGTCCTACCCCGACTGGATCCACGAGACCTTCGTGCGCGTGCTCGGTCCGGACGGCGCGCTCGCGCTCATGCGTGCGATGAACGAGCCGCTCGAGACCGTCGTCCGGCTCGTGCGCGGCGAGCCTCCCACCGGCGCCGAGGCGACCGACGTGCGCGGCGCGTACCGCGTCGAGCGAGTCGACGAGGCGCTGGTGGCGGCGGGGAGGATCTGGCCGCAGAGCCGCGGCTCCCAGCTCGCCGGTCTCTGTGTCGGCTCGCAGGCGGGCGACCGCGTGCTCGACCTCTGCGCTGCTCCCGGCGGGAAGACCGGCCAGCTGGGCGGTGAGGTCACGGCGGTCGAGATCGATCCGGCCCGCGCGCGCGAGCTTCGCGAGAACCTCGTGACGATCGGCCGCGGCGGCGACGTGACGGTCGTCGAGGCGGACGGGACGGCCCTGCCTCCTGAGCTCGAAGGCTTCGACCGCGCCCTCGTCGACGCGCCGTGCTCGGGCCTCGGCGTCCTGGCGCAGCGGCCCGACCTCCGCTGGCGCGCGACCCCGCTCCCGGACCTCCAGCTCGCGCTCCTCCGCTCTGCCGCGGATCGCGTGCGCCCGGGTGGCACGATCTTCTACTCCGTCTGCACGCTGAACCCGGACGAGTGCGAGGCCGTCGTGGACGCGAGCGGCCTCCGGGTGCTGCCGCTCCGAGACGAGTGGCCGGCGTTCGCGCATCCGGCCCGGCCCGACTTCCTCCTCACGCTCCCACACATCCACGGCACGAGCGGCTTCTTCATCGCTCGCCTCGCTCGCGACTGACCACGTCGGACCTGTCCATGTGTCAGACACCTGACGTGTCTGTCTCGGACGTGGCCATTGCTCTTACTGCCGTACGATCGCCCGGATGGGCTGGGCGAAGTGGGTGCGAAACGCGGAGGTCGAGCCGTCGCTCTATGCGGCGGACTTCTCGCGTCTCGGCGAGCAGATCGAGGTGCTTTTGGACGCCGGCTGCCGCATCTTCCACTTCGACGTCGGCGACGGCCACTTCGTCGAGCCCGTGACGATCGGGCCGGTCGTGCTCGAGTCGATCGCACCGCTCGTCCACGAGGCAGGCGGAGTGCTCGACTGCCACCTGATGGTCGACAATCCTCTGCGCCACTTCCCACAGATCGCCCGCGCCGGCGGCGACAGCGCCACCTTCCACTACGAGGTCGCGGACGACGTGCCGGCCGCGATCGCCGCGGCGCGCGAGCACGGTCTGCAGGCCGGCGTCGCCTTCAATCCCGAGAGCGAGCCCGAGGACGTCGCCGCCGTGGCCGGGGACGCCGACCTCGTCCTCTGCATGAGCATCCATCCCGGCTACAGCGGCCAGAAGTTCATGCCGGATGCCGTCGAGCGAATCCGACGTCTGCGCGCAGCGCTGCCGGAACACGTCTACGTGCAGGTCGACGGCGGGATCGACGACGAGACCATCGGTCCCGCGCACGCCGCCGGGGCCTCGCTTCTCGTCGCCGGCTCGGCGGTCTTCGGGCGCGAGGACCTCTCGGGCGCGTACCGCGGCCTCGCCCAGAGACTCGGATGAGCTACTTCGAGCGCGCGCTCGAGCTCGCCGAGCGCGGACGCGGCAAGACCCACGACCACCCGCTCGTCGGAGCTGTGCTCGTGCGTGACGGCGAGGTCATGGGGGAGGGCTGGTACGAGTACGACGGCGTCCGCCACGCCGAGGTCATCGCGCTCGAGCAGGCGGGCGACGCGGCGCGCGGCGCAACGCTCTACGTCACGCTCGAGCCCTGCTCCCATCACGGGCGCACTCCTCCGTGCGCCGACGCGGTCGCCGCGGCCGGTCTCGCGCGCGTCGTCGTCGGTGCCCGGGATCCGAACCCGGTCGTGGACGGCCGCGGCATCGAGCTGATCCGTGCCTCGGGTATCGAAGTCGAGCTCCTGGACGACCTCGCCGCGCGCCGGCAGAACGAAGCGTGGCGCGTGTGGAAGTCGCTCGGCCGTCCGTTCGTCACGTACAAGGCGGCGATCACGCTCGACGGGCGGGTCTCCGTTCCGGGCCGCCGCTGGGTCTCGGGCGAGGAGTCGCGGCGCCGGGCCCACGAGCTGCGCGCCGCCTCGGATGCGGTCGCGGTCGGGATGGGCACCGTGCGAGCCGACGCGCCGCGCCTCGACGCGCGCGATGTCGATGCCGCGAGGCAGCCCCGGAGGATCGCTTTCGGGCGCGGCCCGCTGCCGGAAGGGTCGGAGCTCGAGCTGCGCAGCGGTCCGCTCGACGAGGAGTTGCGCGCGCTCGCGGCAGAGGGTGTCCAGTCGCTGCTGCTGGAGGGCGGGCCGACGCTTGCCACGGCGTTCGTCGCCGCCGGTCTCGTGGACAAGCTGCTCCTCTTCGTCGCACCCGTCCTCGCGCGCGGCGGTCAGCCCTTGTTCGGCGATCTCGAAGCGCCGCTCGAGCTCCTCCATCTGCGCGCCGAGCCCTCCGGCGAGGACGTGTTGCTGGAGGGATACCTGCACGAGCCGTAACCTTGGTGGCATGTTCACGGGCATCGTCCGGGAGCTCGGTGCCGTTGCCTCCTTCGACGGCTCGCGGCTCGTCGTCGCCGCGCCGGAGACCGCTGCGCACGCCGCGGTCGGCGACTCCGTCGCCGTCGCCGGCGTCTGCCTCACCGTCGTGGAGGCGGCCGAGGGGCGGCTCGCGTTCGACGTCGTCCCCGAGACGCTCTCGCGCACGTCGCTGGGGGGCCTCGAGCCCGGCGGACCCGTGAACCTCGAGCCGTCGCTCCGCGTGGGAGACCAGCTCGGCGGCCACGTCGTGCAGGGTCACGTCGACGCGGTCGGCCGCGTGCGCTCGGTCGAAGAAGGAGAAGATCACCGCGTCTGGGTCGACGCCCCCGAGAACGTGCTCGCGTACTGCATCGAGAAGGGCTCGATCGCGGTGGACGGCGTTTCGCTGACGATCACCGCCCTCGACGACGAGGGTTTCGAGGTCGCGCTGATCCCGCACACGCTCGCGGTCACGACGCTCGGCCGCCTCGAGCCGGGCGCCGAGGTCAACCTCGAGGCCGATGTGCTCCGGAAGGACCTCGGCCGTTTCGCTGTGGGGAGGCTGCCGTGAGCTCGGCCGTCACCCCCTTCGCGACGATCGAGGAGGCCGTAGAGGACATCCGCAACGGGAAGATGGTCGTCGTCGTCGACGACCCCGAGCGCGAGAACGAGGGCGACCTCGTCTGCGCGGCGCAGTTCGCGACGCCGGACTCCGTGAACTTCATGGCGACGCACGCGCGCGGCCTGATCTGCCTCTGCCTGACCGGCGAGCGCTGCGAGCAGCTGGGCCTCCCCCAGATGACAGAGCGGAACGAGGCACGCCTCGGCACTGCGTTCACCGTGTCGGTGGAGGCCCGCGAGGGCGTGACGACCGGGATCTCCGCCGCCGACCGCGCGCACACGATCCACGTGGCGATCGATCCTGCCTCGACCGCGCACGACCTCGTCCAGCCCGGCCACGTGTTCCCGCTCCGCGCGCGCGACGGCGGCGTCCTCGTCCGCGCCGGCCAGACGGAAGCCGCCGTCGACCTCGCTCGCCTCGCCGGCCTCGACCCGTCCGGCGTCGTCTGCGAGATCATGAACGAGGACGGGACGATGGCCCGCGTCCCGGATCTCGTCCCGTATTGCGAGCGGCACGGCCTGCGGATGATCACGGTCGCCGACCTGATCGAGTACCGGCGACGGACGGAGAAGCTCATCGAGCGCGTCGTCACGGTGCAGCTGCCCACGGAGTTCGGCCAATTCACGGCCACGGCCTTCCGCGAGACGCTGACCGGGCGCGACCACCTCGCGCTCGTGATGGGCGAGGTCGGCGACGACGTGCTCGTGCGCGTGCACTCCGAGTGCCTCACGGGCGACGTCTTCCACTCGCTCCGCTGCGACTGCGGCGAGCAGCTCGAGGCCGCGCTGGCCGCGATCGCCGCCGAGGGCCGCGGTGTGCTGCTCTACATGGCGCAGGAAGGGCGCGGCATAGGCCTCCTCAACAAGCTCCGCGCCTACGAGCTGCAGGAACAGGGGCTCGACACCGTCGAAGCCAACCTCGCGCTCGGCTTCGCCGCCGACGAGCGGGAGTGGGGCATCGGCAACCAGATCCTTGCCGACCTCGGGATCACGACGATGCGGCTGCTGACGAACAACCCGAAGAAGGTCTCCGGCGTGGAGGCGTACGGGCTGAAGGTGACCCGGCAGGTGCCGATCGAGATGCCGCCGCATCCCGAGAACGTTCGCTATCTGGCCGCCAAGCGGGATAAGCTCGGACACAAGCTGCACCATCAGGATCTCAAGTTCGAGTCGGAGGGCGAATGAGCGCGACCGAAGGGTTCTGGCCGGGCGAGGCAGCCCCGGCCGCCGAGGAGAAGGACGTCCAGGAGCCGGAAGCGACCGTCGCCGAACCGGAGCCGCTCGCGTGGCCCGAGCCGCACGAGGAGGAGCCGGAGCCCGACACCGAGCAGGCTTCGGTGGCCCAGCCCGAGCCGGACGCCGAGGAGGCGGAGGAAGCCGAGGCGGAGCCGGAGATCGTGCCCACCGGGCACGCGCCGGGAGAGATCGACATCCCGGACGGCGTCGCGGTTCTCGAGGGCTCGCCGTCAGGTGCGGATCGCACGGTAGGCGTCGTCGTCTCGCGCTTCAACGGCGAGATCTCGAACCGGCTGCTCGAGTCGGCGCTCGAGGCCCTCGCGGCCGCAGGCGTGGCCGACGAGCGGATCACCGTGATGCCCGTCCCCGGAGCGTTCGAGCTGCCGATCGGCGCGATGGCGCTGGCGAAGACGCGACGCTATTCCTGCGTGATCGCCCTCGGCTGTGTCGTGCGCGGCGAGACCGCCCACTTCGAGTACGTCGCCGGTGAGGCGGCGTCAGGGCTTCAGCTCGCCGGCCTCGAGACCGGCGTGCCGGTGGCATTCGGCGTCCTCACCGTGGATACGACCGAGCAGGCCGAGGCGCGGGTCGACAAGGGCGCGGACGCCGCGCGCGCGGCGCTCGAGATGGCCGATCTGTTCTCCCAGGTGCGGAAGCAGGCTCGCGGCTAGCTCGCGCCGGGCGAAGAGCTGCGCTCTTCGCCCGGGGAGAACGGAACTACGCCACCGGGAGAGCGCGGTCTCCCGGCGGCTCCGTGCTGAGAGCACATTGGGCTGCTGGGATCCAGATGCCTGTTCCGTCGCGAGCGGACGGGCTGCGCGCGTCCGCCCGCTAGTCCGCGGCGGCGTAACGCACCGTTACGCCGCCGCCTCGACGCCAAGAGGCTCGAAACGTTTCGAACCACAAAGACATCAAAGGCCGAAGGCTAAGACAGCCGCAAAGCGGCGACTTAGCCGCAGGCCGAACCGCGCTCGCGCCGGCCTCCGCCGCGCGCGAGCGCACCACACATGCCTCCACTCCACAGAACATCAAGACAACAGCACGAAGCGGGCCGGAAACCGCGCTTTCCGGCCCGCGCAGTTCCGTTGACCCAGCGCGTGAGACCGAAGGTCTCGCGCGCTTCCCGCTATTCTGGGCCGCCGATGTCGAAGGTCTGCGCAGTTTGTGGGAAGAAGCCCGGCTTCGGGAATCACCGGAGCCACTCGATGGTCGCGACCAAGCGGCGGTTCGAGCCGAACCTCCAGCGCGTCCGCGTCCTGATCAAGGGCAAGGCGACCCGTGCGTACGTTTGCACGCGCTGTCTCAAGGCCGGCAAGGTCCGGAAGGCGCTCTAAGCCCTAGCCGTCCTTCGGCACGTCGTAGACGAGCCAGAGCCGCTCGCCGGTCTGCGAACCGCTGGGCCCCTGAGCGGTGATCTGGCCGAGCTCCGGGTACTCCACGACCTCGGGGGCAGGGTGCGTGGAGACCATGAGATAGCGGCACGTCTCCTCGCCGTCGTTCCGGAAGCCGTGCGCGCCCGCCGGCCCGACCGGGAAGACCACGACCTCGCCGCGCTGCACGAGCCGTTCGCCATCCTCCGTCTTCATCGTCATCGAGCCGTCGAGGACGACGAGCAGCTCCTCGGCCGCGTGATGGAAGTGGTAGACGGCGAAGTTGCCCGGCCCCAGCTCGTAGACGGTGGCCCCGAGCTGCTCGGCCCGGGACAGCCGCTTCGCCTTCGCGCCGCCGCCCGACCAGTCCTCGCCCTCGTCCCAGTGATCGGTCCAGACGTTGTCGTCGCTCATACCGGGATTCTGCTCGCAACCGCGCGCCGAGGTCGTCGGTCCAACCAAACGATGGAAGCGGGCCACGCGGTCTCATCGCGCCTCGGGCGGATCACGATTTCGAGCGAGGCCATCGCGCAGATCGTCGCGGAGACGGCACGCGAGTGCTACGGCGTGGTGGGAATGAAGGGCTCGCTGCGCGGGCAGCTCGCGCGTGCCCGCCGGCGGCCGCGGGGCATCGAGATCCGGCGCGAGGGCGGCGAGGTGGCCATCGACCTTCACGTCGTCGTCGAGTACGGCCTCAACCTCGCGGAGGTCGCCTCGAGCGTCAGCAACCGCGTCGAATACGAGGTGCAGCGGCTCACGGGCATCCCGGTGCGCGCGGTCGAGGTGCACGTCGACGACGTGCGAACCGGCGGGAAGTGAGCGCCGATAGCGATCTCGAGCTGGTGCGTGTGCTGGTCGGCGCGGCGCTCGCGTCGCTCGAGACGAGCCGCAGCCGCATCGACGATCTCAACGTGTACCCGGTTCCGGACGGGGACACCGGCACGAATCTCACCCTGACCGTACGGGCTGTCGTCGACGGTCTCGCCTCGGCGGAGCCCGGCGACCGGCCGGCGCTCGCGCACGCGGTCGCGCGGGCGGCGCTGATGGGAGCGCGCGGCAACTCGGGCGTGATCCTCTCCCAGATCGTGCGGGGGGTCGCCGACGTGCTCGCGCAGTCGACCGACGGGATCGATCCCGCGCTCACGGCCCGGGCCCTACGCGGCGCGTCCGACGCCGCCTACCGGGCAGTGCGGCGGCCGGTGGAGGGGACGATGCTCTCGGTCATCCGCGAGCTGGCGGAAGAGGCCGAACGGCGGACGGAGGAGCCCGGGTCGGTCGGCGAGCTGCTCGTCGATCTCGTGGGGCATGGGGAGGAGGCCGTGGCGCGGACGCCCGAGCAGCTCGACGTCCTGCGCGAGGCGGGGGTCGTCGACGCCGGCGGAGCGGGGCTGGTCGAGCTCCTCCGGGGACTGGCCGGCGCCGTGAGCGGCGAGGTGCTGCCCGCAGCGCCTCCGGCCGAGGCTCCGTCCGGGGTGGAGGCGATCCACCTCGAGCCTTCCCGCTACCGCTACTGCACCGTCTTCGTGGTCGAGGGCGAGACGATCGACCGCGACGGGCTCGAAGCGCAGCTCGAGGGACTGGGCGACTCGTTGGTGGTGGTGGGCGACGAGACGGCGCTCAAGGTGCACGTCCACACCGACGATCCCGGCTCGGCGCTCTCGCTCGGCACCGCGGTGGGCACGATCGACGGAGTCGAGATCGCGAACATGCGCGAGCAGCAGGAGCGGCGGGAGCGGAGGCTCTCGCTCGTCCCGTCCACGCGCTCGAAGAGCGGAGTCGTCGCGGTCGTCGCGGGGGAGGGGAACCGGAGGCTGTTCGAGACGCTCGCCGAGCCGGTCGGGACGATCCGGGTGGTTGCAGGCGGCCAGACGGCGAACCCGTCGACGGCCGAGCTCGTGGCGGCGATCGACGAGCTGAACGCCGAGGAGGCGATCCTTCTGCCGAACAACTCCAACGTGCGGCTTGCGGCCGAGCACGCGGCCGAGCAGGCGCAGCTCCCTGCCGCAGTCGTCCCGACGGAGTCGATTCCCGCCGGGCTCGCCGCGCTCGTGGCCTACGACGGCACACGGGGCGCCGCCGAGAACGCCGCGGACATGACTGGCGTCGCAGCCGCCGTGGCCACCGGCGAGATCACCCGTGCCTCGCGCGCCGTCGAGCTCAACGGCCTCGCGATCAGGGACGGCGAATGGCTCGGCCTCGTGAACGGCGAGCCCGCGGCAGGCGGGGACGACTTCGCCGAGGTCGCCCTGGAGGTCGTCGAGCAGCTGGTGGCGGAACCCCGCGCGCTGCTCACTCTCTTGACCGGCGCCGAGCCGCCGCCGCTCGACGGGCTCGTCGAGTGGCTTACGGTCGCGCATCCCGAGCTGGAGGTCGAGGTGCACGAAGGCGGCCAGCCGCACTACCAACTCTTGCTCGGCGCGGAATAGGGTTCGAGCGGATGCCGCCGGCCCGGATCGTGCTCGTCGAGGACAACGAGGTCTTTCGCGACGCCCTCGAGCTCCTGCTCGGAATGAGGGACGACGTCCAGGTGATCGCGTCCGTGGGAGACGGGGTGGCGGCGGTCGCGGCGGCGAAGGAGCATCGCCCGGACGTAGTGCTGATGGACTACCGCATGCCCGCCCTCGACGGTATCCAGGCGACGGCGCAAATCGTGAAGGAGGTACCAGGGGTTGCCGTCGTCGCGCTGACCGCCTCCGCGGACGCCGCCGAGCGCGAAGCGCTGGTCGAGGCCGGGGCAGTCGCCTGCCTGATGAAGGACCAGGAGCTCGACGAGATCGTCGCGGCCATCCTCCAAGCGGCCGCAGTGGCGGGTTGAAGCTCACCAGCGCCAACACCGCGATCGTCCTCGACTCGACCGCCGACCTGCCCGACGCCGCCGACCGCTTCCCGAACTGGCGTGTCGTGCCGCTCTACGTCCGCTTCGGGGACGAAAGCCTGCGCGACGGCGTGGAGATCAGTGCCGCGGACTTCTACGAGCGGCTGCGCACCTCGAGCGAGTTCCCGACGACATCGCAGCCGACGCCGGGCGACTTCCTCGCCTGTTACGAGGAGCTGGGTGCCTACGACCGGGTCTTCTCGCTCCACGTCTCGGCGCGCGTCTCCGGCACCTTCGAGAGCGCCGAGAGGGCGGCGGCGCAGCTCGGCGACGGCCGGGTCCGCGCAATCGACACGGAGACCGCTTCGGCGTCAGTCGCGATGCTCGCTCTCGCGATCCAGCGCCGGCTCGAGCGGGGTACGAGCGACGGGGAGATCGACGCGCTCGTCGAGCGGTACCTGCGGGAGCGGGGACTGCTGTTCACCGTCGACACGCTCGAGTTCCTGCAGCGTGGCGGGCGCATCGGCAAGGCGGCTGCGTTCGCCGGGACGCTGCTGCAGGTCAAGCCGATCCTCTCCATCCAGGAGGGCGAGGTCGTGCCGATGAAGCGCGTCCGGGGCGAGCGGAAGGCATTCGCCGAGCTCGCCGCGGCCCTCGAGAGCGAGACGGAGGACGAGCCGGCGTATCGGCTCGGTGTCGCGCACGCCGCGGCGCCGGAGCGGGCGGTCGAGCTCGAGGCGCTCGTCCGCGAGCGGCGACCGCGCGCGGAGCTGGAGCTCGTCGTCACGCTCGGCGCGGTCATCGGCGCGCACGCCGGCCCGGGCACGCTCGCGCTCTTCTGGTTCCGTGATGACGCCTGACGACCCTGCGGCCAGTTCTCCCGACCAGCCGCAATCCGATCACCTCCGAATCGCGCTCTCGGCCGTCGTAACCGCGGTGCTCGGTGTCGTGGTCGCCGCGGCGTTCCTTCACTACTACCCGCGCGCGGGCGACGAGGGGCCGACGGCGGCGGCGCTGGGGGATGCGTTCATCTGGATTCTCGGTGCCTGTGTCGGGTTGTTCATCGGAAGCGGTGCGACCGCCCTCTTCGTTCGGCACGGCTCCCGCTTCTTCGCCGGGATGCTCGCCGGAGCCGCCGGGTTCTGGGTCGGCGTTGTGCCGTACCTGGTCTTGACCGCGCCCTCGGACGTGAGCTTCTCCGACGCCTTCGGCTTCGCGGTCGTCGTCTTCGCACCGGGGCTCCTCTTCGCGGGTGCCGGCGCTGCGGCGGGCGCGGGCCTTCAGCGCCTGCGTCTGCGACGCTGACGTCCGGACCGAGCGGGATACTCTCCACCGCCCGGTGCCGCGGACGATGACAGCCACCCGTCGACAGACGGTCTTTGCAGGCCTGGACCAGCCCGGGACGTGGCCTCCGACGCCCCGGGCGTTGCGACCGCAACGCCTCGACCTTGGTCTCGACTCGCTGCCGGGAGTCGCCGCGGCCACGCAGCGGAAGCTCGGCAAGCTCGGTCTGGCGTCAGTGCGTGACGTGCTCGAGCACCGTCCGCGGCGGTACGAGACTGCTGCGGACGAGGTTCCAATCGCCGCGCTGCGCGAGGGCGAGGAGGTCGTGGTCAGTGGCCGCGTGCTCAACGTCGAGAAGCGCCCAATGCGCGGGCGGCGGCGGACCCGGATCGTCGCGCGGGTCGCCGACGACACGGCGACGATCAGCGTCACCTGGTTCAACCAGCCCTGGCTCGCCGACCGCCTGAAGCCGGGGACGGAGGTCCGCCTGCGCGGGAAGCTCGGCCGCTTCGGCTTCGAGCCCCGCTCCTACGACATCGGAGACGAGGCGCGCGCGACCGCCGACTTCGCTCCGGTCTATCCGGCCGCGGAGGAGATCGCAGCCGCGACGGTGCGGCGCGTCGTCGACGCCACGCTGCCGCTCGCGCTACACGTCCCGGACCCGCTTCCCGCCGAGCTGCGCGAGCGCGAGGGACTCGCGCTCAAGCGTGACGCGCTCGCCGCAGTGCATCGTCCGCGCGACCTCGGCGAGGCGGAACGGGGCCGTCAGCGGCTCGCGTTCGAGGAGCTACTCGTGCTCCAGGTCGGCATCGCCCGCCGCGCAGCCGAGCGGGAGCGCACGCTGGCTCCGGGGCTCGAGCAGCCCGGGGACCTGATCCACCGTTACCGCCAGGCGCTGCCGTTCACGCTCACGCCCTACCAGGAGCAGGCGATCCGCGAGATCGACGGCGACCTCGCGCGCACTGTGCCCATGCAGCGACTGCTGCAGGGAGACGTCGGCTCGGGCAAGACCGTGGTCGCGCTCTACGCGCTCCTGCGCGCCGTCGAGAGCGGCCGTCAGGGCGCGCTCATGGCGCCGACCGAGACGCTCGCCGAGCAGCACTTCCTCACGGTGGCCGACCTCTGCCTCGAGCTCGGCGTCAGCTGCGCGCTTCTCACGAGCTCGTCGCGGAAACGCGAGCGCGAAGCTGCGCTCGGGGCCGACGTCGTGGTCGGGACCCACGCGCTGATCCAGGAGGGGTTCGAGCTCCGGGATCTCGCCGTCGCCGTCGTCGACGAGCAACACCGCTTCGGTGTCGAACAACGCTCGGCCCTCGTGGCGGGCCGCGCTCCGCACGTCCTCCACATGACAGCGACCCCGATCCCGCGCACGCTCGCGCTCACGGTCTACGGCGACCTCGCGGTCTCGGAGATCGCGAAGCCGCCGGCGTCGCGCAAGCCCGTGATCACGAGCTGGATCACCGAGGACCGGGCGTCGGAGGCGTACACCCGCCTCACGCGCCTCTTGCGCGAGGGGCGGCAGGCGTATGTCGTCTGCCCTCTGATCGAGGCGTCCGAGACCTCCCTCGCACGCGCCGCCGAGGAGGAGGCCGAGCGCTTGCGGCGGGCCGAGCTGCGCGACTTCCGCGTCGGCTGTCTCCATGGCCGGCTCAAGGCGGCCGAGCGCCGCGACCTCATGGCCGGGTTCAAGGCACGCGAGCTCGACGTGCTGGTGGCGACGACGGTGATCGAGGTCGGCGTCGACGTCGCCAACGCGACCGTGATGATCGTCCAGGAGGCCGACCGCTTCGGGCTCGCCCAGCTCCATCAGCTCCGCGGCCGCGTCGGTCGCGGCGCCGAGCAGTCGTACTGCCTCCTCGTCTCCCGTGCGAAGGAGGAGCTGACCGAGTCCGCGCACGCGCGGCTGCAGGCGCTCTGTGAGACGAGCGACGGCTTCGAGCTCGCGGAGGTGGATCTCGAGCTGCGCGGCGGCGGCGCTCTCCTCGGCACGCGGCAGTCGGGCCTCTCGGATCTCCGCTTTGCGCATCTTCTCCGCGACCGCGACCTGCTCGAGCGGGCGCGCGACGCCGTTGCCGAGATCGGCCCCGGACCTTTGCAGGACGCGGCGGGCACGCTCTTCGCCGAGATCGACCCCGAAGCGCTCGCCTAGAGGACAGCGTCGAGCAGGGCCGCGAGCTCACCCGGGCACTCGAGCATCGGCGAGTGGCCCGATTCGAGCTCGAGCGGCTCGACGCCGAGAACCTCCCGGGCGACCCGGCGCTGCCACTCCGGGCGGATCGCGGCGTCCCGCGCGCAGACGACGTAGACCGGCCGTTCCACCGCAAGTGGATCCGGTTCGAAGGGAGCCTGCCGGCGGAGCCTCGACGCCAGGTGTGCAGACTTGGATGGGTACTGGAGCTCGCGCGCCGCGACTGTGGGATCCGGGTAGTACGAGCGGCCGAGCTCGTCCCGGATACGTCCAGCGCCGAAACCGGGCACGAAAACGTCTGTCCAGCCCGCGCCGGCGACGAGCGCGGTGATGAAGACGTGGGTCTGCGCCTCGACGTACGGGAGCGTGAAGCCGCCGAGCGAGTGGCCGACCGCCACGTCCGCCACAGGGACTACCGCGGCGTACTCCTCGACTCCCGCGCCGACGTCTTCGCACGGCAGATCCGGTGCCTGCACCTCGTGCCCGCGCGCCTCGAGCGCCTCCCGCAACAGATTCCAGCACCAGCCGCCGTGCCAGGCTCCGTGGACGAGGGAGAAGGTCGCCATGCGACGATCCTTCCATGCGGGTCATCGCCGGCAGCCGCAAGGGACACAAGCTCGCCGCACCGCGCGGGCTCGACACCCGGCCGACCTCGGACCGCGTCCGCGAAAACATCTTCAACCTCGTCGGGCCGGTCGACGACGCGCGGGTGCTCGACCTCTTCGCCGGTTCCGGCGCGCTCGGGATCGAGGCGCTCTCGCGCGGAGCCGCGAGCGCGGTGTTCGTCGAGCGCGACTCCGATGCCCTGCGGACGATCGAGCAGAACCTCGACCGCCTGCGACTGACGGGCGCTCGCGTCGTGCGCGGCGACGTCCTGTGGACGATCGCGCAGGAGGCGAGCGCGGGGGCGAAGTACGATCTCGTGCTGGTCGACCCTCCCTACGGCATGCTCACCGAGATCCAGCCACGCCTCGCGCGCCACCTGCCACCGCTGCTCGCACGGGACGGCCTGCTCGTACTCGAGACCGACGCGCGTGTCGAGCCGGACCTGCCGCTGCCGGTGCGCACGAGCCGGAAGTACGGCCAGACGCGCGTCACGCTCTTCGAGGCGCAGCAGTGATCACCGCGATCGCGCCGGGCAGCTACGACCCCGTCACGAACGGCCACGTCGACGTGATCACGCGCGCGGCGGGGATCTTCGACCGCGTCGTCGTCGGCGTGGTCGGGACGCCACACCACAAGGAGCCGACCTTCGCGGTCGAGGAGCGGGTCGAGTTCCTGCGCGACGCCCTGTCTGACCTCGGCAACGTCGAGATCGACGTCTTCCGCGAGCTCGTCGTCGACTTCGCGCGCAAGTGGGACGCGAAGGCGATCGTCAAAGGGCTCCGGGTGATCTCCGACTTCGAGTGGGAGTTCCAGATGAACCAGCTCAACCGGACGCTCGCGCCGGAGGTCGAGACGATCTACGTGCTGGCGAGCCCCCAGGTGAGCTTCGTCTCCTCGAGCGGGGTGAAGGAGATCGCGGCGTTCGGGGGCGATGTGTCCGAGCTCGTCCCGAAGCCGGTGGCCCGCCGGCTGGCCGAAATCTTTCCGAACGGACGCCCCGGGACGCCCGAACGACCGGGCGAATAGCCGCGTCCTCCGCCGAGAGGGCTACACTGCGCAACCAATGGACGTCCTTGTTCTGATCGACAAGCTCGACGACCTCGTTCACAACGCGAAGGCAGTTCCCCTCACCGACCAGGTGCGGATCGACCGCGAGGAGATCTACGACATCCTCGACCAGATGCGCGCGACGATTCCGGAGGAGATCAAGCAGGCCCGCTGGATCGTCAAGGAGCGGCAGGAGATGCTGGCCGAGGCGAAGCGCGAGGTCGACCGGCTGCTTGCGGAGGCGCGGGAACAGGCGGTGCGCGAGGCGTCGCAGACCGAGATCGTGAAGATCGCGGAGCGGCAGGCCGACGAGATCGTCGACGACGCGCGGCGAAGCGCGCGCGAGATGAAGCTCGAGATGGAGGACTGGGCCGACAACCAGCTCGCCTCCCTCGAGGTCAATCTCGAGCGCTTCCTCACCGCGGTTCGGCGGGGTCGCGACCGGCTGCACGAGCGCTCGCAGGAGACCGTCGTCGCGGGCCTCGGCGCCAACGGCGACATGGCCGACGACGAACGCTTCTAGCGTCTAGCTGGGCGAAGCCGCAACCTGACCGTGTATCGCGGTCCGCGCGGTTGCGGAACGATCCGGCCGGGGTCGGGCCACTGCCCGACGACCCGCGCACCGCAGCGTCTACTCGGGACGTGGCGGACAATCAGGCCCGCGTCCAGGGCGACCTTCTCGGCGGGGCAGGCTCTCATCCCGATGACGTTCGGCACCGTGATTCGTGGCCGAGGCTCCTGCAGCGACGAAGCGCTGCTCCCAAGGGTCTGGAGGGCGAGCAAGCTCAGCAAGAAGGCGAGGAAGACTACGGCGACGATGACCCATGGCCAGACGCGCCGCCGCCCCTTCGGCGGCGCCGGCTCGGAGACCAGACCGCGCTCGCTCGCCCAAATCGCGGCAAAGCGGCGCGGATCGCTCTCCCCGAGCATCTCGGCAGCAGACACGCCGTCGGCTTCCGCCTCTGCGAGATCCGCCTCGAGATCGGCGGCCATCTCGTCGGCGAGGAGATCCGGCACGCCGAGCCGTTCCCACTCCCGCCGGCACTCCTCCACGAACGCAGTCATCCCGCCACCTCCGCTTCGAGCGTCGCCAGAACCGAGTCGACCTCTCCGCGGACGTCCCGCCAGGCACGCACCCCCTCGGTCAGGGCGCGCCGCCCGCTCGGCGAGGCGCTGTAGTACTTGCGCGGCGGACCGCCGTCACTCGCCGCGCGATGCGTGGCGACGAGGCCATCGCGCTCGAGCCGGCCGAGCAGCGGATAGATCGAGCCTTCGCCGACCGTGGAGAGTCCGCGCTCGCGCAGCCGCCGCGTCATCTCGTAGCCGTACGCGGGCTCGTCGACGACCACCGCGAGAAGGCAGAGATCCAGGACTCCGCGGAGCATCTGGCTGCGCCGGCTCTCACTTGCCATGCGTCGCATGGTAGTGGGCTTTGTCTTGCGGCGCAAGGTAGGTCTGCCGCGACCTAGCATCCCTCCATGGACGGATACGCCGTGTGCGCGACCTGCGGTGTCCAGTTCGGCACGGCCGATCCCGAGCGCTGTGCGGTCTGCGAGGACGCGCGCCAGTACGTGCCGCAATCGGGCCAGGAGTGGACGTCGCTTGCCGAGCTTCGCCGCGGGCACCGCAACGTGTTCCGCGACGACGCGGGCTTCGTGGGCATCGGCACCGAGCCCGGCTTCGCGATCGGCCAGCGCGCTCTCCTCGTTCCCTGGCGCGGGTCGAACCTCCTCTGGGAGTGCATCACGCTGCTCGACGCCGAGACGTCGGCGGAGGTCGACCGCCGCGGCGGCCTCGCCGCAATTGCGATCTCCCACCCGCATTACTACTCAGCGATGGTCGAGTGGGCGGACCGCTTCGACTGCCCGATTCTCCTCCATGCCGACGACGCCGAGTGGGTCATGCGCCCCTCGCGGCGAATCGAGCACTGGAACGGCGAGACGAAGGACCTCGGCGAGGGTCTGACGCTGATTCGCTGCGGAGGCCACTTCGCCGGCGGACAGGTGCTGCACGTCGAGCCACGGCGCGCGCTCCTCTCCGGCGACATCGTCCAGGTGATTCCGGACCGCGCCTGGGTGAGCTTCATGTACAGCTACCCGAATCTCATTCCGCTTCCGGCCGAGGCGGTGGAGCGGATCGCGCAGGCACTCGAACCGTTCTCGTTCGAGACGATCCACGGCGCGTGGTGGGAACGGCTCGTGCCGCAGGACGGCGAGGGCGTGGTACAGCGCTCCGCGCGCCGCTACGTCCGTGCGCTCGGCGGCGAGCTTCCCTAGGAGGGGTTGGCGAGCTCGCGCGCGAGCTCGACGAACGCTTTGGCCGCCGGCGAGCGGTAGCGGTCGCGGTGCCAGGCGAGCACGAGCGTGCGCGGCGGGATCCGCGAGCCGAACGGAAGCGTCCTCACTGCCCGGTCGCGCGGATCGACGACGAGGCTCGGCTCGATCGCGGCGCCGAGGTCCTCGGCGACGAGCGCGCCGAGCGTGCCGTTGTCGTCGGTGCGGAAGACCACGTTCAGCTCCGGAACGCGGGCCAGGAATCGCTCGGGCTCGTCGGTCGTGCGGCGGCCGATCAGCGGCAGCTTCGCGACCTCTCCCAGCGGCGGGGCCGAGTCGAGCTTCGCGAGCTCCGAGCGCGCCGAGACGAGCAGGACGTATGGGTCCTGCAAGACCTCGGCCCACTCGAACGGCCCTTCGCGCAGCGGCAGGTCGGCGAAGGTCAGGTCGAGCTCGCCGTGCTCGAGCAGGCGGAGGAGATCCGCCGCGGCGCTTTCCTCCCGGACGCGGACGCCGACGCGCGGCCACTGCGCGCGGAAGCGCCGGACGAGCGCGGGGAGGAGGCGGGCGCCGACGCTCTGGTAGATCCCCACGCGAAGCGTCCCCGCTGCGCCCTCCGCGAGTGCAGCCATGTCGGCACGCGCCGCGTCGAGGTGCGCGACGATCGCGTCCGCGTGGCCGAGCAGCAGGAGACCGGCCTCGGTCGGCTCCACGCGGCGAGGCCCACCCGGGCGATGGAAGAGCCGCTGCCCGACGATGCGCTCGAGCCGCGCGATCTGCTGGCTGACCGCCGACTGGGTGTAACCGAGCTCGCGCGCGGCGCGGCCGAAGGAACGGGTTCGCGCGACCGCCTCCAGCGCCGCGAGATGCCGCAGGTCGATGCCCAGCCATTGATCAGTGCTCATGATCGATATGAACGGTAACTCAACTTGTGCTGATCGAATGCACTCGGCACCATGAAGCGATGAGAACCAGGATCGCCATCGCGCTCGGCATCGTCTACGTCGTGTGGGGCTCGACGTATCTCGCGATCGCCGTCGCCGACCGGACACTGCCACCGCTGCTCATGCTCGCCGTGCGCTTCGGGCTGGCCGGTGGGCTCCTCTACGCCTGGTCCGCCTGGCGAGGCGATCTCGCCGCCGCACGGCTCGGCCGGCGCGAGTGGACGGCCGCTGCGGTGGTCGGTGGGCTGCTCCTGTTCGTCGACACGGGCGGCGTCGCCTGGGCCGAGCAGCGGGTCGCTTCGGGCCTGACCGCGCTCCTCATCGCGACCGTGCCGCTGTTCACGGCCGTCCTCGATCGCGCGTTCTTCGGCGTCCGGCTCTCGCTTGGCGCCCTCACGGGGATCGCGGCCGGTCTGCTCGGTGTCGCGCTCCTCGTCGGAGCGAGCGCGCACATCGATCCCGTCGGGGCGGCGGTGATCCTCGGAGCCGCGCTGGCGTGGGCAGCGGGCTCTGCCTACGGTCGCGTCGCGCCACTGCCGCAGGCGCCGTTCCTTTCCGCCTCGATGCAGATGCTCTGCGCCGCCGCGCTGCTCGCGGTCACCGGAGCGGCGATGGGAGAGATCGGCCAGGTGCATCCCGCGGCGATCTCGGCGAGCTCGCTCACGGCGTTCGGCTTCCTTGTCGTCTTCGGCTCGATCGTGGCGTTCACCGCCTACGGCTGGCTCCTCCGGAGCGGCGCCCCGAGCGTTCTCGTCTCGACCTACGCGTACGTCAACCCTGCGGTCGCCGTCCTGCTCGGCTGGGCGTTCGCCCGCGAGGCGGTCGGCAGCCGCGAGCTCGCAGCCGGTGCGATCGTGGTGGCCTCGGTCGGGATGCTCGTCCTCGCCCGCGAGCCGCAGGAGCACGAGGAGGCGCCGCTGCTGCCGGAGACGGTCGGCTCGTACCTCCGGCGCAAGGAGGCGCAGGAGCGCCCGGTCCCGCCGGTGCCGCGGCTCGCCGACCTGCGCCGCATCGCGCCCTGAGCAATCGATCGCGCCGCGCTACGGTGGCGACATGACCACGTTCGACCTGCGGACGCTGCGGATCCGCTCGGGCGACCAGGCGCGCGAGCGCGTCGAGATCGAGCTCGAGCCGCTCGTGCTGGGCGGGCAGAGCTACGAGCCGCAGCCCAACCCCGCGCCGGCCGAGCTGGCGGTTACCCGCGCGTCGAGCGGCACCGTCCTGGAGCTCGGGCTCGACGTCTCGCTCGCCGGGCCGTGCTTCCGTTGCCTGCAGGATGCCGAGCTGGCGCTCCAGCTCGGGCTCCGCGAGTACCAGGCGACGAAGCCCGAGAGCGACGACGAGCGGACGGAGTACCTGGAGGACCACCGCGTCGACCTGTCCTCCTGGGCGCACGACGCCATTGCGCTCGCGCTGCCGGACAAGATCCTCTGCCGTGACGACTGCGCCGGGCTCTGTCCTGTTTGCGGCAAGGACCTCAACGCCGAGCCGCACGAGCACGTCGAGGAGAGAGTGGATCCGCGCTGGGCCGCACTCGAGTCCCTCCGCAAGACCGAGTAGCGTCCGCCCAGGGTTAACCGCGCCGCGCAGCGGCAATCCCCCGGAGCATGCCGGCCGCGATCGTCACCGGTTCCGACTCGGGGATCGGCCGCGCCGCCGCGGTGCGGCTGGCCGCCGACGGCTTCGACCTCGGCGTCACCTGGCACGAGGACGAGGCCGGTGCAAGCGAGACCGCCGAGGAGGTGCGTTCGCACGAGCGGCGCGCGGAGGTGCGGCGGCTCGATCTCGCCGACCTCCCGGCCGCCGCGGACGTGATCGACCAGCTCGCGGAGGCACTCGGCGGCGTCGACGTCCTCGTCAACTGCTCCGGGACGAGCCGCCAGGGAGCCATGCTCGAGCTCTCGTACGAGGACTGGCGGCACACGCTCTCGGTCGACCTCGACGGCGCGTTCCTCTGCGCACAGCGCGCCGGACGCCGGATGGTGGAACAAGGGCGCGGCGGCCGCATCGTGAACGTCACCTCGGTCCACGAGTTCTCGCCGATCGTCGACGGCGGCGCGTACACGGCGGCCAAGCACGGTCTCGGCGGGCTGACGAAGCAGCTCGCTTTGGAGCTCGGCCGCCAGGGAATCACCGTCAACTCGGTGGCCCCGGGGATGGTCGCGACGCCGATGACCGGGCTAGAGGACGAGGATCCGGCGTCGCATCCGAAGCCCGAGTTCCCCATCTCGCGCCCGGGCGACGCGCGCGAGATCGCGGCGTGCATCTCCTGGCTCTGCTCCCCCGACGCCCGCTGGACGACCGGCGCGTCGATCCTCGTAGACGGCGGCTACATGCTGGCCACGCCCTCGGCGCGGCCGGACGAGGCGTCCTAGCCCGGGAGCACGAACGGCGTCGTCGTCGTGATCGCGACGAAGCCGAGCCGCTCAAGGATCGGCCGGCTCGTCGGCAGCGAGTCGGAGTAGAGCCAGCGGTAGCCGCGCTCACGTGCGAGCTCGGCGCGCTTGGCCACGACCGCTCGATAGAGCCCTCGGCCGCGGTACTCGGGCAGCGTGATCCCGCCGAACAGACCCGCAAACTCGACGCCGGCCTCGAAATCGACCCGCCCGCCCGACACGGGCTGGTCATCGACTACGGCGACCACGGCGACGGACACCTCCGGCAGCCCCGACCCGTGGCGGCGGCCGAAGACACGCTCCGCGAGCTCGACGAACTCGTCCGTCGCGAGGCGAAGCTCGACATCGTCGGACGCCGGCGGGATCGAGGCGGCGTCGGCCACGAGAACCGTCTCCTCGTCCTCCGGCTCGAGCCCGGCCGCGCGCAGACGCTCGCGCAGCTCGGGGCCGTCGTGCGAGTAGTACTTCCATTCGACGTGGCCGGGGATCTCCCGCATCCGAGCCACGAGCGGCTCGACGTTGCCGTCGGCAGGCGGCCGCAGAACCGCGCTCCAGCTGTCGCCGATGAAGAATCCGTCCGGCTCGTTCGGCTTCCGCATCTGCTCGTCGAACAGCTTGAGAAGGCTCTCGGGTACCATGCCGCCCCGATCATGGCGGTTCCGAAGCGGAAAACCTCCAAGTCGCGTCGTGACAAGCGGCGCGCGACGCACGCGATCAGCGCGCCGAAGGTCAACGTCTGCCCGACGTGCGGCCAGCCGAAGCGCCCGCACCGCGTGTGCCCGACCTGCGGCACCTACAAGGGTCGCGAGGTCGAGCCGCTCCGCGTCCACGCTCCGTAAGGATGGCTGCGAGCGCCGCCGGCAGAGCCGGCGCCGCGCGGCCGGAAGACCGCGGCGCCTACGGCCCCGCTGGGACATGATCCGGGTCGCCGTCGATGCGATGGGCAGCGACCGCGGTGCGCGTGCCGTGATCGAGGGGGCTCTCGAGGCCGCCTCCGACGGGATCGAGCCCGTCCTCTTCGGCGCGGCAGGCCTCGACACCCGCGGTCTCGCGCTGATGCCCACGACGCAGGTCGTCGGGATGGACGAGAAGCCCGCCGACGCGTTTCGCACCAAGGAGGACAGCTCCCTCGTCCGCGCGGTCAGAGCCGTGGCCGACGGAGAGGCGGACGCGGTCGTGTCGCCGGGCAACACGGGGGCGATCCTCGCGGCCGGCCTCGTCCTGCTCCGGCGCGTCCCGGGAGTCCGCCGGCCGGCGATCGCGGTGCCCATCCCCGCCCGCAACGGGCCGTCGGTGCTGATCGACGCGGGCGCGAATGCCGACTGCCGCGCCGAGCACCTGCTCCAGTTCGCGACGATGGGCGCGGTCTTCGCCGAAGAGTTGCTCGGCATTGCCCGGCCGTCCGTGAGGCTCCTTTCGATCGGCGAGGAGCCGGAGAAAGGGAACCAGCTCACGCTGGAGGTGCACCGGCTGCTCACCGGCTCGGACCTCGACTTCCGCGGCAACGCCGAGGGCCGCGACGTGCTCGAGGGAGCCGCCGACGTGCTCGTCACCGACGGCTTCACCGGCAACGTCGCGCTCAAGGCGGTGGAGGGGACGATCCGCACCCTGCTCGATTCGCTGCGCGAGGAGATCAGCGCGAGCACGACGGGCACCCTCGGCGGGCTGCTCATCCGTCCCGCCGCCCGGCGGCTGCGCAAGCGCCTCGACCCCGACACGTACGGGGGCGCGTATCTCCTCGGCCTGCGCGGGCTCGTCGTGATCGCGCACGGGAACTCCTCCGCGGCCGCGATCGCGAACGCGATCCGGCTAGCCGCCCGCGGTGTCGAGCACGACGTCGTCGGCCGCCTCGCCGCGCGCCTGTCCCAGACGAAGCAAGCCGAAATTGTATGATCGGCCCGCTTTCCAGCCCCCACGACACAACGAGGTGACATGGCAGCGTCGCGCGAGGAAGTCTACGAGCGGGTCAAGGAGGTCCTCACCGAGCAGCTCGGCGTCGAGGAGGCGGATATCACGGAAGAGGCTTCCTTCCAGGAGGACCTCGACGCCGACTCCCTGGACCTCGTCGAGCTGATCATGGAGCTCGAGGACCAGTTCGGGATCAAGATCTCGGACGAGGACGCGCAGAAGATTCAGACCGTCGGCCAGGCCGTCGACTACGTCACTTCGCACCAGTAGCCGCGAACTCCGACCTCGCGCAGCTCATCGACGGGCTCCCGCCGGAGCTGGCTGAGCACGTCTTCACTCACACCTCGTGGGCGAGCGACCGTGGCGCGTCGTACGAGCGTCTCGAGTTCCTGGGCGACAGCGTGCTCGAGCTCGCGGTTGCGCATGCGCTCTACGTGCGGCATCCGGACTTCTCCGAGGGGAGGCTCGCGAAGGTGCGCTCGCACGTCGTCTCGCGCGCGACTTGCGCGGAGGTGGCGCGTGAGCTCGGGCTCGGGGAGCGGCTCATCGAGCATGCGGCGTCCACCCAGACCGACGAGGAGCTCGAGCGGCTCTCCCGTAACAGCAACGTCCTCGCAGCGGTCATCGAGGCCGCGCTCGGCGCGATCTTCCTCCAGCACGGCTTCGCCGCCACCGAGGGCGCCGTCGTCGACGCCTTCGCCGATCAGATCGAGCACGCTCTCACGTCGCGCGTCGACCACAAGACCGACCTCCAGGAGCTGCTCGCGCGGACGAGCCGGCAGGTGACCTACACGGAGATCTCGGTCGAGGGGCCGCCGCACGAGCGGCGCTTCACCTGCGCCGCGGTCATCGACGGCGAGGAGCTCGGTCGCGGCGAGGGGCGGACGAAGAAGGCCGCGGAGCAGGAAGCGGCTCGCGAAGCGCTCGCCAAGCTCGACGCTGACGGGCCCTAGCCACTTTCTGGCATCATGCGCCGCCTCATGGCGGAGCGGCGTCCCACGAATTCCGAGCTGCGGTTGCGGCGGCTCACCCAGGAGGAGCTCGACTCCGAGCCCCGCGGGATCCTCGAGATCTTCGGCGACGACGAGCAGGCCGACGAGGACGCCCCGCTCGCGCGCGACGACGAGCACAACCGCAAGTAGCGTCCTGTCGCCTCTTTAGGGTGCGGGGCGGTGCATCTGCGCGCCGTCAAGCTGCGTGGCTTCAAGTCCTTCCCGGACCCGGTCGAGATCCGTCTCGAGCCGGGCGTCGGCGTGATCGTCGGCCCGAACGGCTCCGGCAAGTCGAACGTCTCCGACGCGATCCGCTGGGCCGCCGGCTCCCTCAGCCCGACGGAGCTGCGCGCCGAAAAGCCCGACGACGTCCTCTTCGCCGGCGGCGGCTCGCGCGGCCCTGCCGACTTCTGCGAGGTCGAGCTGCTCTTCGACAACGCCGACGGCGCGCTGCCGGTCGACTTCGAGGAGCTCTCGGTCGCGCGGCGGCTGCATCGCGGTGGTGAGGGGCAGTACCTCGTCAACCGGGTCGCGGTGCGGCGGCTCGACCTCGTCGAGCTGCTCGCCGACCTGGGACTCGGCCAGGGGATGCACTCGATCATCAGTCAGGGGAAGGTCGAGGCGATCCTCGCGTCGAAGCCGGCAGAGCGGCGGGCGCTGATCGAGGAGGCGGCCGGGCTGGGCCGCTTCAAGGCGCGCCGCCATCGCGCCGAGCTGAAGCTCGCGCGCGTGGCGATCGAGGTCGAGCGCGCCAGGGACGTCGAAGCGGAGGTCAAGAAACGGCTCCGTCCTCTCGCGCTCCAGGCGACCGCGGCCGAGCGGGCGCAGAAGCTCGCCGTCGAGATCGCGCGCCTGCAGGCGCGCATCGCGCAGCTCGACCTCGCGGGGCTCGACGAACGGCTTGCGGAGCTCACGAAGCGGCGCACCGCAGCCGGCGCTGGGCGGCGCGGCGTGGAGGGGCGTCTCGAGGCGCTGCTCGCCGAGCGTGGGCGCGCCGAGGAGGAGCTCGCCGACGCGGCGGGCGCGCGCGAGCAGGCGCTCCAGGCGCTGTACCGGCTCCGGAGCGCGACCGAACGCCTCGAGCTGCGGCGCGAATCCGCCGGCGCCGGGCTGCAACGACTGCGTGACGAGCTGGAGCGTCCGCGGCGCGTGCTCGACAGCCGGGTGCGCGCGGAGCGAGAGGCGCTCAACGAGCAGATCCGGCTGCTGGAGGAACGCCTGCGCGCCCTCGATCGCACGCTCGCCGAGCGCGAGGGGCTCCCGCCGGCCGCCCGCGCGCTCGCCGAGGAGGGGGAGCGGATCGCGCTTTCGCTGCTCGACGTCGAGCCGGGCCACGAGCGGGCCGTCGCGGCGGCGCTGGGCCGACGCGCCTCCGCCGTCGTTCGTGACGATCCTGCCGGTGCCCTCGCCCTGCTCGAGCGTGCCCGCGACGCGGGCCTCGGCAGCCTCGTGGTGCTGGTCGGCAGAGACCCGGCAAGGGTCGTGGCCGAGATGCCGGTGGTCGCGAAGGAAGAGCTGCTCTCGTCCCCGGTAGCCGCCGTGACGGCCGAGGGCTTCGGGTACGACCCGGCAAGCGGCGAGCTCTGGTTCGCGGGCGAGACGGCCGAGGCGCTGCTGCTCGAGCTGCAGGCGCGGCGGCGCGGGCTCGCCTCCGAGCTGGACGAGCTGCGCGCGCGCCTGGCGGCTCCCATTCCCGAGGCGGCGTACTCGCTCGAGCCGAACGGCTTCCTCGTGCGCTGTGCCGCGCTCGCGGAGCGGCTCGTGCGCGGGCTCGACGTTTCGGCGGCGCACCTCGAGTCGCCGCTGCGCCGGGAGGTCGACGCCGGCGCGGCCCGCAGCGGCGAGCTCGGCGCCGAGCTGCGG
>JBKPLL010000027.1:0-17068 GCA_046731605.1 Actinomycetota bacterium | reverse complement strand
CGTGAGGAGGGCGCTCGCCGTGCAGCAGATGGCTGACGATCTCGGGAAGCATGCGCAGCGCGCCGAGCACGCCAGCGAGTGGAACGCGCTTCCCGACATCGAGCAGGTCAACGTCCATTAGCGCTTCCCAGACGAGCTGCGGCTCGGCATCAACGACCGTTGCGACTTCGTCGGACACGTCGTAGACGGGGAGGAAGTCGTCGGCGAACACTGTGGAGAAAGTAACGCGTGCAAAGCTTCGGAGCTTCACTCCGGTGCGCGTCCACCTCTTATCGGGATCAACCGGAAGTCCGGATGCCGCGGCAGGTCGGCCCCGCTCGCGCCTTCCCTCAGGAACCGGCCCGCCTTGACCGCCGGCTACTGGCGTTGTTGCCAGTCCCGCTTGGCTTCTTCCTCCATCCGCTCCAGTCGCGTGTAGTAGTCGGGGAACTCGTTGAGGTGTGCGAACGCGATCTTGGCTGTGATGTGGGGGTTGTCGTCGCTGACGTTGGTGTGCGGGTCGTGCAGGCCGTGCTCGAGCTCGACGTTCATCCCGATCCGGAACTGCTCGACGTCGAAGGGCGCGCTCGCCCAGTCGATCCCGATCTCCTCGCCGAAGCGACGCGCCTCCTCCGCGGTGAACTCGTGCCGTGGCTCAGACATGGGTTGGCCCCTTCTGCTCGGCGGCGAGCCGTTCGGCTCGCCGCTTGATCCCGTAGAGCATCTTGCGTTCCATGATGAGCGAGCCGGGCTCCATCGGAATCATCCCGATCTTGTCTTTCAGCTTGGGCAGCCGGAAGCGGTTGCGGCTGATCAGGCGCGTGCGGCCGTCCTGCTCCTCGAGCACGAAAGTCCAGACCCAGTTGCCGTCCGCAGACTGCATCACGAGCGCGTGCTCGGGGTCGACGATCTTGAAGCTCATCTTGTTCGTGCCGAAGCCGAAACCGTCACCGACCTGGGGGTGCTGGTAGTCGGGTAGGAGGCGGTCGGCGCTGTGCATGTTGAGGCCGAGTAGGTTCTCGATCCAGTCGTAGGTGTAGGCGCCACCGCGCGGCGAGGGCCCCATCTGGGCGATCCACGGCCAGACAGCCGAAGGCGGTGCGTCGATCGTGACCGCGCGCGTGGCGATGCCGTCGGCGTTTTCGAGCAGTTCGTCGCCTGGCAGACGGGCTGCGGCCTCGTCGGCGGTCGCGCTCCAGGTCAGGAGCGGCTTCCGTAGGACCTTCCAGTAGAGCCAAGCGGCGCCGCTTACGGCCGCTGCGCCTGCGAGCGTCTTGAGTCTCATCTCGGACCTCCTTGTCCAGCTCATAGTTCACTACCGCGGCCGAGCGTTCTCGCTCAGCTGCCGCTTCGCCAGCACGATGCCGGCGTGCCAGCCCGGGGCGCGGCCGCCGCGCGGGAGGCGAACCGAGTCGACGTCGAGGTCGCTGCGCGCGATCAGCCAGGAGATGAACGAGTTCGAGTTCCACATCTCCCCGGTCCGTAGTTCGTCGCGGCCCCAGACCGGTGTGGGCATTTCCGGCACCAGTTCGAGCAGCCGCCGTGCCTGTTCGGTGTCCTCGCTCAGGCGCTGCGGGCTCTCGACCGCCTCGGCAACGTCAGGGATGATGCCGTCGCGCCAGCGACGGACCTCGTAGCGGAAGAGCCGGAAGCGGCCGGCTGCGCGGATGCCGACCGGGCCTTCGGCGACGACCCCTCGCTCTCCGCTTGTGCCCCATGCCGGCGCCTGCTCGATCACGAACCGGCCCTCCGGCACACGTACCTCGAGTGCCGAGTGGTAGAGATCGGCGCGGCCCCGATGCTGCAGACGCGCCGCAAGCGCTTCGAATACGACCCCGTTCAGGCGCACCGAGTGGCCGCCGGCGCCGAGCGGCAGCCAGTAGAGGTCAATGGCCGACATCGCCTACAAGCAGTACCCGCCGGGCGCCGATACGAGCGAGGTCATCGCCCTCGTAACAGGCTGTGCCGCCCGTGCCAGCTGATGGTGTGGTCGTGTGGGTGGCCGCTCCGGATTTCCCAGTGGATTCGGCCGCGCTCTGCTGAAATCAGAACCAGCAATGCGCGAATTCGTTCGCACGCGGCCCTTCGTGTCGTTCCGTCCCGCGCACCCGGCTCGCCCGTAGACATTGCGTGCCGACCGGCCACCTGCCGCACCAGACGGCTGCGTCAGGCCGCCCAATTCGACACCAGAGTCGTACGATCACGCCGGAGGTCATGTTGTCTGAACAGACACTGCCACGCGCCCCGCCCGCATGCATGGGAGCGAGCGCGCAGTAGTAGCGCGTTTTGCAGGGGTTTTCCGACTCGGGGCATCGAATCGGTGCTGCCCGTTTGCTGCCCGAGATCACGTGGTACGCGCCTACTCGGGCAACGCAACATGCTTGTTTCCAGGGCAAACGAAGAGACGGGAGCGACGGGACTCGAACCCGCGACCTCCGGCGTGACAGGCCGGCGTTCTAACCAACTGAACTACGCCCCCGCGGGCGACCCAGTCTAGCGAGGGCCGCGTAGCCCGGCCTTTACTCTGCGGGTGTGGGGCTCAACGTGGCCGACTGGTTCGCGATCGCGATCGTGCTTCTCGCGGCGGTCGCGGGGTTCCGCCGCGGTCTCGTCCTCAGCGCGTTCTCGCTCATCGGGCTCGGGGTCGGCGCCTACCTCGGCTCCCGGCTCGCGCCGCACGTGCTGAACGGCGGATCGAGCTCGACGTGGACGCCCTTCGCGGCACTCGTCGGCGCCGTGGTCGGGGCACTGCTGCTGCAGTTCGCCGCCCTCGTCGTCGGCTCGTTCATCCGCGGCGGCATGCGGATCACCGCGCTGCGGCTGATCGACTCCGCCGGCGGTCTCCTGCTCGGCGGGGCGATCGGCCTCGGGATCGTCTGGGTCGGCGCCTCCGTTGCCCTGCTCACGCCCGGCCAGACGAGCTTCCGTCACGAGGTCGAGCGCTCGGAGATCGTCAGGCAGCTCAACTCGGCGCTACCGCCGCGGACCCTGCTCAACCTGCTGGCGCGCATCGACCCGCTGACCGCGATCGTCGGCCCGGAAGCGCCCTCGCTGCCTCCGAGCGAGGGCGTTCTGCGCGACCCGTCGATCCGGGCCGCGACCACGCGCATCGTCAAGATCCTCGGGACCGCCTGCGGCTTCGGGGTCGAGGGGAGCGGCTGGATCGCCGGGCGGAACCTCATCGTGACCGCGGCGCACGTCGTCGCCGGTGAGGGCAACACGATCGTCCGCATCCCCGGTCAGCCGCTCTCGGCCGTGGCGGACGTCGTCGTGCTGGACGTTCACAACGACGTGGCAGTCCTGCGTGTCTCCGGACTCGACCTGAAGCCGTTGCGGCTCGCCGACCCGCGCCAGGGCGCCCCCGTAGCAATCCTCGGCTACCCGCTCGACGGCGGCCTCACTGCGACTCCGGGCCGGATCGGCCGGACGGCGACGGTGCTGACGCAGGACGCGTTCGAGCGCGGGCCGGTCGCGCGGACGATCACTGCCGTCGCCGGGCGGGTCAGACCCGGCAACTCCGGCGGACCGGCGGTCGACAGAGCGGGGAAGGTCGAGTCGATGATCTTTGCCCAGCGCAAGAACTCGCCGAGCGGATTCGGCGTCCCGGCCTCGATCATCCGCAGCGACCTCGCGCGCGCCGGCCCGGACCGGGTCCCGAACAACGACTGCGCGCCCTAGGCGGGCTCGGGGAGAAGCTCGACCACGTCGAGCGGCCGCCGGTACGGCGCCATGACGTAGACACCGCTCGCGAGCTCCCGCGCGCCCTCGATCAGCTCCTGCCCGAGCGCGAGCCCGACGTCCCGCGCGGCCGGCCCGGCGGCGCGATACCGCTTCTGAACGTGCTCCGGGACGACGATCCCGGGCACCTCGTTGTGGACGCGCACCAGCGTCTCGGTGGTTCGGATCGGCCAGACGCCGACCAGCACCGGCACGGGCCAGCCGCCGATCCGCTCCCGGAACGCCTCTAGCGCTTCGAGGTCGAACAGAAGCTGCGTCATGGCGAACCGGGCGCCGGCCGCCACCTTGCGGTGAAAGCGGTCGGCCTCGAGCTCGAGGTCGTCGGCGGTCGGGTTCACCGCCACGCCGGTGAAGAACGTCGTCGGCGCGTCGATCGCGCGGCCGTGCCAGTCCTCGCCCGCGTTGAGCTTCGCTATCAGCTCCACGAGGCCGATCGAGTCGACGTCGTAGACCGCATGCGTGCCGGGGTAGTCGCCGGCCTCCGGCGGGTCGCCCGTGACCGCGAGGATGTTCCGGACTCCCTCCGCGTGCGCGCCGAGCAGGAGCGACTCGAGCCCGGCGATCGTGGTGTCGCGCGGCGTCAGGTGCGGGATCGTCTCCACGCCCGTGAAGCGCTCGATCGCGACCGAGGCCATGATCCCGCTCATCCGCGCCCGCGCACGGGGGTTGTCGTTGACGTCCACGAACTGCGCGCGGCCCGAGTCGCGGACGGCGCGCGCGGTCTCGATCAACGCCTCGGGATTGGCGCCGAGCGGCGGATCGACCTGCACCGAGAGCGCGAACTCGCCCTCGCGCAGCAGTCGCGCGAGCTGCGTCTCTCCGGTCGTCGGCTCGAAGGGAGCCAGCTGTTCGCGCTCCTGCACGAGGAACGAACCTGCGGGGCGGCGGTTCGCGTCGACCGCCTCCCGGATCGCCGCCACCTGAGCCGGAGTGGTGCCGCAGCAGCCGCCGATCAGCCGCGCGCCGAGCGCACGCGCCTGGGCCGCGAACTCGGCGAAGTAGGCCGGAGTCGCATGCGGGAAGACGATTCGCTGGCCGCTCATGCTCGCGAGGCCGACGTTCGGAAGCGCCGCGAGCACGGCGCCGTCACCACCCATCTGAGCCAGCGCCGTGAGTGCGGCGGCCGGCCCGGCACCGTGGTTGGCGCCGTACGCGGCGAGGCCGAGCGGCCGCAGGTGCGCGGCGGCGTCCTCCGCCTTCACGCCGGCGAGCGTCTCTCCACCCGCGTCGAAGGTGAGGAGCGCGACGAGGGGCAGCGCCGAGACGGAGCGGACGGCGGAGATCGCGGTCTCCAGCTCGTCGAGGTCGTAGAACGTCTCGACCATGAACAGGTCGACGCCACGCCCCTCGAGCACCCGCGCCTGCTCGGCGTAGAGCTCGGCCCGGTCGTAGCCCGCGAGCTCGACGTCGCCGAGCGGGCCGAGCGAGCCTGCGATGAAGACGTCTCGCCCGGCGACCTCTCGCGACTCGCGCGCGATGCGGACCGCCGCCGAATTGATCTGCTCGAGCTCGTCGGCGAGGAACTGGCGCGCGAGCTTGGCCCGGTTCGCTCCGAACGTGTTCGTCTCGATGAGCTCGGCGCCCGCCCGGATGTAGCCGAGATGCACCTCGAGCACGCTCTCCGGCGCGCGGAGGTTCGCCTCCTCGGGGCACCGCAGCCCGGCGACGGCGCTCGAGAGCAGCGCGCCCATGCCGCCGTCCGCGACGATGGGCGTCTCCTCGGCGAGCCGCTCCTCGAACCGGCTCATACGAGCTCGTGAACGGTGCGGCCTTCCATCCCGCCCGCCACGGTCACGAGCTCGCCCGTGACGTGGCCGGAGAGCTCGTCGGAGGCGAGCACGACGACCGCCCGCGCGACGTCCTGCGCCACCGCGACCTTCCGCAGCGCCATCGTCCGGCTGAGACGGGCGACGAACTCGTCCTCGAGCTCGCCGCGGGTCATCGGGGAGTACGTCCAGCCCGGCGCGACGGCGTTGACGCGGCCGCGCGGCGCGATTCGCACCATCTCGTTCTTCAGGCTCAGCAGCAGCCCGGCCTGGATCGCTGCCTTGGCGGCCGCGTAGTCAGCGTGGCCCGCCTCGCCGAAGCGGCCGGCGGTCGAGCCGACGAGGACGAGGCTGCCGTGGCCGGTTCGCTCCACGAGGCGGAGGAAGCCGCGCGCCGTGAGGAATGTGGCCGTGAGGTTCGTGCGCAGCGTCGCCTCCCAGCGCTCTAGCGGCAGCTGCCAGACCGGCTCGTCCTCGCGCGGCCAGAACCCCGCGACCGCGGCGCAGACGTCGACGCCGCCCAGTTCTTGCTCCGCGGCCTCGAACAACCCGTCGACCTCGGTCTCCACGGTCAGATCCGCCTGCAGCGCGACGCCGCCCGTTTCGCGCGCGAGCTCCTCGGCGCGGTCGCGGCTCGTCCGGTAGTGGATCGCCACGTGCGCGCCCTCGGCGGCGAACGCCTGAACGCACGCCGAGCCGATCCCGCCCCCGCCGCCGGTCACGAGGACACGCTTTCCGGCCAGTCCCGTCTCCACGGCGTGACGTTATCGTCCCCGCCGTGCGCGTCCACGTGATCAGCGACATGGAGGGAGTTGCCGGGATCGTCAAGTGGCAGCAGACGACCGGCGGCGAGAAGCTCTACGACGAAGGCCGCGTCCTCTACACCGAGGAGATCAATGCGGCCGTGCGCGGGGCGAGGGCCGCCGAAGCGACCGAGATCGTCGTCATGGACTGTCACGGCGCCGGCGGCGCCTACGACTTCAACTCGCTCGTTCCGGACCTCCTCGATCCCGGCTGCGAGTACGTCGTGCAACAGGAGTGGACGGAGTACACCGGCTTCCTCGAGTCCGGCTGCGACGCGGCCCTCTTCGTCGGCATGCACGCGATGGCGGGCACCCCCGACGGCGTCCTGTCGCACACCGTTTCGGGCCAGGCATGGCGGAGCCTCAGCTTCAACGGCACCCTCGTGGGCGAGACCGGGATCAACGCGGCGCTGTGCGGCCACTTCGGCGCTCCCGTCCTGCTCGTGACCGGTGACCGCGCTGTGTGCCGCGAGGGGAAGGAGCTGCTCGGCGACGGCCTCACGACGGTCGAGGTGAAGGAGGGATTGGGACGCTTCAGCGCGCGGATGCAGACCCCGCAGCGGGCACGCGAGCTGATCGAGGAAGGTGCGCGCAAGGCGCTGTCCGAGCTCTCTGCGGTCGCGCCGTACGACCCCGGCCGTCCTTGCGAGATCGCAATTGACTTCACCACCCCGGACCGCCTGCAGGAGTACGCGAACCGCAAGGGCGTCGAGGTGACCGGCCCGCTCAGCATCGTCAGCCGGGGCGACGATTGGTGGAGTGCCTGGTCGAGCTTCTTCTTCTAGTCCGACGGGTCGACGATGCCGAGCCCCTCGACGAGTGTGAAGAAGGCGCGGGCAAAGGGGGACGCCTCGCTGCGAGAGCGGACCTCGTCCCAGTGGATCTGCTCGCGCAGCGCCCGCGCGTAGCTCAGCACCTGCGCGAAGTCGGGCTCCTGTTCGGTCAAGGCCAGTAGCTTCGTCGCCATCACGTCCTCGAGCGTGAAGACGTGCACGCGCAGCGCCGCGACCTCGAGCAGCGGTGCGCGCTCGATCGTCTCGTCGGTGATCGGCCCGCCGGACGGCGCGAAGATGAGGTCGACGAGGGCGCCGTTCTCGTGCCAGGCCTTGTACAGCCACCCCTCCGGCGGGCGCTCGGTCCGGAGCCCCGCTTCCTCCATCGCCTCCAGCGCCGCGTCGGCGTCCTCGGGCCGGATCATGAAGTCGACGTCGTGCTGGCTCTTCGGGCCGCCGCGCGCCCAGGCCGCGAGCCCACCGCCCAGCACGAACGGGATCTCGTGGCGTTGCAGCGCTCCTGCGCCCGCCTTCATCGCGTCGAGCAGCTCCTCGAACGTCGGCTCCGGCATCGCGGGGTCGTTTCCGGTTTGTCCAATCGCGCAACATGAGGCCGTGGTCCGGATCGCGGCCGCAGCCGACATTCACGCTTCGGAGGTGAGCGCCGACCGCGTCGAGCGGGCGTTCACCGACCTCGAAGGCGAGGCCGACGTCATCCTCCTCGCCGGCGACCTGACGACGAGCGGCGAGCCCGAGCAGGCCGAGGTGGTCGCGGACTCGTGCCGGAACCTCGACGTTCCGATCTTCGCCGTCCTCGGCAACCACGATCACCATGCGGGGCGCACCGACGAGCTCGGGGAGGTGCTCGCCGGGGCGGGCATCCGGCTGCTCGACCGCGAGTGCGCGAGCTGCGAGGTGGACGGCCTCGAGGTCGGAGTGGTCGGGACGAAGGGCTTCGTCGGCGGCTTCCCCGGTTCTGCGCTCCCCGACTTCGGGGAGCCACTGCTCCGCAAGCTCTACGCCGAGACGAGCGCCGAAGCCGACGCGATCGAGCGCGGCCTGCAGGCGATCGTCCATTGCGACATCCGGATCGTCCTCCTCCACTACTCGCCGGTGGTGGACACGCTGGAAGGGGAACCGCCGGGCATCCACACCTACCTCGGCAGCGAACGCCTCGCCACGCCGATCGCCGAGAGCGGCTGCGACCTCGTCCTGCACGGACACGCGCATGCGGGGTCGTTCCGGGGCTGCATCGGCGACATCCCGGTCTACAACGTCGCCGTCCACGTGACCGGACGGAACTTCTGGATCGTCGAGCTCGACGGCAGCGGCGTGCGGCGCGGGGGCGAAGTCGTGGAGGTGCGCGAGCCGTCCGAGTAGCTAGGTTGCGCTTGTGGAGGGCCGCGTCGTCCGCATCTGCATCGCGCCCGTGAAGGCGTTGCACGTCGTCAATCCGGACGAGGTCGAGCTCACGCACGCGGGGGTCGCGGGCGACCGCCGCTTCTGGCTCGTCGACGCGAACCGACGGCTCGTGAACGGCAAGGGCCATCCGCAGCTGATGCGTGTGCACCCGGAGTGGGACGAGGCTTCGCGCCGACTCGCGTTCACCTTCCCGGACGGCTCCGTCGTCGAGGGAGTGGTGGAGCCCGGCGAGCCGTTCGAGGCCGAGCTGTACCGCACTCCGCATCCCTCGCGACTCGTGCCCGGTCCCTGGCAGGAGGCTCTCTCCGACTTCGTCGGCGAGCCGCTCACCCTCCTCTGGTCCGAGGGAGGCGCGCAGGACCGCGGCAGCGACCGCGGCGGCTGGGCGACACTCGTCTCTCGCGGCTCGCTCGATCACCTGGGTGCGGCGGCCGGCGCCGCGGAGCCGGTCGACGGGCGTCGCTTTCGGATGCTGTTCGAGATCGACGGCGTCGAGCCGCACGAGGAGGACACCTGGCTCGGCAACCGCGTCGCGATCGGCGATGCAGTCGTCGTCCCGCTCGGCGACGTCGGGCGCTGTGTCGTTACGACGTGCGATCCCGACACCGCCGTCTCCGACCTCGACACGCTCAAGGCTCTCGCTGGGTACCGCCGGGACGGCGTGGTCGAGCCGTTGCCGTTCGGCGTCTATTGCGACGTTGCCGTTCCGGGACGTGTTCGTGTCGGCGACGCGGTGAGTCCGGCGCAGCTCGCTGTGCAGGCATAGCAGAGTCGCTATCCTTCGCATATGCCGGCGAGGGTACGCGTGGAGGAAAAAGGGCCGGTCGAGCGGCTGCGCGAGCGGATCGTCGCGGGAGACCGCGGCTGGTTCTTCGCGCAGATCGCCGATCGGGTCTCCGAGCGACGCACCGCGATGGGGCTCTCGCAACGGCAGCTCGCCGAGCTGTGCGGGACGACGCAGTCGGCGATCGCGCGCCTCGAGCGAGGCGGCCGGCCGCCACGGATCGACACGCTGCTTCGCATCGCCGAGGCGCTCGACTGCGATCTCAGCGTCGAGCTGGTACCCCGCAAGTAACACTGTGTTACTCGCTCGCACATGTCCCGCGTCGTCGTAGCGGTTGCGGGGGACTCGATCTCGGCCGGCTCGCCGTTGTGGGATCCGGATCCCGGAGTGCGCGCGCGGATTCCGGCTCCGGACGAGCGCAGCCAGTGGCAGTGGTGGGCGGCGCAGGCCGAAGCCCGGCTCGAGTTCCGGACGACGGCCGTGTACGGCGAGCGCACGGATCAGATTGCGCGCCGGCTCGACACCGTTTTGGAGAGCGCTGACGTCCTCATCGTGCAGGGCGGCATCAACGACGTCGTCCAGCGGCGGCCGGTGGAGGAGACCGCGAGGAACATCCGGGAGATGCTCGAGCGTGGCCGCGCGGCCGGTCTCGCCCTCGCAGTCCCCGACGTGCTGCCGTGGAACAACGGCGACGAGCGAGCAGCGGCGGACATCCAGCGGCTCAACGCTCTGATCCGCGAGCTCGCGGCGCGCGCGGGCGCGGCGCTCCTCCCCTTTCACGAGACGCTCGCGGATCCGGGCGATCCGACCCGCATGCGGACGGGCCTGACGGACGACGGCGACCACCCGTCGGTCGAAGGCCACCGCCTGCTCGGCGAGCGGGCCTTCCGTCTAGACGTCGAGCTCTAGGCCGTCGTAGGCGCGTTCGACGCCCTCCGGCAGCGGGAGCTCGTCCGGCCGGTGGATGATCACGAGCCGCTGCGCGCCGGAGGATGTGTGAGCGTCGAGCGCCTCGTCAGCCGTGAGGTGGCCTCGGAGGCCCGGCTCCGGCTGGGACAGGGTCGCCTCGCAGAGAAAGAGGTCGGCGGCGCGCGCGAGCTCGACGAGCCCGTCGCACGGCGCTGAGTCTGCGCTGTAGGCGAGCGTCCGGTCGCCGTCCGACACGCGCAGCCCGTAGCTCTCGAGCGCGTAATGGAGCATGCGGTACGCGACGAGCTCGAAGCCCGCGGCCGTGAAGCGCGTCTCCTCCTCGTACTCGTGCACGTCGAAGAGCTCGAGGATCGCATTCGCGTAGAGCACGGGATCGAGTCCGTGGATGATCTCCCGGCCCCCGCGTGGCAGCCACAGCTCGGGCGGGTCGACCTCGCGCCCGCCGCCGAAGAGGCCGCCGAAGGCCCACGGCACGAGATCACCCCAGTGGTCGAGGTGGAAGTGGGTGATGACGATCGCGTCGAGCCTCGGCCACGGCTCGAACCGTCGCAGGCGCGGCAGCACGCCCGGACCGCAGTCGAGCAGGAGCCGGCGGCCGTCCTCCTCGACGAGATAGCCCGACTGGGCGCCGCCCGGATTGGGCCAGGCGGGGGAGCAACCGACGACGTGGACGCGCACGCGCCTATCCTCGCTGGACCGCAGGGGTGCTCGCACGGAGAAGCGCAGCTGTGTATAACTGCGCCGTGGCCGGCGCACCGATCGAACTCCTGAAGAGGGTCCCGCTCTTCGCGGGCCTCGATAACAAGGAGCTGCAGCAGATCGCGAACAGCATGCGCGAGCGGCGCTTCAAGTCGGGCGACACGGTGACCCAGGAGGGCGCCGGTGGCGTCGGCTTCTTCGTCGTCGAGAAGGGCGAGGCGGAGGTGAACGTCGGCGGCGAGACGAAAGGCTCGGTCGGCCCCGGCGAGTACTTCGGCGAGATCGCGCTCATCAACGAGTCGCCGCGCACGGCCACGCTGACCGCCCGCACCGACATGGTCTGCTACGGCATGACACCGTGGGACTTCAGGCCGCTCGTCGAGATGAACTCGACGATCGCCTGGAAGCTGCTCACCGCCATGGCCGAAAAGATGCGCTAGTCAACGCTGAAGCGCCGCGCGGCGTAGTAGCCCGAGTACGCACCCATTGTCGAGATGCGAACGCGCGTGCCGCTGTGCGGTGCGTCGATGAACCGCCCGCGCCCGACGTAGATGCCGACGTGCCCCGCGCCGTAGAAGAAGACGAGATCGCCGGGCTGGAGGGCGCGGCGCGTGACGCGGCGCCCGTGAGCGAGATCGGCCCAGCTCGAGTGCGGCAGCCTGATGCCGAAGTGCCCGTAGACGAAACGAACGAGCCCCGAGCAGTCGAACCCGGTCCGCGGGCTCGAGCCGCCCCAGCTGTACGGGATCCCGAGGAAATGGCGCGCGTACGAGACGACGCGGAGACCGAAGGTGGGCGTTGCGTCGGCCGGGCGGCCCGCATGATGGCGCCTGGGCTCGGGCCTCGCCACGAACTTCACGACCGGCCCGTGCGGCCGCTTCGCCGCGCGGCTTGCGTCTCCCTGGAGCGGCCGCACGAGCGCCAGCACAACGGCGAGGGCGAGGGCGAGCAGCAGTATGAGAAGGCGGATCGGCCGCAAGGAAACTGGTGGACTCCCGTCGATGGGCGCGGCCGTCGCAGAGTGCGGCCGCTCGCTTTCGGCGTGGCCCGGAGTTCAGCACAACGCGGCCGAGGTCGTCTCCCCCGAACGGGTGCAGAGGAACAGGTTCCGGCAGGTTGGCGCAGGTTGGCCGAAAAGTCTTTACTTCGTCTGCGCGGCGCGGACGCGCGCGAGCAGCTGCCTCGGAGTCGGCCAGCCATCCTCCTCGGGCGCCTTGTGGAAGAGGATGCGCCCCTTGGCCGAGACGAGCTCGAGCCAGGGCGAGTCCTCGACGCGGTAGCCGTCGGCGACCCCGCCCGTCCGGTCGATCGCGACCGGGTACGAGAGCGGATGAGGCAGCGAGCGGAGGAAGCGCGGCAACGCCTCGGGCGACCCCTCGACACCGGCCTCGTCGATCGCGACGAGGGGTGGAAGGCCCTTCTTCCCGGCCACGGCGTGGTACCGGTTGAGCGCTTCGAGCTGCGCGCCGAGGTCGTTGGTCTGGGTCTCCCACGTGTCGAAGAAGAGGACGAGATGGGCACCCGAGCCCGGGCCGAGCCGGACGCTCCCGCCGCCGGCGCGCGGGAGGGTCACCCGGACGTGCGGGCCGTAGAGCATCGGCGCGCGGAGAGACTCTTTCGGCACGCTCGGGTGTCCCGGCAGGAGGGCCGCGATGCTCCGCGCCATCTCGTAGGCGAGCTGATTCACGCTCGAGTACGCCATCGCCGTCTGGTAGAGCCGCGACTCCCGACCGTCGGGGCCGATGATGTAAGTCGCCGGCGTGTGGTCGATGGAGCCACCGATCACCGCGGCCTCGATGCCGTACGCGCGCCAGACCCGCCGCAGCTGGGGCAACGAGCCGGTCAGGAAACGCCACTTGTGCAACATCTCGTGCGCCTCGGAGTAGGCGTGGACCGACTCGACGCCCGTCGCCTCGGGGTTGGCGCCGATCCCGAGCAGCTCGACCGCCGAGGACGCCGGCCCGAGGAGCTTCTTGGCGCGAAGGAGCGCGGTCGTCGTGAGGGGGCAGATCGTCGTGCATTCGGGGTCGTTGAACGAGACGACCACGACCTTGCCGCGCAGCGACCGCAGCGAGACGCGCTTGCCGAACTGGTCGGTCAGCGTGAACCCGGGGGCGACCGAGCTGAGCGCGACGCCCGGGTCGAGATTCGGACTCGCGAACGAGGGTGTCTCCGTGGCCGCGATCGGGCTCGCCTCGGTGGTCGACGAGCCGGCGATCGCGATCAGGGCGCCGATGCCGACGCCGACGGCGAGCGCGAGGCCCAGGATGGTCCAGTGCAGCCGGTGGGACACTCCGGTCCAGTATGGCACCACGATGGAGGGCCAGATACGCTCCCGGGCCGTGGCAGTCAGCTCTCTCAGCGCCTCCGGGATCCGTTGGGATCTGAGCGATCTCGAGCCGGACGCCGAGCAGGCGCGCCGCGACTGGGACGACCTGCTGTCCCGCGCGAGCGACTTCGCCGAGCGGCGGCGCGGCACGGTCGGCTCGGCGGGCGCCGAGGGATTGCGGGAGCTGCTCGACGAGCTCGACGGGCTCACGCAGGACGTCTCCCGCGTTCACTTCTACGCCACGGCCCGCGAGCACACCGACGCGATGGACGGCGAGACAAGCGACCTCGCGACGCTCGCCCGCGACCGGGCCGCCGACCTCGAGAGTCTCCTCCTCTTCGTCGAGCTCGAGTGGCTGGCGCTCGAGGACGCCGAGGCGAGTGCGCTGCTCGAGGCCGAGGAGCTCGAGCCCTACCGCCACAGGCTGCAGGTGGCACGAGAGGAAAAGCCGTACGTCCTTTCCGAGGGGGAGGAGCAAGCGCTGAATGCGCGCCGCTCCGCGGTCTCGGCCTGGGAGTCGCTTCACGGCCGGGAGCTCGCGACCCTGACCGTGGAGTTCGACGGCGGGGACGGCCCCGAGCCGCACACGATCGATCGCCTGCTCTCCTACATCCACCATCGCGACCGCGACCTGCGGCTCGCGGCGCTCGAGGTCCTCTACGAGGCGCTCGATGGCGTGGCCGACGTGCAGGCGGCCTGCTACGACGCCCTTGTGGGCGACCGGCTCTCTGTCGATCGGCTGCGCGGGATCCCGGACTCGATGTGGCCGACGAACCAGCGGAACGAGCTGGAGGGTGAAGTCGTCGAGACGATGATGCGCGCGATCGAGGAGCACTATCCGCTCGGCCGCCGCTGGTTCGTCCGCAAGGCCGAGGCGTTGGGGCTCGATCGGCTGCAGCTCGCGGATCAGTATGCACCGGTCGGTAGCGACCGCCGGGTGGAGTGGGCCGAGGCCGTGGCCATGGTCGACGACTCGCTGCGCGAGCTCCATCCGCAGCTCGGCGAGATCTTCCGCACGTGTCTCGACCGCGGGCACGTCGATGCGGAGCCCCGGCCCGGCAAGGTCGGGGGTGCCTACTGCAACTCGGTCTCGAAGACCGTGCTCCCCTACGTCCTCATGAACTTCACCGACCAGCTGCGCGACGTCGTCACCCTCGCGCACGAGTTCGGCCACGCGGTGCACGGGACGCTCGCGCTCGAGCGACAGACCTACCGCACGTACCACACGGGCCTCGCGCTGGCCGAGGTGCCGTCAACGTTCGCGCAGCTCCTCGCCGTCCAGCGGCTGATCGACCTGGAGGAGGATCCCGCGACCCGCGTGATGCTCCTTGCTGACCGCGCCGAAGGCGCGATGGCCTCGATCTTCCGCCAGACGATGATGGCGCGATTCGAGGTGCGCGCGTACGCCGCGCGCGGCGAGGGCAAGGCGCTCACCCGCGACCGGCTGGCGGAGATGTGGATCGAGGAGAACGAGCGCTACTACGCCGACTCGCTCGACCTGCCCGAGGGCTACCGGCTCGGCTGGGCGTACATCCCGCATTTCATCCACGTCCGCTTCTACACGTACGCCTACGCGTTCGCGCACCTCGTTGCGTTCTCGCTAGCCGCGCGGTACCGCGAGGATCCCGAGCGGTTCGCGCCGGCGTATCTCGACTTCCTCGGCAGCGGGGCCTCGCGCTCCCCACGGGACCTGCTCGCGCCGCTGGGCGTCGACCTCCGCGACCCCGAGACGTGGGCGCACGCCTTCGCCGAGTTCGACCGCTGCGTCACGGCCGCGGAAGTGGGCGTCGGCGAGCTCGACGCGGCCTAGCGCCCCGCCCGCGCTCGGCAACGACCTAGCGCGGGCGGACTCCTGCTCGCCGGCGGTTACGCCGCCGCGAGCGCCTTCGCCTTGAGCTGGTCGAACTCGGCCTGGGTGATCGCGCCGGAATCGAAGAGCTCCTTGCCCTTCGCGATCTCCTCTGTCGGGGAGCCCGACGTGGCGACCGAACGCACGTAGTCGTCGACCTGTGTCTGCTGGGCCCTCGCTCGGTCCTGAGCCCGCTCGCCCATCCCCTTTCCCTGGGAGATGAGGTAGACGAAGATGCCGAGGAAGGGAAGAACGATCACGAAGACCGTCCAGCCCGCCTTCGCCCAGCCGCTGATGTCGTGCCGGCCGAACAGGTCGCCGAAGACGCCGAAGAGCATCCAGAAGAACAGAATCCACGCGAAGAACACGAACATCGTCCACATGACGTCGCCGAACGTGTAAGTGGCCAGCACGACTCCTCCTTCGTTGTTGGGGACGCTCGAAAGCTCGCACCGCCTGTGAGCCCTGGCAAGTGAGCGCACCTTCCGCCGTGGTCGTGCCTCTACGTCATGCGCACGGGCGCCGGGATACGCTCCGCCGCGATGCGTGAGGGCGGCTGCTCGTGTGGTCAGGTGCGGTACCGGCTGACGGCGGAGCCGCTGTTCGTCCACTGCTGCCACTGCCTCAACTGCCAGCGGCAGACGGGAAGCGCGTTCGTGATCAACGCGCTCATCGAGGCCGATTGCGTCGAGCTCCTCGCGGGCGAGCCGGAGCGGGTCGACGTCCCGCGCGAGGGCGACACGCCTCCGCAGTGGATCTTCCGCTGCCCGGCCTGCCAGGTCGCCGTGTACAGCGTGTATTCCGACCCCGCCTTCCGCTTCGTCCGCGCGGGCACGCTCGACGAGCCGGCGTCGGTCGAGCCCGACGTCCACATCTTCACGCGCTCGAAGTTGCCCTGGGTCGTGGTCCCCGAGGGTGTGCCCGCTTTCGACGTGTACTACGACGTCGGCGAGCTGTGGCCGGAGGAGAGCCTGCGCCGCCTCCGCGCGCTGACCTCCCGCTAGGCCGCAGCGAAGCCTTCGCGGCGAAGCAGCTCGCGCGCCCGGGCGGCGTTGTCGGCCCCCGCGACGAGGATGACGAGGACACCTCCGTACTCCGGCGAGACGTGGCGGAGCTCGAAGTCCTCGAGGTTGATCTGCTCCGCGCCGAGGATCTGGGTGATCCGCGCGAGGACGCCCGGCTGGTCGGGGACGCGGATGCGGATCCGGTTGAGTTCTGCGGGTGCCGTGCGGTAGGCGAACGACTCCAGGCGCTCGCGCGCGGCCGCGGCCGTACCGATCGTCTCCTCGATCCGGCCGCGGTCCCGGTCCTGCAACGACTGTCCGAGCTCGTCGAGCGAGGCGCGCAACCCCGCGAGGGCAGCGGCGATCTCATCGGCGTTGCCGAGGAAGATGTCGCTCCAGACGGCCGCGTTCGCGCCGGCGAGCCGGGTCATCTCGCGCAGCGACGCGCCGGCGAAGGCGAGCGGCGAGTCGTCCTCTGTCGCCGCCTCGGCAACCCGGAGCATGAGCAGGTTCGCGAGCGCGTGGGGGAGGTGGCTCGTGAGCGCCAGCAGACGATCGTGCGCCGCGGCGTCGGTGCGCACCGCCCGTGCGCCGACGGAGGCGACGAACCGGTCGACGAGCTCCACGTTCTCCGGGGAGGACGCTTCGCTCGGGGTGAGGAACCAGGTCGCCTCGTCGAACAGGTCGGCCGCGGCGCGTGCCGGGCCCCCGGTCGCGCCGCCGGCGACGGGATGTCCCGGGACGAAGCGCGCGTCCTCGAGCGCGGCGAGCGACCGCTTCGTCGATGCGACGTCCGTGACGACCACGTCGGGGCCGGTTGCGTCGAGCACTTCCCGCACGACAGCGGGAGCCGCGCCGACCGGAACGGCGACGACGACGAGCTCGGCGTCCGCCACCGCCTCGGCGAGCGACCGCGCCGGCTCGACGGCGCCGCGCGCCGCTGCGTGCTCGAGCACGGCGGAGTCGGCGTCGAAGCCACGACAGCGCGTGCG
>JBKPLL010000026.1:0-40763 GCA_046731605.1 Actinomycetota bacterium | reverse complement strand
GGCACACACAACCGATGCGAGAAGGAGTGAGACGAGACGATGAGCGAGCGCGAAAAAGACCTCACCACCCGCGACCTTGCCGAACCAACACGCGACGCCCGCGCCGAGACTGCTGAAGATTTGCCGCTTTCGCGCGAGCATCCCGACGCTGAGGCGGCCCGCGAACCGGCTGATCAGCTCGACAGCGAGGCAGCCGCGTCTGCGGGGGCGGATACGCCTTCGGGCATCGGTCGCCTCGGGGCCGGCGAGGAGACGGAGCCCCTGCTGCCGGCTGAAGACAGCGACCGGTTCGAGCAGCGGTGGAACGGAATTCAGACCAGCTTCGTCGACGAGCCGCGCCGAGCAGTGGAGCAGGCCGATACCCTCGTCGCCGAACTTATGCAGCAGCTCGCCTCTGGCTTCTCCGAGACTCGCTCGAGGCTCGAAGCACAGTGGGACAACGACGGAGACGAGGTCTCGACTGAAGACCTTCGTGTTGCTCTGACTCGCTACCGGTCGTTCTTCAACCGCCTCCTCTCGGCCTAGCAGGCAGCCGCCGGTCGGAGTCCATGCTCCGGCCGGCGGGCGCGCTGGGCTCGGGGGCAAGCCTGCGGCGTGCGACCGGCGCCCACTACCATGCGAGACCGTGACGATCACCGACCGGCCGGAAGACAGCCTCGCCGTCCACGGGCTCCGTGCCGGAGGGCGTGTGCTCCGCAATCCGACGACGTCGCAGCTCTACACGGCCGCGCTCGACAGCGGCGAGGGAGTGCTCTCCGAGGACGGGCCGCTCGTTGTCGACACCGGCCGTTTCACCGGCCGCTCGCCGAAGGACAAGTTTGTCGTGCACGAGGACGGCTCCGAGGACCGGATCTGGTGGGGCGACGTCAATGCCGAGATCTCGGAGGAGCATTTCGACGGGCTGCGCGCGAAGGTCGTCGCGCACCTGGAGCGGAAGGACCTCTACGTCATCGACGCCTTCTGCGGCGCCGACCCGAAGCACCGGCTCGCGGTGCGCGTGCTGACGACCCACCCGTACCACGCGCTCTTTGCGAAGACGATGTTCATCGAGCCGGCCGAGTCGGAGCTGGCCGGCTTCGAGCCGGAGGTGCTCGTGCTTCACGAGCCCGAGGTCGAGGCCGACCCGGCGCACGACGGCACGCGGACGGAGGTGTTCGTCTGCCTTCACCCGACGCGCAAGGAGATCCTGATCGGCGGCACGTTCTACGGCGGGGAGATCAAGAAGTCCGTCTTCACGCTGATGAACGACCGCATGCCGCTCGAGGGCGTCATGCCGATGCACTGCTCGGCCAACGTGTCGCGGGACGGGCAGGACGTCGCCGTCTTCTTCGGGCTCTCCGGCACGGGCAAGACGACGCTCTCGGCCGATCCCGAGCGGCTGCTCATCGGTGACGACGAGCACGGCTGGGGCGACGACGGCGTCTTCAACTTCGAGGGCGGCTGCTACGCCAAGACGATCCGCCTCTCGGAGGAGGCCGAGCCTGAGATCTGGAAGGCGGCGCACAGCTTCGGCACGGTGCTCGAGAACGTGGTCGTCGACGAGCGCGGGGTGCTCGACATGGACGACGACTCCAAGACCGAGAACACGCGTGCCGCCTACAAGCTCGAGCAGATCGCGAACGCGCTGCAGGCGAAGCGCGCGGGCCATCCGCGCTCGGTCATCCTCCTTGCCGCGGACGCCTTCGGGATCCTGCCTCCGATCGCTCGCCTCAGCCGCGAGCAGGCGCTCTTCTTCTTCCTCTCCGGCTACACCTCGAAGCTCGCCGGCACCGAGCTCGGCGTCACCGAGCCGCAGCCGACCTTCTCCACCTGCTTCGGCGCGCCGTTCCTGCCGCAGCCGCCGACCGTCTACGCGAAGCTGCTCGGCCAGAAGCTCGAGCAGCACCGCGCGAGCGCCTGGCTGATCAACACCGGCTGGACGGGCGGGCCGTTCGGCGAAGGGCATCGCATGCCGATCCAGGCGACGCGCGCGCTCCTCGGAGCGGTGCTCTCGGGCGAGCTCGGCGGCGTCGAGTTCCGCACGGATCCCGTCTACGGCTTCGAAGTGCCCGTGCATGCGCCGGGTGTCGACGAGTCGCTGCTCGACCCGCGCTCGACGTGGGCCGATCCCGACGCGTACGACCGCAAGGCGCGCGAGCTCGCGCAGATGTTCGCCGACAACTTCGCGGCGAAGCACGCCGATGCCCCGGCCGAGGTCGCCGAGGCGGCTCCGAAACCCTAGCGCAGCCGCGCCCGCCTTCTAGCGGTGCCTGGCCCTCGCGCGGGCCTCCCGCGTGCGCAGCCTCCACTTACGACCCTCCTCCTTCCGCAGCCTGATGTCGTGGCGCAGCGCGATCGCCCGCAGCTCGCGCTGGAGCTTGCGCCAGCTCTGAAGGCGCCCGTGCGGAAGCTCGCCGGTCTCGACGGCCGCCAGCACGGCGCACCCGGGCTCGTGTGTGTGCGTGCAGTCGTCGAAACGGCACTCGGCTGCTAGCTCTTCGACGTCCGCGAAGGTCGCGTCGAGCGCGGCGGAGTCGACGTCCCACAGCTGCAGCTCGCGCAGGCCGGGCGTGTCGATCACGAGCCCGCCGCCGGGCAGGACGAGCAGCTGGCGGTGCGTCGTCGTGTGCCGGCCCTCGTCGTCGTCCTCGCGCGTCTCCTTCGTCGCCATCGTCTCCTCGCCGAGCCAGCGGTTCACGAGCGTGGACTTGCCCACGCCGGAGGAGCCGAGCAGGACGGCCGTCATACCCGCGCCGAGCCGTGCGCGTAGCGCGTCGCAGCCCTGTCCGGTCACGGCGGACACGACGTGTACCGGAACGCCGAGCGCGACCGCCTCAATCTCGGCGACGAGCGGCCACGGGTCGTCGAGCCGGTCGGCTTTCGTCAGCACGATCTCGGGTGACGCGCCGCTCTCCCAGAGCGTGACGAGGTAGCGCTCGATGCGACGCGGCTCGAGGTCCGGCCCGAGCGACGAGACCGCGAACGCGACGTCGACGTTCGCGGCGAGCGTCTGCGCGGTCGTGGTCAGGCCCGCGGCGTTACGGACGATGGCGCTGCGGCGCGGCAGGACCGTGCGGATGAGCCCGTCCGAGAGGCCGACCCAGTCGCCGGCGCCGACGTCCAGGCCTTCGTGCACGAGCCGGCCGGGCAGGCGGGAACGGACGGCACCGGCCTCCGTCCAGACGTCGAAGGCGCCGCGATGGACGGCCGCGACGCGTCCCGGTACGAGACCGGGCTCGAGGTTTTCGGCGAGCTCGTCGTTCCAGCCGAGCTCGCCCAAGGTCTTGTAGCCGGACGTCGGGGGCTTCGCCGACGACGTTTCCAGCCTCTGTTCGAATCCAGGCAACGCAAAGCTCCTTCACGTGAGATGGACGCCGCACGCGTCCTCTCGAAAGGAGCGTCCGGCGCTAGGTCAGGAGGACCGAGGAGGCGGCAAGTGCAAGCATCATTTGTTTCGAACCTCCTCTCGCCGGGGACGGGAGGCAGGGTACGGCGGCCATGCGCGTACGTCAACTCACTCCGAACCTCATCCAGCTCACGCGGCTGCGCTTCGTGAACGCGTTTCTCGTGCGCGAGGAGGACGCTTCACGCTCGTGGACACGACCGTCGCGCGGAGCGGCGACGCGCTGATCGAGGCGGCGCAAGAGGCCGGTGCCCCGATCCGGCGCATCGCGCTCACCCACGGCCACGGCGACCACGTCGGCTCGCTCGACGAGCTCCGTGGCCGGCTGAACGGCGACGTCGAGGTCGCGATGCCCGAGCTCGACGCCCGCATCCACGCGGGTGAGGAGATCGTCGCGGACAAGCTCCCGGGCTCCTGGCCGGAGATCCGGACCAAGCCCGACGTGCGCCTGGAGCCCGGCGACCGCGTCGGCAGCCTCGAGGTGATCGGGGCGCCGGGCCACACGCCCGGGCACGTCGCCTTCCTCGATACGCGGGACCGCACGCTGATCGCCGGTGACGTGCTCACCACGCTCGGCGGAGTCGCGGTCTCGAGCCACTTCACGCTCCCGTTCCCGATCGCGGCGCTGGCGACCTGGGACAAGGAGCGGAATCTCGCGTCGGCCCGCGTCCTGCGGGCGCTCGAGCCGCAGCTGCTGGCAACAGGTCACGGGCCTGCGGTCCCGGATCCCGGCAAGGCGACGGTGCGCGCGATCGAGCGCGCCCACCGCGCGCTCTGCTGACGAGGTCGCGCGAAGCGTGGTTCCCGCGCGGTTGAGTTGGCGAAATGCGCGGCTGAGTGGTAGGAATGCCGCGCGATGCGCAGTGAGGACGTCCAGCCGCTCCGAATCTCCAGCAGTGGCTCAGAGCGCGGCCCCGTCGCTCCCGCGCACCGCACCGACGAGCTGGACGGCCGGATCATCGAGGCGCTGCAGGCGAACGGGCGCGAGTCGTTCCGCGCCATCGCGGCGCGGGTCGGGGTCTCGGAAGCAACCGTCCGCGCGCGCTACGGGCGCCTGACGGCGGAAGGGATCCTCCAGGTCGTCGCCGTCACGAACCCGCTCGGGCTCGGCTACGAACAAGCGCTCGTCGGCGTGAAGACGTCGGGCTCGCCCGAGAACGCGGCGGACGCGATCGCACGCTGGCCCGAGGCCGACTACGTCATCGCCACGGCCGGGCAGTTCGACCTCGTCGTCGAGCTCGTCGCAGCCGATCGGCGCCACCTGCTCGATCTGACGAGCCGGCTGCGCGCGCTGCCCGACGTCGTCTCGACCGAGACCTTCGTCTACCTGGAGATGTGGAAGCAGCTCTACGACTGGGGGAGTGGAATGCCCAAGGAGGAAACGACGAGATGAGCATCACGCAGGGCGCGACCTCCGCCGACGAGCTCCGCCGTCTCGCGAACGACCACCTCTGGCTCCACTTCACAAAGATGGGAGGCGGCGAGCCGCCGATCATCGTCCGCGGCGACGGCTGCTACCTCGAGGACGTCCACGGCAAGCGCTATCTCGACGCGCTCGCAGGGCTGTTCTCGGTCAACCTCGGCTACGGCTTCGGCGAGGAGATCGGGCAGGCCGCGCTCGAGCAGATGCGCGAGCTGCCCTTCTACACGAACTGGACGTACGCGCATCCGCGCGCGATCGAGCTCGCGGCGGAGGTCGCGTCGCTCGCGCCGGGCGATCTCAACCGCGTCTTCTTCGTCTCGGGCGGCTCCGAGGCCGTCGAGTCGGCGTGGAAGCTCGCGCGGCAGTACTTCGCAGTCCGTGACGGCGCCTCGGAGGCGATCGGCGTCGAGCCGGGCGAGCGCGTTCCCGGGCAGGAGGGCGGGCCACCTCCCTCCTACAAGTACAAGGCGATCGCCCGCAACATCGCCTACCACGGGACGACCTTCGGCGCCCTCTCGCTCAACGGCGTCGAGCCCCTCCGTGAACCGTTCAAGCCGCTCGTACCCGAGGTGCGGCACGTGAGCAACACGAACCGCTACCACCGCCCGCCCGAGGAGACGGAGGAGGAGTTCACGGCCTTCCTGCTCGACGAACTCGAGCAGACGATCCAGGAGATGGGGCCCGAGACGGTCTGTCTCATCCACATGGAGCCGATCCAAAACGCGGGCGGCTCCTTCATCGCCCCGGCCGGCTACTGGAAGGGCGTCCGCGACCTCTGCGACCGCTACGACATCCTGCTCTCGGCCGACGAGGTGATCACCGGCTTCGGGCGCGTCGGCCACTGGTTCGCGTCCGAGCGCTACGACATCCGGCCCGACATCGTCACGTGCGCGAAGGGGCTCTCCTCCTCGTACGCGGCGATCGGCGCGGTCGTCGCCACCGATCGCGTGATGCAGCCGTTCCTCGACGCCTCCTCGATGTACACGCACGGGATCACGTTCGGCGGTCATCCCGTGATGAGCGCGATCGCGCTCAAGAACATCGAGATCATGAAGCGGGAGCGGATCATGGAGCACGTCCTGGCCAACGAGAGTGCGTTCCGCTCGACGCTCGAGCAGCTTTTGGATCTGCCGATCGTCGGGGACGTGCGCGGAACGGGCTACTTCTATGCCCTCGAGCTCGTGAAGGACAAGGAGACGCGCCAGACATTCTCCGACGAGGAATGTGAGACGCTCCTGCGTGGCTTCCTCTCACCGCGCCTCTTCGAGCGCGGCCTGATCTGCCGGGCCGACGATCGCGGCGACCCGGTCGTGCAGATCTCCCCACCACTGGTCGCGACTCAGGCAGAGTTCGACGAGATGACCGGGATCCTCGGCGACGTGTTGGAGGAGGCATGGACGAGAGTGTCGTGACAGCTCCGTCGAGCGCCACAGAGTCTCCGGCCCGGAACGGCGCCAGCCCCGACTACGACATCCGGCTGATCGGGCTCACCAAGCGGTTCGACGACGTGGTCGCTGTCGACGACCTCTCCCTGGACATCGACCGTGGCCACTTCTTCGCCCTGCTCGGGCCGTCGGGCTGCGGCAAGACGACGACGCTTCGCATGATCGGCGGCTTCGAGGAGCCGACCGAAGGGCGGATCGAGCTCGGCGGCGTCGACGTGGCCCCCCTGCCTCCGTACAAGCGCGACGTGAACACGGTCTTCCAGTCGTACGCGCTCTTCCCGCACCTCTCGATCTTCGAAAACGTCGCCTTCGGGCTCCGTCGGCGGCGCGTGAAGGGCGGCGAGGTACGCCGCCGCGTCGTCGAGGCGCTCGAGCTCGTCGGCCTCGCGGGGCTCGAACGGCGCAAGCCGCGGCAGCTCTCGGGCGGCCAGCAGCAGCGCATCGCGCTCGCGCGGGCGCTCGTCAACCGGCCGCGCGTTCTCCTTCTCGACGAGCCGCTCGGAGCCCTCGACCTCAAGCTGCGCAAGGAGATGCAGCTCGAGCTGAAGCGGATCCAGAGCGAGGTCGGGATCACGTTCGTCCACGTGACGCATGACCAGGAGGAGGCCATGACAATGGCCGACCAGATCGTGATCATGAACGGCGGCCACATCGAGCAGTCCGGCACGCCGACCGACCTCTACGAGTCGCCGCGCACGGCGTTCGTAGCGGGCTTCCTCGGGGTCTCGAACCTGCTGGAGGGGACGACGGTCGGTGAGGATCGCGTCCGGCTCTCCGACGGCACCGAGGTGCAGTGCCCGAGAGAGGTGCTCGGGGGCAGGGCCGGCACCGTGCAGGTCGGCGTCCGGCCGGAGAAGCTCCGCCTCGGCGCCGGCGAGGCGAATTCGCTCTCGGGAACCGTCGCCGAGAGCGCGTACATCGGGGTCTCCACCCAGTACATCCTCGACACACCAGCTGGGCCGGTGACCGTCTACGTGCAGAACGACCGGCCCGGAGGGCCGGTCGCGACGGGGGAGCGCTTGACGCTCAGCTGGAGCCCGGAAAGCACCTTCGTCGTCGACTCACAGGAGGGCGTGCAATGACCGACCAGATCACCCGCAGGGTCTTTCTTCGCCGCGCGGCCGCGAGCGGTTCGATTCTCACCGTCCCCGGCCTGCTCGCAGCGTGCGGAGGCGGCAAGAGCTCTCCCGGCGCCACGAGCGGCACGACGTCGCACCAGCTCGCCAAGACCCTCCACTTCTCGAACTGGACGCTCTACATGGACCGGAACGTCAAGAAGCACACGTTCCCGTCGCTCCTCGAGTTCCAGAAGAAGTACGGCGTTCACGTCGACTACCGGCAGGACGTCAACGACAACGCGTCCTTCTTCGGGAAGATCCAGGGGCAGCTGAGCCACGGCCAGTCGATCGGACGCGACATCATCGTCATGACCGACAACTCGCCGTTCCCCGCGCTCCTCGTCAAGAAGGGCTGGGTCGAGAAGCTCGACAAGAGCGCGATCCCCAACTTCAAGAACCTCGTCGAAGTGCAGCGGCACCCGGCCTGGGACCCCGACCGCGACTACAGCCTGCCGTGGCAGTCCGGCTTCACGGGCATCGCCTTCAACGAGAAGCTGACCGACCCCGTGCTCTCGATCGACGACCTCTTCGGCAACCCCAAGCTGAAGGGCAAGGTGACGTGCCTCAACGAGTACGCCGATGCGCTCAGCCTCGTCATGCTCTCGAACGGCGACGATCCGGCGCATGTGACCGACGCGACCTTCAACCGGGCCATGAAGAAGATCCAGAAGGCGGTGGACTCGGGTCAGATCCGCGCGTTCACGGGAAACGACTATGCGCCGCCTCTCGCGAGAGGCGATCTGGCAGCCGCGATGTCCTGGTCTGGCGACATCCCGCAGCTCGGGGCTCCACACGTTCACTGGAATCTGCCGACGGACGGCGGGGACACGTGGACCGACAACATGCTGATCCCGACCGGCGGAGACGTCTACACGGCGTCGGTGTACATGAACTACGTCTACGACCCGCAGGTCCAGGGCCTGATGGAGGCCGGTGATCCCAAGCAGGACATCACCGGCATCTACTACATCACGCCGGTGATCGGGGCCAAGGAGGCGGCGAAGAAGTTCAATCCCTCGGTTGCGAACAACCCGTTGATCTTCCCGACTCCGAAGATGCTCGAGGACGTCCACCTCTTCGATCCGGCTGCGCTCACCAACCAGAAGTGGCTGACCGCCTGGGGCAATCTGACCTCGGCCTGACGACCGGCTGATGGGCCTGGGCTTCCTCCACCGGCACCGCGGCTCGACGCCGTACCTCCTGCTGGCGCCGGGGCTCCTCTTCCTGGGGATCTTCTTCCTCGTCCCGCTCGGGTTCCTCTTCTACCAGTCGCTCCAGTCCGGCAACCTGATCTACGGGGCCGGCTACGCCTTCACGTGGGCGTGGGGCAACTACTCGAGCGCGGTCAGCCAGTACCACGACGAGTTCATCCGCTCGTTCCAGTACGCCGCGGTCGCGACCGCGATCGCCCTCGTCGTGAGCTACCCGGTCGCGTACTGGATCGCCTTTCGCGGAGGCCGGTGGAAGAACCTTCTCCTGCTGGGGATCGTCGCGCCGTTCTTCGTCACGTACCTGATCCGGACGCTCGCCTGGCAGACGATCCTGGCCGACCACGGGTTCGTCGTCCGCACCCTCCAGACCCTCCACCTCGTCAGCCAGGACGGCCGCGTCCTCAACACCGGAGTGGCCGTCGTGGCGGGGATCACCTACAACTTCCTGCCCTTCATGGCGCTGCCCTTGTACGTCTCGCTCGAGCAGATCGATCGGAGCCTCGTCGAGGCTGCGGAGGATCTCTACGCGAGCAGGCTGCAGGGCTTCCTGCGCGTGACGTTTCCGCTGTCTCTGCCCGGAGTGGTCGCGGGCACGCTGCTGACGTTCATCCCGGCCGCCGGCGACTTCATCAACGCCGAGCTGCTCGGCGGGCCCACCAACCACATGATCGGGAACGTCATCCAGTCGAAGTTCCTCGGAAACACCGACTATCCGGCAGCTGCGGCGATGTCGTTCATCCTGATGGCGATCATCGTCGTGATGGTCCTGGGCTACGCCCGAGCCGTGGGGACGGAGAAGCTGACCGGATGACCTCGGTCGCCGTCGACGTCCGGCGCACGCGGCCGAATGCCCTCTCCAGGGCGTGGGCGTTCGTTCGGCATCACATCCTCTCCGTCTACTCGTTCCTGTTCTTCGCCTACCTGCTGCTCCCGATCGCAGTGGTGGTCGTCTTCTCGTTCAATAACCCGCCGGGACAGTTCAACTACGTCTGGCACAGCTTCACCTGGGACAACTGGCGCTACTGGAACGGGGTCCCCGGCATCCAGAGCGCGATCGTGCTCTCGCTCGAGATCGCGCTCCTCGCGAGCCTGATCGCGACGGCACTCGGCACGTTCATCGCGCTTGCGCTCGTGCGGTACAGCTTCCGCGGCCGGGCGCCGACGAACCTGCTCGTCTTCCTGCCTCTCTCGACCCCGGAGATCGTGCTCGGCGCCTCCTTGCTGACGCTCTTCCTGAACTCGAGCGTCATCGGCTTCAACGTCACGTTCGGCTTCTGGACGATCCTGATCGCCCACGTCATGTTCTGCATCAGCTTCGCAGTGGTCACCGTGAAGGCTCGGCTGATCGGGTTCGATCGCCATCTCGAGGAGGCGGCGATGGACCTCGGTGCCAACGAATGGATCACCTTTCGCAAGGTGACGCTGCCGCTGATCGCGCCGGCCATTCTCGCGGCGCTGCTGCTGTGCTTCTCGATTTCCATCGACGACTTCGTCGTGACGTACTTCAACGCCGGCTCCGACGTCACGTTCCCCATCTTCGTCTGGGGGGCGGCCCGGATCGGAGCGCCTCCGCAGGTCAACGTGATCGGGACGGCGATCTTCGCGATCGCCGTGACGCTCATGCTCGTCAACGTCTTCGTCCAGAACCGCCGCGCGAAGCAGGCCTGATGGCGACCGCTTTGGTCGAGCCCCGGCTACCGTCCTGGTGGCTGGAGCAGGCGCTCGCCGCCGAGGGCGACCCTCAGCCCGCGGCCGCGTTGGCGGGCGATGCGACGGCGGACGTGGCGATCGTAGGTGGCGGGTACACGGGTCTCTGGACGGCGCTCGCGTTGCGGGAACGCGCGCCCGAGCTGCGAGTCACGCTGCTCGAGGCGGAGATCTGCGGGCACGGTCCGAGCGGGCGGAACGGCGGCTTCGTCCACGGCTACTGGGCTGCGCTGGCTTCCGTGCTTCCGGTGCTCGGCGAAGAGCGGACGCTCGAGCTCGCGCGAGCGGGGGAGCGGATCATCCCCGGGATCCGGGCGTGGGCCGACGCCCGTGGTGAGGACGTCTGGCTGCGCGAGGCCGGCATGCTCGAGGTGTCGGCGGCGCCGGCCCAGGACGCCGGGGTGGAGAAGGCGGTTGCAGCCGCCGCCCGGGTGGGCCGCGGCGACCAGGCGGTCGCGCTGAACGCGGATGAGGTGGCGGGGCGCGTCGCGTCGCCGGTCTTCCGCGGCGGCGTCTTCTACCCGGAGTGCGCAACCGTTCATCCCGGGCTGCTCGTCCGCGCGCTCCGGCGGGCGGCGCTCGACGCCGGCGTGATCCTGCACGAGGGAACGCCGGTCACGGGCGTGCGCGCCGGCTCGCCGAACGAGCTCCAGACGCGGGGCGGAGTCCTGCGTGCGCCGGAGGTCGTGCTCGCCACGAACGCCGCGCTCACGGGGTGGGGGCCTGCGGCCCGCAACATGACGAACTTCGGCTCCTACGTCGTGCTCACCGAGCCGGCCCCGGAGGCGCTGACGGAGATCGGCTGGACGGGCGGTGAGGCGATCGTCGACGGGCGGATGTTCCTCCACTACTTCCGCACCACGGACGACGGGCGCGTGCTCATGGGCAGCGGCAGCGGGCCGATCGGCTTCGGCGGGCGCATCGACGAGCGCTTCTCCCGCGACGCCCCGACGGCCGCCCGCGCCGAAGCCGGGTTGCGGCGCCTGCTTCCGGGGCTCGACGGCGTCCGGGTCGAGCGGGCGTGGGGCGGGCCAATCGACGTGTCCGCGGACCATCTGCCGTTCTTCCGGACGCAGCCGGGCACGCGGATCCACTACGGCGCCGGCTACTCGGGCCACGGTGTTGGCCCCAGCTGGCTCGGAGGTCAGATCCTGGCGTCGCTGGTGCTCGGCGCGGACGACGAGTGGACGCGCCTCCCGCTCGCAGCACGGCACGTCCCTCGCTTGCCACCGGAGCCGTTCCGCCGGGTGGGTGGCGGGCTCGTCCGCTGGGCGATCATGGCCTGCGAGTCCGCGGAGGAGGAGGGCCGCCGGCCACCGGTTCCGGCGAGAGCAGCAGCCGCCCTGCCCCGGCTGCTCGGCATGGAGCTCGGCACCCGCTAAGGCGGTGCCGCCCGCCCGGTGCGGATCTTTCCTAGTAACAGACTGTTACTAGGTGCTCGGGGAAGCGGCTCATTTCCGCGGCCGAGCCGACCCCTCCCGCCACTGTCCTTCCTTGTAACAGACTGTTACTAGCGCCCTCGTGCCCAGGGAGTACGCTCGGGCGGATGCAGGTGCTGCTGTGCGACGTGGGGCCTCGGGACGGGCTTCAGAACGAGCCCGACGTTCTGCCGCCTCACACTCGGGCGGAGCTCGTCGACCGGCTCGCGGCGTCCGGGCTGCGGCGAATCGAGGCCGTCAGCTTCGTCCGCGACGACCGCGTGCCGCAGATGGCCGGCGCGGAGGACGTGGTGGCGCGCGTGAGCCGCCGCGAAGGCGTCGAGCTCACGGGACTAGTCCTCAACGAGCGAGGCTGGGATCGCTTCGCCGCCGCGGGGCTCGATCGCGTCAACGCCACCCTCGCGGCGACCGAGACCTTCAATCTCCGCAACGGGAACGCGACGCTCGCGGAGGCGCTCGAGCGCACGGAGACGATCCTCGGCGCTGCGGGCGAGACGCCGGCGACGGTGACGATCTCCTGTTCGTTCGGCTGTCCGTTCGAAGGTCGCGTCGACCCCGGGGCCGTGGCCGAGCTCGCGGATCGCTTCGCCGACCGGGCGGAGGTCGTCCTCGCCGACACGATCGGCGTCGCGGCCCCGTCCGAGGTCCGCTCGTTGATCGAGCGGGCGCGGGCGGCCGGCTTCCACGGCCACAACACGCGCAACACGGGCTACGCGAACTGCCTCGCCGCACTCGAGGCGGGCGCGCGCGTGCTCGACGCTTCCGTGGGTGGGCTCGGCGGCTGTCCTTTCTCGCCGCGCGCAACCGGGAATGTTGCGACGGAGGATCTCGTCTATCTGCTCGAGGGCGAGGGGATCGAGACCGGCATCGACCTCGGCGCGCTCGTCGGCGTCTCGCAGTGGTTGGAGGAGGTGCTCGGCCGCACGCTCGAGGGGTACGTCTACCGCGCGGGGAGGTGGCCCCCGCAAGACGAGTCATGAGGCGTCTCCCCTGGGAGGTCAAAGCGGTGCTGGCGCTGATCGTGCTCGACGGCATCGCGGTGATCTCGACGTACTCGCGCGTCCGTTCGGGTGAGCTGTACCACTTCCATCGCGGCGCCACCGTGGCCGGGGGCTTCGGGCGAGAGCTCGTCGCGCTCAACTTCCCGTTCGCGCTCGTCGGGATCGCGCTGGTCGGCCTCGCCTGGCCTCGTCTCCACGGGTGGCTGCGAGGCGCTGGAGTCCTCGCGATCGCGCTCTGCGCCGTCGTCTACTTCGCGGTCGACCAGTCGAACCTCGACGCGAAGCCGTTGAACGCGGTCCCGGCCCTGGGCCTCGCGCTCGCGGTGGCTCTCGCGTTCACCGTGGGCGTCCCGTCGGCGCCGAGGAGCAAGCGCGGCGACCGCGTGCGGATCGCGCTCGCGGCGATGCTCGTCTTCTTCTCCACGCCGTTGATCGCGGCGGAGCTCGGCTTCTTCCTCGACGGGGTCCCGTTTCTCGGCTGGTTCTACGAGACCGGCAGGCTCGCGACGCAGCCGGGAGAATCCGTCCTCCGCCACGCCGTCCACCACGGACAGCACCACGGGTGGGAGGCGACGATGCTGGCTTTGACCGCGCTCGCGTTCTCGCGCCTGCCGCGCCCCCGCATCCTCGACGCGTATCTCGCGCTGATGCTTTCGTACGGGGTCGGGAACCTCGTCAACGACGACTGGCTCGAGCAGGTCGTCAAGCGCGGCTGGACGAGTCACGAGGTGCCGAACCTGCTCACGCCGGCGGCGAACTGGGGCTGGGCGGCCGTGCTCGTCGGCGCGTTTGCCGTCTGGCGGCTCTGGTTCCGTCAGCCGAGCCGAACGACGCCGGAGGAGGAGAGCCCCGCGATCTCGTCGTCCGCGTAGCCGAGCTCGCTGAGGATCTCGCCGGTATGCGCGCCGACGGTAGGCGGCGGCGCCCTGTGAACCAACCGCTCGCCGTCCGCCGAGAGCGGCGCCGCGACCGTGACGAAGCCTCCGAGCGACTGCAGGATCCCGAGCGCCTTCGTCTGGGGATGCCGTGCCGCCTCGCCGACGTCATGCACGGGTGACACGGGCACGCCCGCGGCGACGAGCGCGTCGAGGAGCTCCGCAGACTCCCGCTGCTTCGTGCGCTCCTCGAGCAGTGCGAGCAGCTCCGGCCGGTTCGCGACGCGCTCCGGGTTCGCGCGGAACCGCGGATCCTCGGCGAGCGCGGCCACGCCGAGGACGCCGCAGAGCGCCGCGAACAGCTTGTCGTTCCCCGCGACGATCATCAGCTCGCCGTCCCGCGTCGGGAACACCTGGTACGGCGCGATCTGCGGGAAGGCGGTCCCCTCGCGCCCCGGAACGAAGCCGGTGCCGAGATAGCCGACGAGCTGGTACGCGAGCAGCGAGAGCGCGGTCTCGTAGAGCGAGATCTCGAGCGTGCGGCCCTCGCCGGTGCGGTCGCGCTCGTACAGCGCGGCGACTACGCCGAGCGTTGCCCAGACCCCGGTGGCCAGGTCGACCAAGGATACGCCGACGCGCACCGGCGGCCGGTCGGCCTCGCCGGTCACACTCATGATCCCCGAGGCCGCCTGCAGCAGTGGGTCGTAGCCCGGCTGCCCACTCAGCGGGCCGTCCGAGCCGAACGCGCCGATCGAGCAGTAGACGAGCCGTGGGTTGCGCTGCCGGAGCTCGGACGCGCCGAGGCCCTGCCGCTCCGCGGCACCCGGCCGGAGGCTCTGGAGGAACACGTCGGCGCGATCAGCGAGCCGGAGCACGATCTCGCGGCCGCGCTCCTCCCCGAGGTCGACTGCGAGTGAGCGCTTCCCGGCATTCGAGGCGAGGAACAGCGCGCCTTCGCCCTCGAGGAACGGCGGACCCCAGGCGCGGGCATGGTCGCCGCCGAGCGGCTCCACCTTGACAACGTCGGCCCCGAGGGCAGCGAGCAGCTGCGTCGCAGTCGGGCCGGCGAGGGAGGACGTGACGTCGACGACCCTCGCGGCGGCGAGCGGGCGGAGCTCGGTCACCGCGGGTGCACCCAGACCCGGTGCGGCCCGTATCCGGGCAGCTCCACCGTCTGCTCGGGACGAGCGCCGAGCCGCTCCGCGACCCGCTGTGACCGGGTGTTCCCCGGCGCGATCAGCGAGACGAGCCTCGGCGCTCGCAGCCACTCGCGGACCGCGAGCGCGGCCTCAGTCGCATAGCCCTTTCCCCAGTGCTCGCGTGCGAGCGCCCAGCCCAGCTCGGGCTCGCCGGCGGGCGACCGCTGCCACGTCTCCACGTCGTAGTAGTTGGCTCCGACGCGCCCGACGAGTGCGCCGTCGCTGCGCCGCTCGACGAGGAGCTTTCCCGTCGGGAAGCGCTCCCACTGGTCGAGCCACAACTGGACGACCTCCGCCGGCGGCTCGATCCCGCCGAGCCAGTCCATCACGTCGGGATCGGAGAGCCACGCGGGCGGCGCAGCGACGTCCGCCTCCGTCGGCTTCCGCAGGAGGAGCCGCTCGGTCTCGATCACAGCGGGAGCATGATCGACCGCTCGAAATCGATCACGGCCTCGTCGCGCTGGTTGAGGCCGCGGGTGCGGACGGTGACGATGCCGAACCCTGGCCGGGACTTGGACTCGCGCTTCTCGAGCACCTCGGTCTCGGCGCGGATCGTGTCGCCCGCGAAGACCGGCGCCGGCAGGCGCACTTCGCGCCAGCCGAGGTTGACGCCGCGCTCGGACACGTCCGCGACGGACAGGCCGGTGACGAGCGCGAGCGTGAACGTCGAGTCGACGAGCGGCCGCCCCCATTCCGTCGACGCCGCGTACTCGGCGTCGAAGTGGATCGGGTTCGTGTTCAGCGTGAGCAGCGTGAACCAGACGTTGTCGGCCTCCAGTACGGTGCGTCCGAAGCGGCTCCGGTACACGGCTCCGACCTCCAGCTCCTCGTACGTGCGACTCACGCCCGAGATCATCGCAGCGATGCACGAGCTCGCCCTCGAGCAGCGGCTCGAGCTCGGCGTGCGGGCGCCGTGGCACGTCGGCGACGTCACGTGGGGGCTCCGCCAGCACGAGGGGCGGGAGGACGAGTGGAAGTTCCGGGTCTGGCAGGACGGCGACCGGACCGTGGCCTGGTCGTGGCTGAAAGGCGACCGCGGCCTGCTCGAGTTCGACGTCGGGCGCGACCGGCTCGACCTGCTCGACGAGATCCTCGCCGAGCCCGACGCGCGCACGACGGGCGCCTTCCAGGACGACGCTGAGGTGCGCGCGGCGCTGGAGCGGCACGGCTTCACCCCGGACGAGGACGCCGGCCTCACCCGCCAGGGCTCGGTCATGCACTTTCTCGCCCGCGACCTGCCCGAGGCTCCCGAGGTCTCGCCGTTGCCCGAGGGCTTCGGGTTCCGGACGATGGAGGATGCCGACGTCTCCGAGCGAGTCGCGATCCACGGGGACGTCTGGGCGCCGTCGCGCGTCACCGAGTCCAGCTTCGCGAACGTCCAGGCGTCGTGGCCGTACCGCGCCTCCCTCGACTGCGTGGTCGAGGCGCCGGACGGCCGCTTCGCCGCCTACTGCCTGCTCTGGCCCGATGACGAGAGCGGCGTCGGCGAGCTCGAGCCGGTCGGGGTGCGCGAGGAGTTCCGCCGCCGGGGGCTCGGCGCGGCGGTTTGCACCTTCGCGCTGCGCCGCTGGCACGAGGAGGGCGGCCGTCAGGCGATCGTGTACTGCGTCTCGGACGAGGCCTGCGGGCTCTACGAGTCGATCGGCTTCCGCCGCCATGCGACGGTCGTCGGCTACTCCCGCTGACGCTTCTTGAGCATCTTCTCCATCGCCGACTCGATCTGACCCTCGACGTAGGCGTTGATGCGCTCCTCCATCCGCGCCGCCATGTCCTCCTGCTTCGACTGCGGCTTCTCGGTCTTGAGCGGCCGGCCGGCGAGCGAGCGTCCGTCGATCGTGAGCTCGTAGATGTGCTCGTGCTGGACGTCCTTCAGGTGCTGCTGCCCGAGGTCGTGGACGGCGACGCCTTCGGGGAGCTGGTTGCCGAGCAGCGCGCGCGTCGTCTCGGAGATGAGGATCTGGCCGCCGTGGCCGGCCGCCGAGATGCGCGCGGCGCGCACGACGTCGAGGCCGAGGTAGCCCTCGTCGCCCACCTGCGGCTCGCCGGTGTGGACGCCCATCCGGACCCGGACCTCCTTCCCCTCCGGCCACTCGTGATCGCGCAGCGCGCGCTGCGCGTCGACCGCGCCGGCCACCGCGTCGCGCGCCCGCGGGAACGAGAAGAAGAACGCGTCGCCCTGCGTGTCGATCTCCGTCCCGCCTCGGGCGTCGAACGTCTCGCGTACCAGCCGGCGGTGGTCGCTCGACACACGGCCGTAGCCCTCGTCTCCCAGCTCCTGCAGAAGCTGGGTCGAGCCCTCGATGTCGGTGAAGACGAACGTGACGGTGCCGCCGGGCAGAGTGCTCATCGGCGCCTACGCTACCCCGATGAACCGGCTCGCGCAGGAGACGAGCCCGTACCTCCTCCAGCACGCCGACAACCCGGTCGACTGGCAGCCGTGGGGGGAAGAGGCCCTCTCCCAGGCCCGCGCAGAGGGCAAGCCGCTGCTCGTCTCCATCGGCTACTCGGCCTGCCACTGGTGCCACGTGATGGAACGGGAGTCGTTCGACGACGAGGTGACCGCGGCCGTGATGAACGAGCTCTTCGTCAACGTGAAGGTCGATCGCGAGGAGCGGCCGGACGTCGACGCCGCGTACATGGACGCGGTCGTGGCGCTCACCGGCCAGGGTGGCTGGCCGCTCACCGTCTTCCTCACGCCCGACGGCGAGCCGTTCTACGGGGGCACGTACTTCCCGCCCGAGCCGCGGCACGGGATGCCGGCGTTCCGGCAGGTGCTGCGCGCGGTTGCCGATGCGTATCGGGAGCGGCCGGAGGACGTGGCGGCGCAGGCCGAGGCTCTCGTCGGCGCGCTGAAGCGATCGGCGGAGGCCGAGCCGTCGCGCGAGCCGCTCACCGAGGCGCTGCTCGCCGAGGCGGAGCGCGGCCTGCTCTCCCAGCTCGACCCGCGCTGGGGCGGCTTCGGTCATGCGCCGAAGTTCCCGCCCGCGTCGGTGCTGGAGTTTCTCTTACGGCGTGGCGCGCTCGAGCCGGTGCGGCTCACGCTCGACGGAATGGCGGCGGGCGGGATGTACGACCTCGTCGGCGGTGGCTTCCACCGCTACTCCGTCGACCCCCAGTGGCTCGTGCCGCACTTCGAAAAGATGCTGTACGACAACGCGCTCCTCGCGCCTGCGTATCTTCACGCCTGGATCGTCACCGGGGAGGAGCGGTACCGCACCGTCGCGGAGCAGACGCTCGACTACATGGTGCGCGAGCTGCGCCTCGAGAGCGGCGGCTTCGCCTCGTCGCAGGACGCAGACACCGACGGCGTCGAGGGGCTCACGTACACGTGGACAGCAGAGGAAGGCGCGCCGGCGGACCTGCTGCAGCCGTTCGAGCACGGGCGCTCGATCCTGCGCGGGGAGCTGGACGAGGAAACTCGTCTGCGGTTGCTGGAAGCTCGCAACCGGCGGCTCCAGCCGGCGCTCGACGACAAGATCATCGCCGCCTGGAACGGGCTCGCGCTCGCGGCGCTCGCGCAGGGAGCGCGCCGACTCGAGCGTCCCGACCTGCTCGCTGTGGCGTGCGACCTGGGGGAGCTGCTGTCGGCCGAACCGCTGTGGCGGACGCTCCGCGGCGGCCGCGCGAAGTATCCGGCCTACCTCGAGGATTACGCGAACGTTGCGCACGGGCTCTACGAGCTCCACGTCGCCACCGCCGATCTGCGCTGGGTGCGGGAGGCGCGGCGGCTCGCCCTCGTTGCGGTCGAGCTCTTCGGCGATCCCGAGCGGGGCGGCTTCTTCCTCGCGCCGGCGGACGGCGAGCAGCTCGTCGCGCGGCAGAAGGCGTTCGACGACAACCCCACGCCGGCGGGCAGCTCGATGCTCGCCTTCGTCCTGCTGAGGCTGGCGCGGATCTGGGGCGACGACGAGCTCGAGCGGACGGCGGTCGGCGCGCTGCGTCTCGTCCGCGATCTCCTTCCACGCGCGCCGTCCGCGTTCGGCTGGGCGCTCTGCGCGCTCGACCTTCACCTCTCGCCGCCGCGCGAGCTCGCGATCGTCGGCGGGCCGGACTCGGAGATCGCGCGTGCTGCCCTGCGCGCCTTCGACCCGAACGCGGTCGTCGCCTTCGGGCCGGCGGACGACGTCCCCCTGCTCGAGGGCAAGACGCTCGTCGATGGGGAGCCCGCGGTCTACGTCTGCGAGCGCTTCGCCTGCCGCGCCCCGATCACCGACGCGTCCGAGCTCCGCTGAAAGGCCGAGGGGGAGCCGAAGCTCCCCCTCGTGAACGCAGAGTCTCGGGTGCGCTAGTGGCCGCTGTTGAGGACCTTGCCGGAGGTCTTCCAGTCACCACCGGCGCCGCCGGCCCACCTCTCGAAGATCAGCTGCTCCATCGGGAAGTTCCGCTTCTTGGAGGTCTTGACGACCATGCCCGGATAGATGAACGGGTTGTTCTTCTCGTTCATGTGGCGGAGCGCGCGCATCAAGCTCTTGCGCGTCGGGTTCTTGCCTGCGTGCTTGAGCGCGTCCCAGAACGTCCACCCGACGGCGAGCCCGTAGACGAGGTTGTTGTCGCCCGAGGCGAACTGGTCGTCGAGAGCAGGCGCGTACTTGTGGATGATCTTCTTCGCGAGCTTCATCCCGGGCAGGTTCGGCTGAGCGGTCTGGCTCGCGACGTACGTCGTCGAGAGGACCCCGTTGGGGTTCGCGCCGTGAGCCGCGGCCGCCTGCATGAAGAGCCGATTTGCCGAGACGTTGTTGTTGAACGTCAGCGGATTCCAGCCCGGAATCTGCCCTTCGGTGGCAAGTGCGGTGATCGCCGCGGTTGGCGTCGCGAAGATGACGAACACGTTGGCCCCGCTGCTCGCGATGTGGACGACGTGGCTGCTGACCACCGGCCCCGAGTCGGTGACGCTGTACGACTGAGCGTCGACGATCTGGCTCTTGTGCGATCCGAGCCCGGTCTTGAGGCCGGCGAGGTAGTTCTTGCCGTACGCGTCGTTCTGGTACAGGACCCCGATCCTGGCGTTCGCCTTGTGCTTGAGGATGTACTTCGCGTAGAGCTTCGCCTCACCCGGATAGTCGGGCTGCCAGCCCATCGTCCACGGCTTCGTTGAGCCCTGACACTTGTGACGGACGCAGTTGCCCCAGTAGGCGTCGCCGGTGGCGAGCAGCACCTGCGGAACCTTGTGCTTGTTCAGGTAGCCCCAGGTCGCGAGACCCGGCGCGGTCCCCAGGCTCCCCACGATGGCGAAGACGTGATCCTGCTCGACGAGCTTCTTCACAGCCGGGACGGTCTCGGCCGGGTTGTAGCTGTCGTCGACGGTGATGTCCTTGATCTTGCGGCCGTGGACACCGTGGTACTTCGCGTTGACGTAGGCGTAGAACGCCTGCTCGGCCGACGGGATCGTCTTGTACAGCGCCGCAGGGCCCGTGTACGGGAACGTCCCCCCGATCACGATCTGGTGCTTCGTCACACCCGGGGTGCCCGTGTGCGAGGCGGCAGCCGAGCCGGCCACCACGGTTGTGGCGAGAAGCGCAAGAACCAGTGCTGCGAGCTTCTTACGGTTGACAGGCATGCGTCGCCCCTCCGAATTCGAGTGTGTCAGTTGAGACGATTCGAGCAGGAATTTGATTGAGATTGAATCACGGTTCAAGCGCGCGCTCCCAGCCTGAGCCGCGCGAGCAGGCCTGCGAAGCCATCGGGAATCAGGAGCATCACGAGGATGACCGCGGCGCCGAAGACGACGTCCCGGCCGTGCTCCGCTCCGATCACGGGCACGCTCGTCGAGACCTGCGGCAGTAATCCCACGAAGGCCGCGCCGACGAGGATCCCCCAGAGCGAGCCGAGCCCGGCCACGGCCGCGCCGACGAGGATCTGCAACGAAAGGAACACGTCGAACTCGCTCGGCTGCGCGAAGCCGTTCGTCGCGAGCACGAACAGGGACCCCGCGACGCCGGCGTAGGCAGCCGAGATTCCGAAGGCGAGCGTCTTGTACACGGGAAGCTCGACCCCGGATGCCACGGCCGCGATCTCGCTGTCGCGCACCGCCCGGAAAGCGCGCCCGACGCGCCCGCGCAGGATCAGCCAGGCGGCCGCGAAGAGGATCGTCGAGCACACCCAGGCGGCGCTGTAGATCCAGAGATTGCTGACCGTCTCCGACGACTGGACCCCGCCGCTGCCCCCGAGGAAGGTCGAGTACTGCAGGGGGATCTGCGGGACCGAGACGGCTAGCGCGAACGTGACGAGGGCAAGGTAGACGCCCGAGAGCCGCAGCGCAGGAAGCCCGACGAGCAGGCCGACGACGAAGCAGATCGCAAACGCCATCAGGATCGTCACGACCAGGCTCGTGTGGTGGTCGCGCGACATCACGGCGGTGGTGTAGCCGCCGATCGCCATAAACGCGCCGTGCCCGATCGAGATCTGTCCCGTGTAGCCGGTCAGGATGTTGAGCCCGAGCACCGCGATGAAGAAGATCCCGACCTGGGCGGCGAGGTAGATGCGGTAATCGCTGAGGACGAACGGGAGGACGCAGAGCACCGCCGCGACGACGAGCAGCGAGCCGAGCGCGGGGATCTGCCTCCTCATACTCGACGCACCTCCCGGCGCCCGAAGAGCCCGGACGGCTTGACGAGCAGGATCAGGAGCAGAACGACGAAGGAGAAGGGAAGCTGGAGCTCCGAGGTGATCGTGATCGGGCCGATGTGCGGCTCGTAGCCGACGAGGAGGGTCAGCATGACGCCGATCAGTAGGCCGCCGATGAGCGCTCCCGCCGGACTCTCGAGGCCACCGAGAACCGCGGCGGCGAAGGCGTAGACGAGGATCGGCTGCATGAAGGTGGGCGTGAGCAAGAACTGAGTGGGCTCGGCCATCAAGCCGGCGACGCCGCCGAGCACGGCGGCGAGGCCCCAGCCGATCGCCAGCATCGAGTCGACGCGGACGCCGACGAGAGAGGCTGCCGCAGGCCGCATCGCCGCGGCGCGCATCCCGAGCCCCAGCTTCGTGAACCGGAACAGGGCCCAGACGAGCACCGCAGACGCGAACACGACGACGACCATCCCGACGTAAAGGTGCTGGATGGCGACGCCGCCGACCTCGAAGCGCCCGTTGCCGAACGGGGACTTCATCGACTTGAGGTCGCCGCCCCAGATCCAGTTGACGGCTCCGTCGATGAGGACGAAGAGGCCGACCGTCACGATCACCGTCGCGATCACCGAGCGGTGCTGCACCGGTCGGATGATCGAGACCTGGAGCACGGTGCCGAGCACGAATGCGATCGCGAGCGTCGCCGCGAAAGCCGCCCAGTACGACAAGCCGTGCAGCATCAACTCGTAGGCGATGTACGTCGTGAACATCGCGAGCTCGCCCTGCGCGAAGTTGATGACGTGCGTCGCGCGGTAGACGAGGACGAGCGCCAGCGCAAGGCTGCCGTACACCGAGCCGAGCGCGACGCCCTGGATGGTGTACTGCGCGAAGTTCTTGCTCTGCAGGCAGCCAACGAGCAGGAAGACGGCCACGCCGAGGAGGAGCAGCACGACCGTGGCAGTGGCGGGGTCGATCGCGCGGCCGCGGAGCCCTTCGAACCGGGAAGTCGCGGCGGTCACCATCAGTACCCCAGGTAGCTGCGGCGGACGGAGTCGTCGGCCCGGAGTTCGTCGCTCGAGCCGGAGAGGACGACGCGGCCGGCCTCCAGCACGTAGCCCGCATCGGCCGCCTGCAGCGCGAGGTGCGCGTTCTGCTCGACCACGAGGACGGTGAGGCCCTCCTCCTCGTTCAGCTCGCGCACGATCCGGAACAGTTCTGCAACGAGCACGGGCGCGAGACCGAGCGACGGCTCGTCCAGCAACAGGAGCCGCGGCCGGTGCACGAAGGCCCGCGCGAGCGCCAGCATCTGCTGCTCCCCGCCGCTCAGCGTTCCCGCCTGCTGCCGCCGCCGGTCCGAGAGCCACGGGAAGTAGGTGAAGACGCGCTCGAGCTCGGGTTGGATCGAGCCGCGGCGCGTGTAGGCCCCGAGCCGGAGGTTCTCCGAGACGGTGAGCTCCGAGAACGTGCCGCGTCCTTCGGGCACGTGCGCGACGCCGAGACGGGCGACGGCGGCCGGACCGACCCGGTCGAGCGGGCGCCCGGCGAGCCTGATGCTGCCCGAGCGGCGCACCGTCCCCGAGACGGCCCGAAGCGTCGTCGTCTTGCCCGCGCCGTTCGGGCCGAGCACGGCGACCACCGACCCCTCCTCGACCGCGAGCGAGATGCCGTGGAGCACGTGGACGGGGCCGTAGCGGGCCTCGACGTCCTCGAGCTCGAGCAGCGCCGTCATGCCGCGAGCTCGCCGCCCAGGTAGGCCTGGATCACGGCGGGGTCGCGCTGCACGTCGGCGGGCAAGCCCGCCGCGATGGTGCGGCCGAAGTCGAGCACGTGCACGTGCTCGCAGACCTCCATCACGAGCCGCATGTGGTGCTCGACGAGCAGGATCGTCAGCTCGCGCTCGTCGCGCAGCCGGCGGATCAGACCGACGAGCTGATCCACCTCCTCGTGGTTGAGGCCGCCGGCCGGCTCGTCGAGGAGCAACAGGCGCGGCTTGCTCGCGAGAGCGCGGGCGAGTTCGACGCGCTTCAGCGTCCCGTACGGCAGACCGGCCGCCGGCCGCTCCGCGTGCTCGGCGATGCCGACGTCGGCGAGCGTCTCGAGCGCATGGCGCCGCTGCTCAAGCTCTCGCTGCAGGCGGGTCGCGGGATGCGCGCCGACGAGGACGTTCTCGAGCACGGTCATCCTCGGGAACAGCTCGAGGTTCTGGAAGGTGCGGGCGATCCCGAGGCGGATGACGCGGCTCGGGCGGACGCGCCGGAGCGACCGCCCGTCGAAGACGATGTCGCCGGAGTCGAGCCGGTAGAGGCGGGTGATCGCATTGAAGGCGGTCGTCTTTCCGGCGCCGTTCGGGCCGATCAGCCCGACGATCGAGTGGTCTTCAACCTCGAGGGAGACATCGTCGAGTGCCACGATTCCGCCGAAGCGGAGCCGGGCGTGGTCGAGCGCAAGGAGGGCCACGTCAGTCCGCCGCCTGCAGCGAACGGCCGCCGGCCGATTGCATCCCGGCGAGCATCCCCGGGGGAGAGGCGCCGTCAGGGAAGCGCGCGAGCAGCTCGGCGAGCAGCGCGTCCGGCTCCCAGCCCTCCTCCGCCGCGAAGAGCTCGTCGGCGCTCCAGCCGCGCAGCGCATTGACGGCGCCGCCCCAGACGTGGAAGACCTGGCCCGTGATCGTCTGCGCCTCGTCGGCGCAGAGCGCGACAACGACCGTCGAGACGTTGGCGGGATCGAGCGGGTCGAAGCCCTCGGGCGGCGCGTCCATCTGGAACGTCTCCTCGGTCATCCGCGTGCGCGCGTTCGGGGCGAGGCAGTTGACGGTGACGCCGTAGCGCCGCAGCTCCTGCGCGACGATGATCGTGAAGCCGGCGATGCCCGCCTTCGCGGCTCCGTAGTTCGCCTGGCCGACGTTGCCGAAGACACCCGACGGGCTTGCCGTGTTGACGACGCGGCCGCGCACCTCCTCGCCCGACTTCGAGCGCTCGCGCCAGTACGCCGCCGCGTGACGCGTGGGCGCGAAGTGGCCCTTGAGGTGGACGGAGATCACGGCGTCCCACTCGTCCTCGGTCATGTTCACGAGCATTCGGTCGCGGAGGATCCCGGCGTTGTTGACGAGGATGTCGAGCCGGCCGAACTCGTCCACCGCCTGCCGCACGAGGCGTTCGGCGCCCGCGAAGTCGGCGACGTTCTCGCCGCTCGTCGCCGCCTCGCCGCCGCCGGCCCGGATTTCCTCCACGACCTGCTCGGCCGGGCCGAGGTCGGAGCCCTCGCCGGCGATCCCGGCGCCGAGGTCGTTGACGACGACCTTCGCTCCGGCTCTCGCGAGCGCCAGCGCGTGGGAGCGGCCGATGCCTCGCCCGGCCCCCGTGACGATCGCGACCTTGCCGCTCAGATCCGGCATCGAGGGGAGCTTATTCGCCTTCGTAGCGATCGAGGTAGTGAGGGCTCGCGATCAGCAGCCGCTCGGCGACGTCGGCCCTGACGCGCGCGAGCGTGCCGGCGGGGACGTCGCCGGCCCGGATGCGGGTCGCGAGCTCCCGCTGCTCGGCGTCGTCCGCGGGCGGCAGCTTCGTCAGCTCGCGGCGCACGATGCCGAGCGCGTTCAGTGCCACGAGCATCCGGAAGCGCGCGCGGTGGTCGTCGAGCGTGGGGAGGACCTCGCCGGCGAGGAACTCCTCGATCGCCTCAGCGAGCTCGTCCGGCGTGGGCCGCTCGCTCATGCTGCACCCTGTTGCTCGAGCAGGTGGCAGATCTCGTACTCGACCTCGGCGCCGAGGCGGCCGAGGACGGCGAGCTCGACGCTCCGGTCCTGTCCGGTCAGGTGGCGCTGCGCCTGCGTGAGGCAGCCGATCGCCCAGCCGACGTTGCCTGCGAGCTCCCAGTAGTCGAGCTCCTCGGGCCGGACGTCGAAACCCGTCAGCTCGTTGTAGCGCTCGAGGTAAGGGTCGGCGTCGGCGACCCCGCCGAGCCGGAGGTCGTCGGCGCCGAAGCGCCAGGCGCGCACGAGCGAGAAGGAGAGATCGCGTGCAGGGTCGTCGAGGTGGGCGAACTCCCAGTCGAGGACACCGACTAGTCCGCTGTCGTCCACGACGAGGTTGCCGATCCGGAAGTCGCCGTGCACCACGACCGGCTGCCGCGGGGGCGGCCGGTTCTCGCGGAGCCACCAGAGCCCGAGCTCGATCGCCGGGTGGGGCTCGCCGACCTCGTCCAGCTCGTCCACGAGCCGGTCGATCGTCGCCGCCTCGAGGAACGGGAGCCTGTCGGGCGGGAGGGCGTGGACCTTCGCAAGCTCCTCGGCCATCTGGAGCGGCAGCCCCTCGGGCACGGGCCTGCGGACGATGCGGCGGCCGATCGTCTCGCCCTCCAGCCGCTCCATGACGAACGCCTCGCGTCCATCCAGGTCCTCGATGTAGGCGACCGGCCGCGGCACGGTCACGCCGGCCTCGTGAGCGGCTTGCAGCACCTCGAACTCGTGCCGCAGCGAGAGCGTGTGTCGATGGATCACGCCCCCGCCTGCGCGGCGCACGAGCAGCCGCTCGCCGCCGGCGTCGACGGCCCACGCCTCCTTGGACGCGCCCCCGGGCAGCAGCACCGGCTCGGAGACCGGGCCGAGCACCGCTTCGAGTGTCTCCCGCATGTCTGCGATCATCGCCGCTGTGGAGGAGCGGCGCGAGCGCGTGCGCGCGTTCATGGAGGAGCACGTCTATCCGAACGAACGCGCGCTGACGGCGGAGGACGAGGCTGCCGACGCGCTCGTGCGCGAGCTGCAGCAGAAGGCGAAGGACGCGGGGCTGTGGGCGCCGCACCTGCCGCCTGAGGCTGGCGGCTCCGGCAGCGGCTTCCTCGAATACGCGGACCTCAACGAGGAGATCGGCCGGAGCTTCGTCGCGCAGCTGATCTTCGGCTGCCAGGCCCCGGATGCGGGCAACGGCGAGATCCTGCACCTCTACGGCACCGACGAGCAGAAGGAGCGGTTCCTGCGACCGCTCGTCGCGGGAGAGGTGCGCTCCTTCTTCGGCATGACCGAGCCGGAGGTGGCCGGCTCCGACCCGACGCTCCTGCGTGGGCGCGCCGAGCGGGACGGCGACGAGTGGGTGATCGACGCGCACAAGTGGTTCTCGTCGGGGGCGGACGGGGCCGCCTTCGGGATCGTGATGGTCGTGACCGAGCCCGAGGCGGAGCCGCACCGGCGCGCGTCGATGATTCTCGTCCCGACCGACACTTCCGGCTACGAGCTCGTGCGCCGCATCCCGGTGATGGGGCACGAAGGCCGAGGCTGGGGCACGCACTGCGAGACGCGGTTCACCGGTGTGCGCGTGCCGCTCGCGAACACGCTCGGCGAGCCGGGCGACGGCTTCCGGATCGCGCAGAAGCGGCTCGGACCGGGACGGATCCACCACGTCATGCGCTGGCTCGGGCAGATGCAGCGCGCCTTCGAGCTCATGTGCGCGCGGGCGCTCGAACGGGAGGCGTTCGGCGGGAAGCTCGCCGACAAGCAAACCGTCCAGAACTGGATCGCCGAGTCGGCCGCCGACATCCAGGCGTGCCGGCTGATGACCATGCAGGCGGCGCACCGCCTCGATGAGGGCGACGAGGCGCGCGTCGAGATCTCGCTGATCAAGTTCTTCGCCGCACGCGTGCTCGGCGAGGTGCTCGACCGGGCGATTCAGGTGCACGGTGGGCTCGGTCTCACCGACGACACGCCGCTCGCGCTGATGTGGCGGATGGCGCGCGGCGGGCGGGTCTACGACGGGCCCGACGAGGTGCACAAGGCCGTCGTCGCGCGGCGCATCCTGCGCACGTTCGCGGAGGGGGACGGCTGGCACTTCACGTAGTCCTCGAGGGTCGGCGCGTCCGGCTCGAGCCGCTCGCGGATCACCACCACGACGAGCTGTTCGAGATCTCGCGCGACCCGCGCATCTGGGCGCTGCAGCGGGTCAGCGCCCACGAGTCGATGGAGCGGTTCGACGAGTGGTACGCGTCCATCGACATGGGCTTTGCCCACTACCTCGACGGCCGTCTCGTCGGGCACACGAGCTACGGCAACGACCGGCCCCACGACCGCGTGGTCGAGATCGGCAACACCTGGCTCGTTCCCGACGCCTGGTCGAGCGGCGCCAACGCCGAGGCCAAATACCTCCTCCTGAGGCACGCCTTCGAGGAGGCGGGGTACCTCCGCGTCGAGTTCAAAACGGAGTCGACGAACGAGCGCTCGAGGGCGGCGCTCGCGGCGCTTCCGGCCGAGTTCGAGGGCGTCTTCCGCAAACACATGCTGGTGCGCGGCGGCGAGCGTCGCGACTCGGCCTGGTACGCGGTGATCGACGACGACTGGCCGGAGGTGAAGGCGGCCCTCGAGCGCCGCCTGGGCTGGCGCGAGTGAGCGTGGGCATCGTCTGCGAGACGCACCCGACGAGCGGAGGAAGATTCGGGATGCTGTGTCAGGGGACTGGCAGCACCGTGGCTGGGCGGAGTTGGCTACTGGGCGTACAGAGCACTCTCGTCGGAGCTCTGGCCGTGCTCGCGCTCGGAGCAACGCCGGCGAGCGGCGACACCGGCCCTCCGGTAGCGACGGTTCAGCCCATTGCGACTGGTTCACCCGGCGTGGGTAAGCAGCTCCGTGCCGACAGCGGGACCTGGAGCACGGGCGCCACGTTCACGTACCAGTGGTTGCGCTGCGACGCGTATTACGCGGCCTGCACGGACATCCCGGGCGCTACGGCCGCGACCTACACGGTCGTCGCCGCCGACGCCCGCCATGTTCTCGGTGTTCGCGTGACCGCCACGAACACGGTCGGGTCGGCGGTGGCCCGTTCCAACGGCCTCGGGCCCGTCGCGGCCAAGCCCCCCGGGCTGAAGCGCAGGCCTTCGATCAAGGGTCCGACGCAGGTCGGACAGCGCGTCCACGAGACAGGTGACCGGTGGACTCACTCGCCGGACACGTTCACCGTCCGGTGGCTGCGCTGCTCGGCCAAGGGGAACGCATGCGTCCGGATCAAAGGGAAGCGGCTGCGCTGCGCGAGCGGCTCGTGCCGCCGGGTCGACGTCGGGACGGAGTGGGACTACAAGCTGACCGGGAAGGACGTGGGTCACCGGCTACGCGTCCGGGTCACTGCCGGGAACGGTGCGGGACATGCCACCGCGACCTCGAAGCCCACGCGCATCGTCGAGAGGTAGCCACTTCCGATCAGGCCCGGGGCGACGGCGCACCCGCCTGGACCAGTTCCGGAGTGGCCCCTGAAGACGTGAGGCTGAATCTGGCTGGAGCCGATGAGTTCTCTCTGGACTGCGAGTCTGTACCGCGTACGGATCCGTAAGCGCCGAGAGCGTTCTCGCCTACATCAATGAATTCGGGAGGCAAGTTGAAACTACTTCTTACGTCGGGCGGCGTCACGAACCCAAGCATCCACTCGGCGCTCGTGCAGCTCCTCGGGAAGCCGATCGCCGAGTGCCGCGCCCTCTGCGTTCCGACGGCACAGTGGGGCCATCCGATGTGCGGTCCCACATCAGTGCGGGGCTTCGTGGCCGCCGAGCCCGCCTGGCAGCACTTTTCCGGGCTGGGCTGGGCGTCGCTCGGTGTCCTCGAACTCACCGCGCTGCCCACCATCGGCCAGGAGCGATGGGTCCCCTGGGTCAGGGAGGCCGACGTGCTCCTCGCAGAGGGCGGCGACGCCACGTACCTGTCCCACTGGATGCGGAATTCCGGGCTGGCCGATCTGCTGCCCTCGCTGCCCGACACGGTCTGGGTGGGAGTGAGTGCCGGCAGCATGGTGATGACACCGCGGATCGGGACGTACTTCGTCGAGTGGCCGCTCGCGCCGGACGACCGCACCCTAGGAGTCGTCGACTTCTCGATCTTCCCGCACCTGAACGCTTTCCCGACGAACACCCCGGCCGACGCAGAGCGGTGGGCAGCCGACATCGGCGTCCCGGCCTACGCCATCGACGAACAGACGGCCATCAAGGTCGTCGACGGCTCCGTCGAGGTCGTCTCCGAAGGGGAATGGACGAAGTTCAGCCCCACTCCAGCCGCAAGCGAAACAGGCTCATGAGATACGCCACTCGCCTGGGCCAGTGTTCCGGAATGACCCCTGAGCGGGCGGGCGACCAGGACGGCCGGTCGCTTGAGCTAGCGCGTGGCGAGTCCGATGCAATGGGCAGATGGACGGCGGAAACTCGCACGGGGATAGGCCGCGCTTGGCCTCCGCTGGACGACGCGTATTCCTCGCGTTCATCTCCCTCGTCGTCCCACCTATCGCGGGTATCTGGGTTGCGGCGAAGCTGCCGAATCCGCCCGGCACCGGGCCGGGGGTATGGCAGGTCATCTTCGGCGTCGCCGTTCCTGCGACGCTGGCCCTCGTTGCCGCCGCCGTAACGCAGGTTCGGCGGCTTGAAGCGGCTCTTTGGGTTCTCGCCGCGCTCGTCGCTACTCTCGGGTTACTGCTGCTCATCGCGTTGCTCGTTGCTCACATCGACTGACGCTTTCGCGGTGAGCGGAAGCCGGTCTGATGAGAGACCTCTCGCACGGACCGGTGTTCCGGAATGACCCCTGACGCGTGCCGGTGCTCGTGGACTAGGTCTCGTCGGGGCCGTTGCGTCAGGAGCCTGTCGAGGCTGGCCGGGCATAGCTCGGCCTTGTCGATGAGGGTGGCCGCTGTCGCTGCGCGGGCGGTGACGTTGACGTTTTCCGGTGTGGCAGACATGAGAACAACGACGATCTCTGGGTGCTGGCGATGGATGATGCGGGCGGTCTCGACACCGTTGATTCCCGGCATGTGAACGTCGAGCAGGACGAGATCAGGCTTCAGCTCGGGTAGGAGCCCGATCGCCTCCTCGCCGGATGTGACAGAGCCGACCAGCTGGAACCGATTCGCCGCCGCGACGACGGAGGCAGCCGCACGCAGGAAGGCGTCGCTGTCGTCCACCAGGAGCACTCGGGACTGCCGATCGCTCTGAGCAGTGGGCTGCGCCATCGAACCCTCCGTCTCGGAATCCGTTCTGCTGATCCGAGGGTTCGTCGCCCACCACCACCGGGATGGGCCGCGCACCCCGCTTCCTGGGGAGCGTCGAGGCGGGAGCGCCACGCCGACGCCGGAACAAAACTATCACTGCTTGGAGCGCGTTCCGGAATGACCCCTGAGGCGGGGCGACGTTGCCAAGTCTGCGGTCGTTCGCTCCTCGCGGGTGCCAAGATCTGCGGAGAGGACGGCGAGGACGGAATCGAGCGATGAGCAGTGGGCCCGCCACCATGCCTACGTGGTCGAGGTGCGACGGACGATCTGCGTGCAGCGGGCGCTCGCGACGAGCTCGCCGTCCTGGAACAGCTCGGCGGCGCAGAAGACGACTCGGCGGTTGCGTTGCACGACCCAGCCCTCGGCTCGCAGCGTGCCCGGCCTGGCCGAGCGGTGGAATTCGGTGCGCAGGTCGGCGGTGAGGAAGTCCTCGTCCTCCGTCATCAGCGTCCAGCAGGCGCCGCCCATTGCGGTGTCGAGTAGCGCGGCGACCATGCCGCCGTGGACGATCGGCCCGCTCGGCGCGTGGAAGCTGTAGTCCGGCGTGGCGTCCCACTCGATCACCGCCCGCCCCTTGGCCTGCTCGACGCCCCGGTAGCGGAGCGTGTTCCACACGTGTGGATCCGGCGGCGGCGCCTCGCCCCACGGCTTGCGGGCCCGGGGGCTCATCGCGGCCCGGGAACTCCGGGAAAGCGGAACGGCTCGACGCGGTTCGGCTGCACGACCCACGCTCGCCCCGTCTCCTCGTCCTCGAGCACGCGGAGCGCCGCTTCGGCGACGAACGACGCCTCCATGAGCGGGACGTCGAGCCGCCCGCGCAGCTCTGCCTGGACGAGCGGCGTGTCCACGAAGCCCGGGCAGAGCGCATTGAGCCGGATCCCGCGCTCTGCGAGCGCAGGCGCCGCTGCCCGCACCCAGCCGATGACGGCGTGCTTCGTGGCGGTGTACGCGGGGTCGAACGGCGTCGCGGTGAGGCCGGCGAGCGAGGCGGTGGCGACGATCGAGCCGCCGTCGGGCATGAGCCGCGACGCGAGCTCGCGAGTGCCGTAGACGACCCCGTCGAGGTTGGCGTGGAGGATGCGCCGCCACGATTCGTCCTCCAGGGTCGCGACGTCCTGGCACGCGGTCACCGTGCCGGCGTTGAGGAACGCGGCGTCGAACTCGCCTTCGAGCGACCGCCACGCGCCGGGATCGCCGACGTCGAACTCGGGCAGGTCGAGGACGGTCGCCTCCCCGAGCGCCGCGACGATCGCCGCCCCGATCCCGCCGCGACCGCCCGTCACGAGCGCCCTCACGGGACGAGCACGATCTTCCCGACGCTGCGCCGCGACTCGACGAGCGCGTGCGCGTCCTCGACCTCCGCGAGCGGGAGCTCCGCGCCGACCACCGGCCGGATCCTGCGACTGCTCCACAGCTCGAGGAGCTCGCGCGTCGCAGCGGCGATGACGTCCGGCGCATGGCGGAGGAGACGCCCGATGTAGACGCCCTGCACGCCGACGTTCCGCCCGACGAGCTGCGCCGGCTGCAGCTCGGGCCAGAGCCCGCCCGCGTAGCCGATCGCCACGAGCTGGCCGAGCGGGCGGAGCCGAGAGACCGCAGCCTCGAACAGCTCGCCGCCGACCGGATCGACCACGACGTCGACCCGCAGGTCGTCCGGCAGCTCCTCGTAGACGTACGCGTCCTCGGCGCCGAGCTCGCGGCAGAGCTCGAGCTTCTCGGCCGAGCCGGCGGCCGCGATCACCCGCGCGCCGAGGGCCCGCGCCACCTGGATCGCCGCGGTGCCGACGCCCCCGGCTGCGGCGTGCACGAGCACCGTCCGCTCCTCCTCGAAGCGCACCTGCCGCGTCAGCGGGACGTACGCGGTGAGGAAGGTGAGGATGAAGCCGGCGCCCTCGGCGAACGTCGCCGCGTCCGGCAGCGGCACGAGCGACGCCCGCGGGACGCTCACGAGCTCGGCATACGCACCCGCGGGCACCATCGCCATCACCCGCGTCCCATCCTCGAGCTCTCCCGCAAGCTCCACCCCGAGCACCGCCGGGAACTCGGGCATCTGCGGATAGCGGCCGCGCCGGATCAGGACGTCGAGGAAGTTGATCCCGGCCGCCCGCACGCGCACGAGCGCTTCGCCGTCGTCGGGATCCGGGTTCCCGACCTCGCGCAGCTCGAACGGCGCATCGACCGCCGGCAGGACGGCTGCCCTCAAGTCGTCTGGGCCGGTTCGCCGGCGAACTGCTCGCGCAGCGCCGTCTTGCGGAACTTGCCGACGCTCGTCTTCGGGATCTCGCCGACGAACTCGATCCGGTCGGGCAGGCACCACTTCGCGAACCGGGGCGCGAGGAACTCTCGCAGCTCGTCGGGAGTCGCGGCGGTGCCGTCCTTGAGCACGACCGCCGCGAGCGGCCGCTCGCCCCACCTCTCGTCCGGCACGGCGATCACCGCCGCCTCGGCCACGGCGCGATGCGCCATGAGCGCGTTCTCGAGCTCGACCGAGGAGATCCACTCGCCGCCCGACTTGATCACGTCCTTCGAGCGATCCTTGATCTGGATGAAGCCGCGTGGATGGATCGAGACGATGTCGCCCGTCCGGAACCAGCCGTCGTCCGTCCAGCGGTCGGCCGTCTCGGGTGCGTCGTGGTAGCTCGCCGCGATCCACGGGCCGCGCACCTCGAGCTCGCCCATCGCCTCGCCGTCCCAGGGCACGTCCTCGTCGCCGGCGCGCACGCGAATCTCCACGAACGGCAGCGGGAAGCCGACCATCGCCTGGTAGTCCCACCGCGTCTCGGCGTCCGCCTCCGCGAGGTCGTACGGCAGCGCGACGGTCGAGGCGACCGGCGACGTCTCGGTCATGCCCCAGCCCTGGCAGATTCTCAGGCCGTGCCGCTCCTCGAACGCCGCGATCATGGCGCGCGGCACGGCCGAGCCGCCCACCAGCATCGCCTTCATCGCGGAGAGGTCCCAGCGGCCGGGCTCGGCGTCGAGCCGCGCGAGGATCCCCATCCAGATCGTGGGCACGCCTGCCGCCCACGTCACGCGCTCCTGCTCCATGTTCTCGAGCAGGCTGTCCGGATCGAGGTGCGGTCCGGGGTAGACGAGCTTCGCGCCCTGCATCGTCGCGAGGTACGGATAGCCCCACGCGTTCGCGTGGAACATCGGCACGACCGGCATCACTGCGTCGTCGATGCCGAAGCCGAGCCCGAGCGGGTTGTTCGCGCCGACCCCGAGCGCGTGCAGGACGGAGGAGCGGTGCGAGTAGACGACACCGCGCGGCCGGCCGGTCGTGCCGCTCGTGTAACACATCGCCGCAGCCTCGTTCTCGTCGAGCTCCGGATCCTCCCACTCGTCGGGATCGGCGGTCGCGAGCAGCTCCTCGTACGAATCCTCGACGACGAAGACGTGCTCCAACTGCGTTCCCTCCCGGAACTGCTCGAGCAGCGGCAGCAGCGCCCTGTCGACGATCACGGCGCGGTCGCCGGCGTGGCTCGCGATGTAGTTGAGATCGTTCGGGTGAAGGCGGAGGTTGAGCGTGTGCAGGACGAAGCCGCCGCACGGGACGCCGAAGTACGCCTCGTGATGCTGGTGGTGATTCCAGCACAGGGTCGCAACGCGGTCGCCGCGCTCGAGGCCCGCCTTGCGCAGCGCAACCGCGAGCTGTCGCGCGCGCCGCAGCGCCTCGCGGTGATTCGTGCGGTGGAAGCTCTTGTCGGGGAGGCGCGTGACGATCTCGCCGTCGCCGAAAAACGTCTCGGCCCGCCGCAGCAGATGCGTCAGCGTGAGTGGGAAGTCCATCATCAGCCCGTCCATCCGGCTCATTCTCCTACAGCCGCGACTGCCTCGACCTCGACGAGCTGGTCCGGATAGCCGAGGACGCTCACGCCAAGGAGCGTGCTGGGGGCGTCGTGCTCACCGAACTGGCGCCGGACCACGTTCCAGGCGGTCACGAGGTCCTCGCGTCGCGTGGTCGCTACGTAGACCGTCGTCTTCAACACGTCGCCGAGGTCCGCTCCGGCCGCGCGCAGCGCGGTGCGGAGGTTCTGCATCACCTGCTCGGCCTGCGCTGCGACGTCTCCAGGGGCGACCGTCTCACCGGCCGCGTCGAGGGGGCAGGCGCCTGCGGTGAAGACGAGGCGTGCGCCCTGCGGCGCCACCGCGGCATAGGCGTACGGCGCCTTGTCCGTGAGCTCGCTCGAGCGGACGAGCCTCACCGGCCGGCGACGAGCGACTCTGCGACCTCGAGACGCAGCTCCGCGGGTCGGGCGCCGATGCCCTCGAGCCAGAGGGCGCGCTTGTAGAAGCGGTGCAGCGGGTGCTCCCAGGTGAAGCCGATGCCGCCGTGCGCCTGGATCGACCGCTCGCAGGCGGCGACCGCGGCCTCGGTCGCGAACGCTTTGGCCGCCGCGGCCGCGACCGGTGCCCGCTCGTCGTCCTCCGCGACGCACCAGGCGGCCCAGTAGACGAGCGAGCGGGCGAGCTCGACGTCGGTGTACGTCTGGGCGAGCGGGTGAGAGACGGCCTGGTAGGTGCCGATCGGCTTGCCGAACTGGGAGCGTGTCTTCGCGTGCCCCACACCCAGGTCGAGCGCGCGCTGTGCGACGCCTAGCGCCTCGGCGGCCGCCGCGGCCCGGAAGCGCGGCGTCTCGTCCTCGATCCGCACGGCACTGCGGGTCGGATCGACGGTGGAAAGGTCCCCGTCGGCCGCCGACCCTGCCACGTGGCCCAGGAAGAAGCCGGGATAGCAGACGTAGCCGAGCTCCTCGAGCAGCAGCGCCTCCTCGACGAAGCCGAGCCCCGCCTCCGCGACGTCGAGCCAGCCGAGTTCCTCGAGCTCGCTCCGGCGGTCGTCCTGCGCCTCCCAGTCGCGGTCGAGCGGGAAGCGGTCGGCGAGCCACGCGCGGGCGGCCTGCTTCAGCTCGAGCTGGTCGTCGTTGAGCGCGAAGTTCATCAGCGCGACCTCGGGAGGCCGAGTACCCGTTCGCCGATGATGTTGCGCAGGACCTCCGACGTCCCGGCTTCGATCGTGTTGCCGCGGCTGCGGAGCTGCTGGTGATTCCACCAGCCGTCGTCGAGGATGCCCTCCGGCCCGCGCAGCTCCCGCGCGAGCTTCGTCAGGCGCTGGTTCGCCTCCGACCAGCGCAGCTTCACGCCCGAGCCTTCGGGGCCGGGGACGCCGGTGCGCTCGTACGTGCTGAGGGCGCGGTAGTTCGTGAAGCGCAGCGCCTGCAGCTCGATCCACTCCCGCGCCAACGCCTCGCGCACGTGCGGCGCGGGATTCCGCCCGGGCACCTCCTCCAGCAGCCGCCCGAAGAGCGCGTCGAGCGTTGCCGTGAGCGCGAAGCCGAGCGTCGCGCGCTCGTGCAGGAGCGTCGTCATCGCCACCTGCCAGCCCTCGCCCTCCTCGCCGAGGCGGTTCTCGACGGGGACTTCGACGTCGCTGAAGAAGATCTCGTTGAACTCCGCCTCGCCCGTGATCTGGCGCAGCGGCCGCACCTCGACCCCGGGGGCGTGCATGTCCACGAGCAGATACGTGAGGTTCCGGTAGCGCGGCGCGTCCGGGTCGCTCTGGGTGACGAGGATGCAGAAGTCGGCGATGTGGGCGAACGACGACCACACCTTCTGCCCGTTGACGACGTAGACGTCGCCGCGGCGCTCGGCCCGCGTGCGGGCGGCGGCAAGGTCGGAGCCCGCGTCCGGTTCCGAAAAGCCCTGGCACCAGATCTCGTCGGCGGCGAGGATCGGGCGGAGGTAGCGCGCCTTCTGCTCCTCCGTGCCGTGCGCGATGATCGTCGGCCCCGCCATGCTGAGGCCGATCACGCCGACGTGCGTCGGGGCCTGCACCGCGGCGAGCTCCTCGTAGAGGATCGCCTGGAAGCTGTGGGGAGCGCCGGCGCCGCCGTACTCCTCCGGCCAGGTCAGCCCCGCGTAGCCGGCCGCGAAGAGCTTGCGGCTCCACTCCCGGATGAACGGATCCTCGAACCGCTGCGCGCCGCCGCGGCCGCCACGCTTGTCCGCCGGGAGGTTCGCGTCGACCCACGCGCGGAGCTCCTCGCGGAAGCTGGCCTCTTCCGGCGTGTCGCGCAGGTCCACCGCGTGAGCTTACGCCGACGCGGCTGCCGGAACCAGCTCGCGCGGGGGCTCGGCAACCACGCGGCGCCGCCGCACCGGTAGCAGGGTCACGGCCCCGAGGATCAGCCCGACGCCGAGCCACTGCGTCCAGCTCAGGTGCTGGTCATACGCGTAGATGCCTGCGATCACGGCGACCGCCGGGTACGTGAGCTCCGCGAGCGAGGAGAGGACCGCCGGCGTGCGCTGCAGCCCGAAGTAGTAGAGCGTCAGGGCGGCGAGCCCGGTGACGAGGGCGAGGTAGAGGATGAGAGTGCTGTCGTGGCCGTTCGAGTAGGCGGCCGCGCCCATGATCGGTAGCGCGATCGCGCTCGCGATCAGCCCGAAGAAGAACCGCAGGCTCAGAATGTGCTGGAACTCGAGCTCGCGGGACATGTAGCGCCCGAGTACCGTCCCGAGTGCCCAGAGCACGGCCGCCGCGGTGGCCTCCACGATCACGACGACTCCGCTCGCCGACGGCTCGAACGGATGTGGCTGGTTGACGAGCCAGAAGCCGGCGAGGGCAGGAAGGAAGAACCACGCGAAGCTCGGGCGAGGCCGCTCGCCGAGCAGCGCCGCCGCAGCGGCTATGGCCACGAGCGGCTGCACCTTCTGGATCACCACGGGGGTGATGAAGTCCGAGTGGCCGATCAGCGCGTCCGTGAAGAGGATCGTGGCGGCGGCCGATGCGCCGGCACCGATCACCACCGCCGCCGTGACGTAGCGCCAGCCGGCACGGAACACGGCCCGCAGCGCGGGGAGTAGGAACGGCAGCGTGCAGAGAACGAGAATCACGTGCTCGCCGAAGACGATGGTCGTTGCCGACGTCGTTCCGCTCATCGTCTTGCGGATGATCGGGTCGGTGCCCCACATCGCCGCGGCGACCGCGATGAGAACGACCCCCGGTACGCGCGTGAGCCTCATGGCCGCTCGAAGCGTAGAAGATCGTCCACAGTCTCCCGAGCGCGGATCACGCGCGCCGCGCCGTCCGCGACCAGCACGACGGCCGGCCGTGGGACGCCGTTGTACGTCGAGCCGAGCGCGAGGGTGTACGCGCCCGTCGCCGGCACAGCGAGCACGTCACCGGGCCGCGGCTCGGGCAGCTCCGCAGCCTCGATCAGCACGTCGCCCGACTCGCAGTGCTTGCCGGCGATCCGGTAGACCCCGCTCGGCAGTTCGTCCGCGCGGTTCGCGAGCAGCGCCTCGTACCGCGCGCCGTAGAGCTGCGGGCGCGGGTTGTCGGACATCCCGCCGTCGATCGCGGCGTACGTCACTCCTCCCGATTCCTTCACCGAGCCCACTCGGTACAGCGTGACGCCGGCCCGGCCGACGAGCGAGCGCCCCGGCTCGAGGATCAGCGAGACGCCGTCGGGCACCAGCTCCACGAGCCGGCGGAGGAAGTCGGCGACCTGCGGAAGCTCCTCGGCCCGGTTGTGGCGGACGCCGAGCCCGCCGCCGAGGTCGAGCACGCGGGGCCGCCACCGCAGCCGCTCGAGGAACGCGAGCACGCGCTCGAGCGCGAGCACGCTCTCGTCCGCGCGTCCGAGCTGCGAGCCGACGTGGACGTGCACGCCCTCGACCTCGAGCCCGAGCTCCTGCGCCCGCTCGACCTCCCGCTCGGCGGCATCGGGAGCGAGACCGAACTTCGATTCCTCGTGCGCTGTCTGGATCGAGCGATGTGTCAACGCCTCCACGCCAGGCGTCAGGCGCACCAGCACGCGGCGCACGCCGGCGGCGGCCGCAGCCTCCGCCTCGCCGGCCGCGTCGAGGACAACGAGCGCCTCGGCCTCCGCAGCCGCGCGCAGCTCGTCCTCGGACTTGTTGTTGCCGTGGAAGACGATCCGCTCGCCCGGGATACCTGCGGTGCGCGCGAACGCCAGCTCGCCGAGCGTGGAGACGTCGGCGCCGGCTTCCTCCTCGGCGAGCAGCCGCAGCAGCTCGACGTTCGCGAACGCCTTGGTGCCGTAGACGACGAGCGCGCCCGGTGCGGCCTCGCGGTACGCGCGCACCTGGCTCCGGATCGTCTGCTCGCAGTAGACGAGCAGCGGCGTCCCGTACTCCTCGGCCAGCCGCGTCGAGCCCACTCCGCCGAGCGTGAGCCCGCCCTCCTCGATCCGCGCGGATTCGGGAAAAAGCTCGAGCACGTTGCTAGTATCGGGAACCCGAATGCAGGAGCTGCTGCTTACCTAGATCAGGGAGACACGCGCGGCCGCGCCGCGCCAGCCTCCCCACGGCCTCTCCTCGGAGAGGTCTTTTCGTTTCAGAGGACCCTTTTGCGATGACACCGAGATACGAACCGCACGAGATCGAGGCGAAATGGCAGCGTGTCTGGGAGGACGAGCGGGCCTTCAACGTCCCCAACCCGGTTCCGGGGGCGCCGACCGCGGAGAACCACTGGTACCAGCTCGAGATGCTGCCCTACCCGTCGGGCCCGAGCCTCCACATGGGCCACGTCCTCAACTACACGATGGGCGACGTCCAGACCCACGTACGGCGCCGCAGCGGCTGGCACGTCGTGCGCCCGATGGGCTGGGACGCGTTCGGGCTGCCCGCGGAGAACGCCGCGATCCGCGAGGGTCGCCACCCCCGCGAGACGATCGAGCGGAACATCGAGACGATGCGCGCCCAGATGAAGCGCCTCGGCTGGGCGATCGACTGGGAGCGCGAGGTCGCGGCGCACCAGCCGACCTTCTACCGCTGGACGCAGTGGCTGTTCCAGCAGTTCGTCGCGCACGACCTCTGCTACCGCCGGGAGGGGCCGGTCAACTGGTGCCCCAACGACCAGACGGTGATCGCGAACGAGTACGTCGTCGACGGCCGCTGCGAGCGCTGCGGCGCCGAGGTCGAGCTCCGGAACATGACGCAGTGGTTCATGCGCACGACTGCGTATGCCGACGAGCTGCTCGAGTACGACCTGCCTGAGGGCGGTTTCTGGCCCGAGCGGACGAAGGCGATCCAGCGCAACTGGATCGGGCGCTCCGAAGGCGCCGAGATCCTCTTTCAGGTGGAGGAGACCGGGGAGGACCTCGCGGTCTTCACCACCCGCGCCGACACGCTGTTCGGCGCGACCTTCTTCGTCCTCGCGCCCGAGCACCCGTTCGTCGAGTCGCACGCGAGCGACGAGGCGAAGGAGTACGCGCGCCATGCCGGCGCTCGCCCCGTCGAGGAGCGCGCGGCCGGGACGACCAAGACCGGCGTCTCCACCGGCTTCCACGCGGTCAACCCGGTCAACGGCGAGCGGCTACCGATCTGGGTGGCCGACTACGTCCTGATGGACTACGGGACCGGCGCGATCATGGCCGTTCCGGCGCACGACGAGCGCGACGGAGAGTTCGCCGAGACGTTCACCCTGCCGACGAAGGTCGTGATCGACGAGGACGGGAAGCTCGTCAACTCCGGCCGCTTCGACGGGCTGTCGGCGGCGGAGGGCGCGCAGGCGATCGTCGCCGCGCTCGAGGACGAGGGTCGCGGCAAGGCGACGGTCAACTACAGGCTGCGCGACTGGAGCGTGTCGCGGCAGCGCTACTGGGGTTGTCCGATCCCGTTCATCCACTGCGAGCAGTGCGGCGTCGTGCCGGTGCCCCAGGACCAGCTGCCGGTGATCCTCCCCGACATCGAGGACTACGCGCCGAAGGGGAAGCCCCCGCTCGCCCAGGACGAGGAGTACATGAACGTCGAATGCCCGCGGTGCGGCGGCGCGGCGCGGCGCGATCCCGACACGATGGACACGTTCGTCGACTCGTCCTGGTACTTCCTGCGCTACATCGACTCGCACAACGACGAGGCGCCGTTCGACCGCTTCGTCGTCGACTACTGGCTGCCGGTCTCCCAGTACATCGGCGGCGTCGACCACTCGACCGGCCACCTGCTCTACTCGCGCTTCTTCGTCAAGGCGATGAACGACTGGGGGATGCTCGGCTTCCGCGAGCCGTTCGCGCGCATGTTCCACCAGGGCTGGGTCACGCTCGGCGGGACGAAGATGTCGAAGACGAAGGGGAACGTCGAGGGCCCGGACGCGGTCACGGACGCCTACGGCGCCGACGCGGTACGGCTCTACATCCTCTTCATGGGCCCCGCAGACCAGGACATGGAGTGGACGCCGGACGGAGTCGAGGGCATCGTGCGCTTCCTACGGCGGCTGTGGCGCATCGTGCACGAGGTCGCCGAGCACGCGCCGAACGACGGCGTCCGCGCCGGCGGCGCCGGAGGCGCCGGGTCTTCTGGCCGGGGGGGGGGGGGGGGGGGGGCGCCCGCCCCCCCCCCCCCCCCCCCCCCCCCCCCCCCCGCCGGCCGCAAACGCC